>JAFLCL010000276.1 GCA_017303575.1 Deltaproteobacteria bacterium
GCGCGCACGCGCCTTCCGCTACGGCGGGGAGGAGATCGCGATCGTCTGCGACGGCCTCGCCGAGGGCGACGCGCGTGCGCTCGCCGAGACTGTGCGCGAGCGCCTCGCCGCAGAGACGATCGCCGTGGAGCCCGACTCCCTGTCGATCACCGCCTCGATCGGCCTCGCCTGTGCGCGCGCCAGCACGGCCGAGGCGTTCCTACGACGCGCCGACGACGCGCTCCTCGCCGCGAAGCGCACGGGCAAGAACCGCGTCGTGCTCGCCCCCTGAGCGGGGACGCCCGACCCACGGAGGATCTGTCCATCCGTGGGGCTCGCGCCGCGAGCATCCCTCGCGATGCCTGCTACGGTGAGCCCCGCTTCGTCTGGGCCTGCACGACCCGAATCTCCGGGGGTGTCACGGTTTCGACGGGGGCAGTGAGGCAAAGATCGCGTGTCGCCGGGCCCAACAACGGCGTCAAAAATAGCTGGGAATCTGTAAGTGCGAACGACAGCACCTACGCTGTCGCGGCCTGAAAAGGTTTAGCGATAGCCGTCGAAGCGAGGAGCCTGCCAGTGCTCCCGCGGAGGCGTCATTGAACTGGCTGGCTGAGTCTGAGCGACCGCAGACCTGGCGAGACTTAGGTCGATAGCGTGAGGGAGAGCTTGCTCGTGGGCGCTCTCCCGCGCGATTCAACACACGAGCTACACACGTAGAAGTCGGCGCGGAGCGCCTTCGGACGCGGGTTCGACTCCCGCCACCTCCAGACAACAGCAAGACCTGCTCGTCGCCGATCTCACCGGTCGGCGACGAGCAGGATCTTTCCTTCGATGTTGCCTGCCTCGAGCCGCTCGTTGGCGCGACGCGCCTCGAGGATCCCCATCGTCTCCGCGATGCGCGGCCGGATCTTCTTCGCACCGAGCAGGGCGAAGAGCGCCCCGAGATCCTCGTGGAAGGGCTTGGGATCCTTCCGGTAGAGCTGCGTGATCCCGTAGAAGGCGCCCGCTCGTCCGCGCAGCGGTGCCCCTGCGAACAGCGCCGCCGCGGATCGCGCCGTGCCCATCAGGCCACCGGTGCCCGCGAAGCCGTACCAGACCACTGTGCCGCCACGACGAGTGGCCGAGATGCACTGCCCCGTCTGCGCGCCCCCCACTCCGTCGAACGACGCGTCCACGCCCTCGGGCCGCACACCGTGCACGCCCACGTCGAGCGGCGCGCCGCGACCGTCGATCGGCGTGGCGCCGTACGCGCGCACCACGTCGTGACGCTTGCTCGAGGCCGCGCCGATCGCCTTCACGTCGAGCGCGCGACAGAGATCGAGGAGCGCCTGACCCACGCCGCCGTTGGCGCCGTTCACGAGCACGGTCTGGCCCGCGCGCACGCTCGCCGTGCGCACGAGCATCTGGTAGGCGGTCACGTAGTTGAGCACGAGCGAGACGGCCTCCTTCGCGTCGAGCTCCTTCGGCACCGTCACCCAGTGCTCGGCCCCACGCACCACGTGCGTCGCGTAGCCGCCGTGCACGAGCAGCGCGCACACACGATCGCCGATCGACAGCGAGGTGACGCCCGAGCCGATCGCGTCCACGACCCCGATCGACTCGTAGCCGGGCACGAACGGGACCGCCGGCGCGTAGGGGTAGTAGCCGGTGCGCATGGTGACGTCGGTGGAGCCCACGCCCGTGACCTCCACCTTCACACGCACCTCGCCGGGACCCGGCGCGGGCAGCGGGAGCTCGACCACCTCGAGCACCTCGGGCCCGCCCTTCTTCGTCAGCATCACGGCCTTCATCGTCGTCGCCATGGCGTCTCCTTCGATGCTCGATCGTGCGTCGAGCTGCGACGACGGTCGCGCGCGCGATTGCACGGCTGACGTGCATCCGTGCACGCGGCGTGCGGTGTACGCTCGCGCGATGATCTGGGACGACGTGCGGGTCTTCCTCGCGGTCGCGCGCACCGGACAGCTTCAGGCCGCGTCCAAGCAGCTCGGCATGGATCGCACCACCGTCGGCCGGAGGCTCGCCGCGCTCGAGTCCACGCTGGGGCTCCGTCTCTTCCACCGCACGCGCGACGGCCTGACGCTGACCCCCGCGGGTGAGCGCACCGTGGCCTCCGCCGAGCGCATGGAGAGCGCCTCGAGCGCCATCACACGCGAGCTCGCGCCCTCGCGGGGCGTGAGCGGCGTGGTGAAGCTCGCGATGACCGACGCTCTCGCGCCCTTCGTCGTGGAGGCGGGCCTGCTCTCGCTGCTCGACGAGCACCCCACGCTCTCGATCGAGATCCTCGCGGGCAACCGCAGGCTCGATCTGGTGCGCGGCGAGGCCGATCTGGCGCTCCGTGTCGATCCGCTGCGTGGCGCCGACCTCAAGGCGCGATCGATCGCGCGCGGTCGCATCGGGCTCTTCGCGTCGCCGGGCTACCTCTCCGCGCACGGCACGCCCAAGACGGTGCGGCAGCTCGCCGGCCACCGCGTGCTCGCGCCCTCGGGCGAGCTCGTGCACCTGCCCGAGGCGCGATGGCTGGCGGCGCGCCCCGAGCTGGTGGTGGCAGCGAGCAGCAACAGCCTGCCGGCGCTGGTCTCCGCGGCGCGCGTGGGCCGAGGTCTCGTACCCCTCGTGTCGTTCTGGGGCGAGCGCGAGCCGGGCCTCACGCACGTGATCGATCTGCCCGCGGTCCCAGCCCGCACGCTGTGGCTGGTGACGAGCGTCGCGGCCTCGGAGCGTCCCGCGTGTCGGGTGGTGCTCGATCGACTCGCGCGCCTCTTCCGCGATCGCTCGTGACGTTCGCGCGCAGCGCGTTCACGCTGCGGCCATGAGCGAGCACCGACTCCTGATGATCCCCGGCCCGATCGAGCTCGAGCCCTCCGTGCTCGCGGCGATGGGACAGCGCAGCACGAGCCACGTCGACCCGGACTTCGTACCGGTGATGGGGCGCGCGATCGCCGCGCTCCGCACCGTGATGCTGGCGCCGAGCGCGCAGCCCTTCGTGATCGCAGGCTCGGGCACGCTCGCGATGGAGATGGCGTGCGCCAGCCTGATCGAGCGCGGCGATCGCGCGCTGGTGATCGACACGGGCTACTTCAGCGCGCGCATGGCCTCGATCCTCGAGCGCCTCGGGGCCGAGGTGACGCGCGTGAGCGCCACGCCGGGCGAGGTCCCGTCGATCGACGCCATCGATGAAGCGATCCGCGCCACGAAGCCGACGCTCGTCGCGATCACGCACGTCGACACCTCCACGGGCGTACGCATCCACGTCGAGCCGATCGCGAGGCTCGCCAAGGAGCACGGCGCGCTCGTCGTGCTCGACGCGGTGTGCAGCGCCGCGGGCGAGGTGATCCGACAGGACGCGTGGGGCATCGACGTGGTGCTCACGGGCAGCCAGAAGGCGCTCGGCGCACCGCCCGGTCTCGCGGTGCTCACGGTGTCCGAGGCGGCGCTCGCGCGAAGGCGCGCGCGCAAGACGCCGCCTGCGTCGCTCTACCTCGATCTCCTCGAGTGGCTGCCGATCATGCAGGCCTACGAAGCGGGCAAGCCCGCGTACTTCGCGACGCCTGCGGTCTCGCTCGTGTGCGCGCTCGATCAGAGCCTCGCAGGCATCGTGCGCGAGGGCATGGAGACCCGCTTCGAGCGACATGCGCGGGTGGCGCGCGCGTTCCGCGCGGCCTTCGCAGCGCTCGGGCTCGCGATGCTGCCGGCGCGCGACGCGATCTGCGCCTCCACGCTCTCCGCCGTGCGCTACCCGAGCGGCGTCGACGCATCGCTGGCGCAGGCGATGCGCGACGAAGGCGTGGTGATCGCGGGAGGCCTGCACCCCGACCTCAAGGCCACCTACTTCCGCATCGGTCACATGGGCTCGACCGATCGGGCCGAGCTGCTCACGACGATCGGCGCGCTCGAGCGTGCGCTCACGCGAGGCGGGCACCCGTGCGAGCCGGGCGTCGGCGTCACCGCCGCGATGCGGGCTCTCGCGTCCTGACGCTCCCGCGCACCTCGACAGCGATGCTACAAGCTCGCCCCGTGCGTCTCCACGCTCCGCGCTTCGCGCTCGCGGTGTCCCTCTTGGGGCTCGCCGCGTGTTGGTCCGAACCGCAGGAGGCAGGCGCGCCGCCGCCGCTCCCTGATCCGAGCTTCGACGAGGACGCCGTGCGCCGCGGGCACGAGAGCTTCGTGCGCTACTGCGCGCTCTGTCATGGAGAGAACGCGGAGGGCTACATCGTCGACAACGCGCCCGCGCTGGGCAACGCGGACTTCCTGCGTGTCGCGTCCGACGACTTCCTCCGCACGGCGATCGCCGAGGGTCACGCGAGCACGCCGATGTCGGCGTGGCACCGCGACCGTGGCGGCCCGCTGGGCGACGCGCAGATCGCGGAGATGATCACGTACCTGCGGAGCCTCACGGACGAGCCACGCGCGGACACCAGCGGCACGCGCATCGAGGGCGATGCGGCGCGCGGCGCCACGCTCTTCGCCGAGCACTGCGCGGTCTGTCACGGCGCGCTCGGTGAAGGCGTGAACGCGACAAGCCTCAACTCCGAGGTCTTCCTCCGCACCGCGAACGACGGCTTCGTGCGCGACACGATCGCGCGCGGTCGTCGCGGCACACCGATGCAGGGCTGGGACGACGAGCTCTCTTCGAGCGACATCGACGCGCTGACGACGTTCGTGCGAACGCTCGCGCCGCGCACGCTGCCACCGGCCGCGCCGATGGGACCGCCGCCGCCCGATCTCGATCACCTGGTGCTGAACCCCGACGCGCCGCGCGCCGAGTTCACAGCGCGCGACGATCGGTTCGTGCCGGGCGCCGACGTGCTCGCGGCGATCGAAGCGGGGCAGCGCTTCATCCTCCTCGACGCGCGCGCGCCCTCGGACTGGGCCGCGTCGCACTTGCCCGGCGCGGCGCCCTTTCCCTTCTACGACGCGACGCAGCTCGTCTCGCACATCACCGATCCCGACACGTGGGTGATCGCCTACTGCGCGTGCCCACACGGCGCGTCGGGCCACGTCGTCGACGCCGTGCGCGCCGCAGGTCACTCGCGCGCAGCGATCCTCGACGAGGGCATCGGCTGGTGGATCCAGCAAGGCCACCCCACCGAGCGCGGCTCCGTGCCGTGACCCGCGGGGCTCACTGGATGCGCACCCACACGAACGCAGCCACGAGCATCACGAGACCGATCAGGCCGAAGGCCCCGAACACGTAGAAGCCGGTCCAGAGGCCCGAAGGTGTCTCGCGCCAGTCGAACCGGTAGTGCCGCGGGGCCTCGCCGTTCCCGCGCTCGAGCTGCGTGCGCAGCATGCCCGGAAGATCGTTCGCGTAGAGGATCCCTTCGTAGGCGCCCGACGTGAGCTCGGGATCCGCGAGCAGGCCGTCGTCGACCTCGAGGTAGACGACGGGCGCGCTCGCTTCGGACGCCAGGAGCGGGATGTAGTGCGTGACGCGGCTCCCTTCGGTCACGCCGAGCGCGAGGTCGTGTCGAAGCGCACCGCGCAGCACGACCCAGCGGCTCGGCGGCTCCTGACCCGCCTCGATCGTCGCGAGGTCGGCCTCCACGCGATCGCCGACCGTCGCGAGATCGACGGTGAACCATCCGGCGCCGCCGATCCCGATGACGCCGAACATCACGCCTGCCCGCGCCAGCCGGCTCTGGGTCAGTCGATCGAAGGTCCCCGCGTGCGTCACCCCCGAGCCACGCGAACGATGGGCGAGCCCGACGAGACCGAACACCGGAAGCCCCACCACGAGCATCGTCCCGACGAGCGTGAGCTGCTCCGAGTAGCTGCCTCCGTGCGCGAGCTGGAGCTCCGCGATCCAGCGGTACGGACCCGAGTAGGTGAGCATGAAGCCGAGCGTCACGAGCCCCACGATCACGGCCACGACCCGCATCATCGGCGACATGAAGAGCACGCTATCACGCACCCCTCGCGTCCTCCGGGGACGCGCTACAGCACGCGCGCCTCGATGAGCACGCCCCCGCGCCGATACGACGACGAAGCCAGCCTGCTCGCGCGGGCACATCGCTTCGCGGGCTGGTCGATCGCCGAGCTCGCGCGAGAGATCGCGCATCCGCTGCCGAAGGATCCGACGCGCAGCAAGGGCGCGATCGGGCACCTCGTGGAGCGAGCGCTCGGCGCCGATCGCGGATCGCTGCCGGGGCCCGACTTCGCGAGCGGCATCGAGCTCAAGACGCTGCCCGTCGATGCGCGCGGCAAGCCAGCGGAGAGCACGTTCGTCACCGTGTTGAGCGACAAGGATCTCGAGCTCCCGTGGGCGAGCTCGCACGCGCGCGCGAAGCTCCTGCACGTGCTCTTCGTGCCCGTCGAGTCACGCACGGTGCGCGGGTTCGCCGAGCGTCGTTTCGGTCGCGCGTTCGTGTGGCGTCCCACCGAGGAGGACGAGCTCGTACTGGCCGACGACTGGGCCCACCTCACCGAGCGCGTCCTCGTGCATGGTGAGGTGCGCGCGAGCGAGGGCGTGGCGCTCCAGATCCGCCCCAAGGGCAAGAACGCCGAGGACACCACGCGACGCGCCGACGACGACGGTGCACCCACGCGACAGCTCAAGCGCGCCTTCTACCTGCGGGCCAGCTTCACCGAGTCGATCCTCGCGCGGAGCGGCCTCGCCCGCTGATCGGGCTCAGGGGCCGTCGAGCGCGAGCAGGTCGGTGAGCCAGGGCTGGCTGCCGACGGTGCCTGGCTGCTCATCGATCACCTCGTCCCACGCGCCCTCGTTCCAGTGCTCGAAGGCGAGCGGCTGACGCAGGCCGTGATCGGGGCGCGCCAGCGCGAGGTCCATCTCGTAGAAGAGCGGACGCTGCGCCGTGCTCCACACCTCGATCGTGTGCTGCGTCGCGTGCGCCACCAGTCGAACGCGCGCCGCGTCGAACAGGTACGCGGCGCCGTGGTTCCAGGTGTAGAGCCGGTACAGGATCTCGCCGCTCGCAGCGTCCCGCACGAGCGCACGCTCGACCGCTCGCTCGCGATCGGCGAGGTGCTTCTCGAGCCGCTCCGCGAAGATCGCGCGCAAGTGGAGGAGATCGGCGGCCTCGAGATCTTCGAGCTTCGTGGGACGGATCACGCCGTCGATCACGAGCGGCCGTCGCACCTCCGGCTCGTAGCGAGACGCACCAGCCCGTTCGCGCACGGCGTCGGCGACCATCCCGCTGTAGGTGTCATCGGCGTCGGACATCGGAGAAGCGTACGCCGTCGACGCGCCTTGGAGTCGGGCACGCGGCCTTCACCTCGCCCGTCGTGAAATGAGCACGCGCCCGCCGACATCGAGTCGACGAGCGCGCGCGTGGGACCTTTCTCGATCCGTCAGTCGATCACATCGGGCCGCAGTCGGCGCAGTCGGTGCCCGGCTCGCAGAGGCTCGTGTGCGCGCCGGTGCGGCCGTCGTCGCACTCGTTGTCACCCGAGAAGCGGCAGGTGTTGTTGCAGCCGGCTGGCGTCGCCGTGGCGGAGCACGTCCCCGTCAGGCGATCGCAGAGGTCCATGCCGACGGGGCAGTCGCCGCACGAGTCCGCGCAGCCCGGGAGCGTGCCGCACGAACGGCCGGTGCAGTCGCACGCGACGCACGCTCCGTCGCGGCAGCCCTGGCCGTCGGGGCAATCGCCCGCCATCGGTCCGCAGTAGTCGCCCGCGCCGTCGGGTCCGCACACGCGGCCCGCGCAGTCGGGCGTGCGACACACGCCGCCGTCGCAGGTCGCGGTCCCGGTGCACTCGCCGCAGCTGCCTCCGCAGCCGTCGTCTCCGCACGTGAGGCCTTCGCAG
The DNA here is from genome assembly GCA_017303575.1 of Deltaproteobacteria bacterium. Classification (GTDB taxonomy): domain Bacteria; phylum Myxococcota_A; class Polyangia; order Polyangiales; family Sandaracinaceae; genus JAFLCL01. The sequence continues at coordinate 7,744 of JAFLCL010000276.1, forward strand.
TCCGGCGTGCACGTCTCGCAGTTGCCCGCCACGCACTCCGCGGGCGAAGTGCACGTGCCGCAGGTGCCGCCGCAGCCGTTGCTGCCGCAGGTGCGATCGGTGCAGTCGGGGGTGCAGCTCGCGGGATCGCGCGGGCCGCAGTCGGCGCAGTCGGTGCCGAACTCGCACACGTCGTAGAGCGAGTCGGGGCCGCCGTCGTCGCACTCCATGTCGTTCGCGCTCTCGCAGGTGTTCTCGCACAGCGTGCCCATCGGGCTGAACGCGTCGGTGCCGGGCGTCACGCGAGCGTCGGTGCCAGGCGCGACGAACGCGTCGGTGCCAGGCGTCACGCGCGCATCGGTGCCGGGCGCGACGAACGCATCGGTGCCGGGCGCGAACGGCGCGTCGATCTCGCTGGCCATGCCGCTGTCGGTTCGGTCCCGCGACGGTCCACAGCCCGCGACGGCCGCGGCCACCACTCCGATCGAGACGACGAGCGAGCTCGTGACGCGGGTGGACGTGGATCGACCGATTCGTTCGCTGCTCGACATTCAGTGCCTCCGAAGGTGGAAAGAGAGGACGAGCGGAGCCCGTCGTCGTCCTTCACGCTGAGCGAAAGCCGTGCCCTGCGTGTCGATCGCGTGAACCCTTGGAACGTAAGGGTTTCCGAGAGGTGTCGCGATGGAGCGAGGTCGTGTGGATGCTCGAGCCGCCACCTCGCGGAGACCTTGGACACCAGCGACGCGGTGGGGGCACGAGTCTCCGTGACAAGACCGCGCGCCCTCGCGACGTGACGAAGTGGAGCGCGCCTCGCATCATCCGCCCACATGAGCGCGCCTCTTCATCCGCCCATCCCGTTCGGTGCGTCGTCGGACGCCAAGACCGAGGCCTACGAGCGCGTCGCGCTCTCGATCGACGCGCTGCTCGAGGACGAGAACGACTGGGTCGCCGCGATGAGCACCGTCGTGTGCGAGCTCCATCACGCGTTCGGCTACTTCCACTGGACCGGCTTCTACCGAACCATCGCGCCCGAGCTGTTGGCAGTCGGCCCCTACCAAGGCGGGCACGGATGCTTGCGCATCCCGTTCGCGAAGGGCGTTTGCGGCGCCGCTGCGCGCACGCGTGAGACGCAGCTCGTGCCCGATGTCGAGGCCTTTCCCGGTCACATCGCGTGCAGCTCCTCCACGCGATCGGAGATCGTGGTGCCGCTCGTCGCCGACGATCGTGTGCTTGCGGTGCTCGACGTGGACTCCGACGATCCGGCGGCCTTCGACGAGACCGATCGCCGTCACCTCGAGGCGCTCTGTCAGAAGCTCGCGGCGCGGTACGGATGAGCCGCTCGCTCGAAGGTCGCGTCGCGCTGGTCACGGGCGCAGGACGTCGCGTCGGCAGCGCGATCGCGCGTGCGCTCGCGGCGAAGGGCATGAGCCTCGCCCTCCACCACCACACGAGCCGCGACGAGTGCGAGCGCATCGCGAAGATGGTGCTCGAAGGAGGCCAGCGCGCCCTCGTGGTGTCGGGTGACCTCTCGCGCGCGAGCGAGTGCCGTCGGCTCGTACGCGAGACGATCGACGCGCTCGGCGGCATCGACGTGCTCGTCTCGAGCGCGGCGAGCTTCGAGCGCATGGACTTCGACGCTGTCGACGAGGACGCGTTCGATCGCGCGATGGCGCTCAACGTGCGTGCCTCGCTCTCGCTCGTGCACGAGGCGCGAGAGACGTTGCGCGCGCGCGGGGGCAACGTCGTCCTGATCACCTGCACGAGCGCCTCGCTGCCGTACGCGAACCACCTGCCCTACGTGGTGAGCAAGGGCGCGGCGAAGCAGCTCATGCGCGCGCTCGCGATCGAGCTCGCGCCCGAGGTGCGCGTGAACGCCGTCGCGCCCGGGACCGTGCTCGCGCCCGAGTCGATGGACGCCGCGGAGCGATCGACGCTCGCGTCGCGCACGTTGGTGCAGCGGCTCGGCACGGCAGAAGACGTGGCCGAGGCCGTCGTCTACCTCGCGCAGGCCGACTTCGTGACGGGTCAGGAGATCCTCGTCGACGGCGGCGTGGTGCTCGCCGGCCGTCACTCGGGCGAGGGCTGAACGAACAGGGGGCTGGCTGGCCCTGGCCATCCCGTAACGGCACCTCTATACTCGCGGCTTCGAGCAGGACCGCACGGCGCGCGTCCGCTCCCGAGGTGGCCATGGAAGCGACGACCGAGCACACGCACACCGCGACCGAGACGAAGCCCGAGGGCCAGAGCGCCGAGGGCACGGAGCGCTCGGGTCTCCACCTGACGACGAAGGCAGCCGAGAAGGTCCGCGAGATCCGCCAGGCCGAAGGCCTCGGAGAGCAAGGCCTGCGCGTCCGCGTCATCGGCGGAGGCTGCTCGGGCTTCAGCTACGACCTCTTCTTCGAGGACGAGATCTCCGATCTCGATCAGAAGTTCGAGTCGCACGGCATCTCGATGTACGTCGACATGATGAGCTTCCAGTACCTCGAGGGCGTGGAGATCGACTACGTCGAGAGCCTCCACGGCGCGGGCTTCAAGTTCCAGAACCCGAACGCGAAGAGCACCTGCGGCTGCGGCTCGTCGTTCTCGGCCTGAGCCCTCGACCCCTCGTCCCCGCACAAGCGCCCGCCTCGGCGGGCTCTTCGCGTTCCGTCGCTCGCCCCTACGGCCCTGCCCACCTGGCGAGGCACACCGACTTCCCCATTGCTGTCAAAAGTTCCGTAACGTAACGTCTGCCTAATCGGAGGCAGCGATGGCGTGGAGCTCGGACGATGCGGGACTGACTCGGTACATCGAAGAGGTGCGGCAGATCCCCCTCCTCGAGCGCGAAGCCGAGCACGAGATCGCGGTGGCTGCGGCCGCCGGCGACGACAAGGCGCGCGACAAGCTGGTGCGCGCGAACCTCCGCTTCGTGGTGGCGGTGGCCATCAAGTACCGACGCTACGCGATCCGTCTCGCGGACCTGATCGCCGAGGGCAACCTCGGGCTGATGATCGCGGCGCGGAAGTTCGACCCCGAGCGCGGCACGCGCTTCGTGACCTATGCGAGCTACTGGATCCGCGCGCTGATCCTCGACCTCGTCGTGCGCGCCTCGAGCCTCGTGGGCGGCGGGACCGGTCCGCTCCGCTCGAAGCTCTTCTTCCGGCTGCGCCGCGAGCGAGCGCGCATCGGCAACCTCTCGATCGACCCCGACGAGCGCACGGCGTTGCTGGCCGAGCGCTTCGACACGACGTCCGAGCGCATGGAGGAGATGCTGCGTCGGATCGACGCGAAGGACGTGTCGCTCGACGCGCAGGTCTTCCACGACTCGGGGGCGACGCTGCTCGACACCCTCGACAGCGGTGGTCCCACCGCCGAGGCCGAGCTCGCGGACGAGGAGTCCATGACCGTCGCGCGACGACGCCTCCACGAGGCGCTCGGCGAGCTCGACGCGCGCGAGCGCTACATCCTCGAGCAGCGCTTCCTCCAGGACGAAGAGGCCTCGCTCGCGTCCATCGGTCGCACCCTCGGCGTCTCGCGCGAGCGCGCGAGACAGCTCGAGGCGCGCGCCAAGCAGAAGCTTCGTGATCAGCTGCAGGATCTGGAGCTCGATCTCGTCGCCTGACGATGGGCGCATCTGCTTCGTTCCGCTGGATCTGCTTCGTTCTCCTGGGCGGACCGGGCATCATCGGGCGATGAGCTCGGACCGGCGCGATTCGACCATGGAGGTCCTCCTCGACGAGATCGAGGACAACGCCGGAACGACACAGCAGAACCAGGCGCTGACCGCAGCCGGTACCGCTGCGACGCGCAACGCGCCGTCGACCGGGTCGGCCCAGACCGCAGGCGCGTCGCCCCGCAAGGACGCCTCCACCGGGATTCGTCTCGATCGGGATCTCGACGCACTGCTCGACGGCCCCAGCGCGACGACCTCGACGGAGAGGGCCTCGGTACGACCACCGCCTCCGCCCTCGAGCGCGACGTCGCCGGGTCTGCGCGCGCCC
>JAFLCL010000277.1 GCA_017303575.1 Deltaproteobacteria bacterium
GCTGCGGAGCGTCGTCGCCCTCGAGATCCTCCCGCGACGCGGGCCCCGTCGCGTGCTCGTGGTCGACGATCCGCTCAGGGCCGGGGCCTTCGATCCTTCCGTGGTCTCCGCGCTGCGGGCGCTGGTCGAGGTCGCCGGCCCCCTGCTCGCCGCGCGCGTCGAGTCGCGTCGTGCTCGCGCCCGCGAGCGCCGCGCAGAGCAGCACAGCGCCACCGTCGAGGCCGATTTGGCTCGGCTCCGCGCAGAGACGAACGAAGGCGAGGCGACCGATCCGTTCGCGTCGTTCGTGCACGCCGATGCGATCACAGCACGCTTGATCGACGAGACACGCCGGCTCGCGGCGTCCGAGCTCCCGCTGCTCGTCGTCGGCGAGAGCGGTGTCGGCAAGGACCTCCTGGCGCGCGCGATCCACCGCGCCAGCGCGCGACGACACGAGCCCTTCGTGGCCGAGCGAGCAGGGGCGCTCAGGGGGCCGCTGGCCGACGCCGCCCTCTTCGGCCACACGCGCGGTGCGTTCACCGGCGCCGAGGGCGCGCGCAAGGGGCTCTTCGAGCTCGCGAACGGTGGGACGCTGTTCCTCGACGGCGTCGAGGATCTCCCGCTCGAGGCCCAAGCCAAGCTCCTCCGCATCCTCGTCGAGGGTGAGGTGCGGCCGCTCGGCGCGAGCCGCGCACGACGCGTCGAGGTGCGCCTGATCGCCGCCACGCGTCTGGCGCCGGAAGACGCGATCGCGGCCGGTCTCTTGCGCGAGGACTTCTACTACCGCGTCGCGGGCGCGGTGCTGCGTGTGCCGCCGCTGCGCGATCGGCCCACGGATCTCGACGTCCTCGTCGATCGCCTCCTCGCGCGGAGCGGTCGAGGCGTGCGCCTCTCGTCGCGCGCGAGGGATGCGCTGCGCGCCCGGCGCTGGCCCGGCAACGTGCGCGAGCTCGAGCACACGCTGACGGAAGCGTTGCTTCGCGTGGACGGCGACGTGCTCGATGTCGCAGCGCTCGCGGGGGACACGCTCTCCGCTCCCCCCGAAGAGCCGTCGTCGCTCCACGCCTTGCGCGGCGCCCTCACCCGCGAGGTGGTGCTCGAGACACTCGAGCGTCATCGCGGCAACCGCACGCACACAGCGCGCGCGCTCGGCCTCTCACGCTTCGGCCTCCAGAAGATCCTGAAGCGGATCCTCCCTCAGCCCGCGGACGTGGCACGACGCGCGAAGTGATCGAAGCCCGCGACCTCGAGCGGTCGCCCCGAGGCGTCCGTCGCGACCACGCCGGGCCGTGCGACCACCGAGCCGATGCGCGTGGCGAGGCCCGCGAGCGCCCTCGAGAGCGGCGCTGTGAACGCGAGCTCGTAGTCCTCGCCACCGATGAGCGCGAGCGTGATCGGATCGCGCGACAGGAGCGCCGCGCAGGCCGCGTGATCGGGCTCGAGGGGCAGGTCCTTCGCGTCGAGATCGATGCCCACACCGCTCGCCTCGGCGAGGCGTGACAGATCGAGCGCGAGGCCGTCGGACACGTCGATCGCCGCGCTCGCGAGATCGATCAAGCGCCGTCCCTCCGAGACGCGCGCGCGAGGTCGTCGCCAGCGCGCCACGAACGGAGCCAGGAGCGTGTCGCTCCGTCCAGCCTCGAGCGCCGCGAGCCCCAGCGCAGCCGCGCCCAGCGTGCCCGTGACGTAGACGCCATCGCCCACCTTGGCGCCGTCTCGCCGAAGCGGCGCCTCCGTCATGCGGCCGATCACCGTGGTGTGGATCGAGATCTCGCTCGCGCGGGCGAGGTTTCCGCCGACCACACGCGCGCCGGTCTCGTCGCACGCGTCCCGCACGCCGAGCGCGAGCGCCTCGAGCTCCTCGTCGGTCACGTCGTCCGAGAGCGCGAGCGAGAGCAGCACCACCCGCGGCTCGGCGCCCATCGCCGCGAGATCACTCAGCGCTGCCATCGCCGCCCGCGCGCCCAGCTCACGCGAGCTCAGCCATGCACGACGAAAGTGCACGTGCTCCACGTGCGCGTCGACCGACAGCACCTCGCGTCCGAGGCTCGGCGCGAGCACCGCGGCGTCGTCGCCCACGTCGACCTCGATGCCCTGCGCATCACCCTGCGTGAAGATCCGGCGCAGCCTCGCGATCCGCGCCTCCTCGACGTGCGCGCTCACGCGTCCTCGTCACGAGGCAGGAAGCGGCGCGCGCCGCGCTCACGCATCGTCGGGATCGGGGATCGTGAGGTAGAAGGCCGCGCCCTTGCCGACCTCGCTCTCGACGCGGATCGTCCCGCCGTGGGCCTCGACGATGCGCTTGGCGATCGACAAGCCCAGGCCCGTGCCGCCGTGCTCACGCGTGCTCGATCCATCGACTTGGTAGAAGGCGTCGAAGATCTTGTCGTGCTCGCCCGGCGCGATGCCGATGCCCGAGTCGATCACGCCGATCTCCACCGCGCGTCGCGGCACCGACAAGAGCACCGAGCCGAAGCCGTCGTCGTCCGAGGCCGCCTCCGTCACGTTCGCCGTGAAGCGCACGGTGCCGCCCTTGGGCGTGAACTTCAGCGCATTCTCGGCGAGGTTGAAGAGCACCTGCTTGATGCGGACGGGATCGACGAAGACAGTGCCCGTGCCCTCGCCCACCTGGGTCACGAGGATCACGCCCTTCTTCGCCGCGCTCGGCGCGAGCGTCTTCTGCAGGTCGTCGATCAGCGCGCGCGCCGGCATGATCTCGCGGTGCAGGCGCATGGTGCCCTGCTCCAGCTTGTTCATGTCGAGGAGGCTCGTGATGAGCGCGAGCAGGTGCTCGCCCTTGCCGTGGATCGTCTCGACGAACTCGGCCTGCTCCTCGGTCAGCTCGCCCCCGATGCCCGATCCGAGCATGTCGCTGTAGCCGATGATCGAGGTGAGCGGCGTGCGCAGCTCGTGGCTCACCGTGGCGAGGAAGTTCGACTTCAGGCGATCGAGCTCGCGCAGGCGATCGACCGCCTGCTGGAGCTGCGTGTTCTTGTCGACCAGCTCGCGGAAGCTCTCCTTCACGCTCGCGAGGTGCATGTTGCTCGTGAGGAAGGCGCGGTGACCGCTGAAGAGGATGAGATCGAGCACACGCGCGAGGTGATCGCCGATGCGCTGGATCGTCTCGGCGCGCACGCGCGGCATCTCCTGCAGCGCCGCACGCGCAGCCTCGCCGTCCAAGCGCGCGTCGAGCACGAGAAGCGAGCGCGGCACCTCGCGCCGCTCGGCGGGCATGTACGGACCGACGACGAAGCGGCCGAGGCGGCGCCCCTGATAGACGATCGGGACGATGCGGTACTCGGCGCCCGTGAAGCAGGGATGTGTGACGGCGCCTGCCTCGGGGTCGATGCCCTTCACCTCCGAGACGAGCTTCGAGCACGCGCGGCGACCGTTGCCGAGCGTGTTCACGTAGCGGCAGATCTCCTGCTCCTCGTGGGCGTCCGCGAGGAGCGCGCCCTCGCTCGAGAACACGCGAACGGGGATCGAGAAGAGCTCGAAGAACGAGCGGCAGACCTCGCCCAGCGCACGGCGATCGACGACCTCCTCGAGCCGCGCGACCTCACCGAGCTCCAGCGATCCGGCGGACAGCGCATCCGCGAGCACCGCCTCCGCGTCGGCTGCGCTCATCGTGTTGCCTCGCGCGCCACACGCTTGACGCCCAGCTTGGCGCGCACGTCCGCGAGCAGCTGCGTCTCCTCGACGCCGAACTTCTGCCCCAGCTGGTGATCCTTCTCGAGCCGTCGCCACGTCAGCTCGAAGAGCCCCACGAGCGTCTCGATCACGCCCTGCCCGCGCAGCGCGATGGCCTTGAACACCGGCTCGCGGCCCTTGCGCGCCATCTCGTCGATCTCGGAGTCGCTGCGGACCTCGGGCATGTCGCGTTTGTTGAACTGGATGACGAGCGGCATCTTGGCCGCGTCGAGGCCGTTCTCCGTCAGGTTCTGCCGGAGGTTGAGGAACGCGGCCTTGTTGGCGTTCGTCTCGCTCTTCTGCGAGTCCGCGATGAACGCGATGCCGTCGGCGCCCTGCAGCACCAAGCGTCGCGTCGCGTTGTGGATGACCTGACCGGGCACCGTGAAGAGCTTCACGCGGATCTGGAGGCCCTTGCCCGCCATCACGGTGAGCGGAAGCAGGTCGAAGAACAGCGTGCGGTCGTCCTTCGTCTCGAGCGTCATGAGGCGACCGCGCGACTCCGGCGACACCAGCTCGTGGATCGCCTGGAGGTTCGTCGTCTTTCCGCTGAGCGCCGGCCCGTAATAGACGAGCTTGATCGTCAGCTCACGCTGTTTGAAGTCGAGCTGCAACGCTCCATCTCCGATCGGCGATCTCGAGGCCGGCCACCACGCGGCCGGACGGCGATGGTATCGGCTCGCCGCGCCGCGCGGCAACACGAGTTTCAGTGGCCGAGCATGCGCAGCATCGAGACGACGGCAGCCGACACGAGCACGATGGACACACCGAGCGCGATCCACTCGACGCGTGACCGCACCTTGCCGGGCTCCACCTTGTCGACACGCACGCGGACCATCGCGAGGCCGAGCAGCTCCTCGATCCGCTTCTCGGCTTCGACGCGACGCTTCGGATCCGCGTCCTTCACCGCGCGGTAGCGACGCCCCGCCTCCGCGAGCCGATCGAAGGAGTCGCACAGCACGAGGAACTTCTTGTGGGCCTCGGCGCTCTCCCAGCTCGCCTCGACCTGGGCCCACGCCGCCTCGATCGGATCCGCGTCGCTCGATGCGCTCGCACCGCTCTCGGTGGGGCTCGGCTCGGGCACCGGCGCGGACGGCTGGCTCGCCTCGTCCACCTTCTCGACCTCGTCGCTCATCGCGCCCGCAGCGTAGCGACACGGCGCGCTCGTCGAAAAGTCGCGCTCGCGATCGCACCTACATGAACATCCGATCCGTGACGACGCGGAGCTCCTCGATCCACCGTTTGCCACTCGTGCCGGACGCTGACGATTCTCGTCAAATTCCTGCACGAAGGAAGTTGACACACCCCTCCGTCGCCCTCTAGCTTCCGGCCCGGTGGCAAACGGTGGCAAGCAGTGTGATCGCGAGGATCGCGAGCCCAAAGCGAAGCCAGCCGAGCCACGGAGACGAGGCTGAGCGGTGTTCCGAGGGCATCACGAGCACGCGATCGACGCGAAGGGCCGCACATCCGTGCCCTCGCGTTTCCGCGATCAGCTCGCGAGCGATCCGCTCTCGCACGCAGGCTCGAGCGGCGAGCTCCGCATCGTCGTGACGTCGGGCGTGGACCCGTGCCTGCTCGCGTACCCGATGAAGGAGTGGCTCGCGTTCGAGGAGAAGCTCGCCTCGCTCCCGAAGTTCGATCCCTCCGTCGTGATGATCCGTCGCCTCTACGTCTCGAGCGCTGTCGAGGTCGAGGTCGACAAGCTCGGGCGCCTCTTGGTGCCCAAGGAGCTGCGCGACTTCGCAGGCCTCGAGCGCGAGGCGCTGTGGGCGGGCATGGGCGATCACCTCGAGCTCTGGTCGAAGGAGCGCTTCGCGGCCGCGCGTCACGCCGCGATCGCCACGGAGGACAAGCGCCTCGAGATCGGCAAGCGCCTCGCGGAGCTGGGCCTGTGAGCACGAACGCACTCGACGCGATCGCGAAGGCGCACGTGCCCGTGCTGCGAGACGACGTCCTGCGTCTGATCGCGCCGCGCGACGGCGGCGTGTACGTGGACGTCACGCTCGGTCGCGGTGGTCATGCCGAGGCGATCCTCGAGGCGAGCGCGCCGAGCGGACGCCTGGTGGGCATCGATCGCGACGAGACGGCCATCCGCGAGACACGCGAGCGCCTGTCGCGCTTCGGAGAGCGTGTGCGCTTCGTGCACGGCGCGTTCTCGGGCCTGCGCGCACACCTCGCGAGCGCCGGCACGCCGCGCGTCGATGGGCTCGTTGCAGATCTGGGCGTGAGCTCGCCTCAGCTCGACACGGCCGAGCGTGGCTTCTCGTTCAAGAGCGAGGGCCCGCTCGACATGCGCATGGACACCTCGAGCGGGAAGACCGCGCGCGAGGTGATCGCGGACATGGACGAGCGCGAGCTCGCGGACGTGCTCTTCCAGTACGGCGAGGAGCGCAAGTCACGGCCGATCGCGCGATCGATCAAGCGCGCGGAGGCCGACGGTCGCCTCGAGACCACGCTCGATCTCTCGCGCGCGATCTGGCGCGTGACCGGCCCGCGACGCGTGGGCATCGACCCTGCGACGCGCAGCTTCCAGGCCCTCCGCATCGTGGTGAACGCGGAGCTCGGTGAGCTCGAGGCGTTGCTCGACGCGCTGCCCGACGTGCTCGTGGACGGCGGTGTCGCGGCGATCATCAGCTTCCACTCGCTCGAGGATCGTCCCGTCAAGCACGCGCTCAAGGCCGACCCGCGGCTCGAGGTGATCGGCAAGAAGCCGATCGAGGCGAACGAGGACGAGGCACGCGACAACCCGCGCTCGCGCAGCGCCAAGCTCCGCGGGGCCAAGCGCCTACCGCGCGCAGAGGATCCCGCGGAGGTGAGCCCATGAAGCGTCGCTTCGTCGCCCTGTGGATCGCGGCCATCTGCGCGGCCGCGCTCGCGTTCGTCGCGCACCTCGCGCTGCGCTTCGAGACCGTGCGCCTCGGCTACGACGTGGACCTCGCGCGTCAGGAGCAGCGACGTCTGGTGGAGCAGGAGCGCCTGCTCGCCATCGAGGCGGCCACGCTGCGCGCGCCCGATCGTGTGGAGGCCGTGGCGCGCGGACGCCTCGGCATGGATCTGCCTTCGCCCGATCGCGTGGTGACGCTCGGCGCGCGCGCACGACGTGCGGCGGCCGGGAGGATGCGATGAGCCCGCGCGTGCCCGGCATTGCCGCGCCCGTGCCGGCGCTCACTCGTCCGCAGGCGCCAGCGCGCAACGTCGCGCGTCGCACCACGCCCGTGCCCGCTGCAGCGGAGACCGAGGCCAAGCCCGTGGTGACGGAAGCGCCCGAGGCGCGCGCGCGTCGCTGGATGCGCGTGCGCATGGCGCTGCTCTGCGTGCTCCTGCTCTCGGGGGCCGCGGCCGTGCTCACCCGCGCGTACAAGCTCCAGATCATCGAGGGCGAGCAGCACCGCACCACCGCGGAGCACCAGCAGCTGCGCGACGTGAGGCTCGCACCGCGGCGCGGCACCATCTTCGATCGGCACGGCGCCGAGCTCGCGGTCAGCGTCGATGCCGACAGCGTCTACGCCAACCCTCGCTTGATGCGGACCGAGCACGTCGACGTGTCGCTCGCGTCGCTCCAGCTCTCGCGCGTCCTCGGCATCGACGCCGAGCGCGTGCAGACGCGGCTCGGCAGCGATCGGCTCTTCGTGTGGCTCGAGCGACAGGTCACGCCCGAGGAGGCTGCCGCGGTCGACGCGCTCGAGATCCCGGGCGTCACCGTCACCCGCGAGGCGCGCCGCTACTACCCCAACCGCGAGCTCGGCGCGCACATCCTGGGCTTCGCGAACGTCGACGGAGACGGCATCGAGGGCCTCGAGCTCTCGATGAACGAGCGCCTGCGCGGCACCACGAGCTCGGTGCCCGCGCTGCGCGATCGTCGTGGTCGCGTGGTGTTCTCCGAGCAGCTGCTCGACGACCACGCCTCGCTCGGCGAGGACGTCTACCTCACGATCGACAAGACCCTCCAGCACGTGGCCGAGCGTGAGCTCGCGCTCTCCATCCGCACCTTCGAGGCGGCGGCGGGATCGATCGTGGTGATGGATCCGCAGTCGGGCGAGATCCTCGCGATGGCGAGCTACCCCACGTTCGATCCGAACTCGCCGGGAGACTCGCCCCCTTCGCACCGACGTTTTCGCGCGATCACCGATCGTTTCGAGCCCGGCTCGACGATCAAGCCGATGACCATCGCGAGCGCGCTCGCCGGCGGCGTGCTGCGACCGAGCGAGCAGATCGACTGCATGAACGGCCGCTGGACCGTCGTCGAAGGCGAGCGACAGATCACCGACACGCACGCCAACGGCTTGCTCACGCCGGCCGAGATCCTCGCGCACAGCTCCAACATCGGCAGCGCGCAGATCGGCATGCGCCTGGGTCGTCAGGGCCTGTACCGCTCGTTCCGCCGATTCGGCTTCGGGCAGACCACGGGGCTGCCGCTGCCGGGTGAGGTCGCGGGCACCTTCCGTCACCACAGCCGCTGGTACGAGCGCGACTTCGCCTCCATCGGCTTCGGCCAGGGCATGAGCGTGACGGCGATCCAGCTCGCGACCGGCATGGCCGCCATCGCGAACGGCGGTCGCCTGATGCGACCGACGATCATCCGTCGGGTCGAGGACGGACGAGGCAACCTCGTCGAAGAGACGACGCCCGAGGTCCGACGCCAGGTGATGCCCGCGCACACCGCGCGCCTCGTGAGCGACATGCTCACCGCCGTCACGAGCGACGAAGGCACCGGCGCCGAGGCCGCGATCGACGGCTACCTCGTGGCCGGCAAGACCGGCACCGCGCAGATGGCGAGCACGTCGCGCGCTGGCTACGACGACACGCACTGGCTCTCGTCGTTCGTGGGCTTCGTGCCCGCCGAGTCGCCCCGCGCCGTCATCGCGGTGATCATCCAGGAGCCGATCATCGACCACTACGGCGGCGTGGTCGCAGGCCCGGTGTTCCGTCGCGTCGGCGAGTCGACGATGCGTCACCTCGGCGTACCGCCCGCGGGCAGCGGGGATGCGCTCGAGGCGCTCGAGGATCGCGCCCGCGCTCGTGCGCGTGCCGAGCGTGAGCAGCAGCGCGCCGCGCGTCGTCACGTGGGACGCACCGAAGGCCCCGTCGCCGCCGTGGGAAGCGCGGACGAGAGCGCGGATGCAGGTGTCGCCGCGACGGAGACGCGCGAGCCCGCCGAGGGCGAGACTCGGGTGCCCGGGCTGACGGGCCTCACCGCGCGCGCGGTCATGCGCTCGCTCGCCGAGGCAGGTCTCACCGCGCAGCTCGAGGGATCGGGCGTCGTCGCGGCGCAGGATCCTCCGGATGGATCGATCGCGACGCGCGGCTCGATCGTGCGCGTGGTGCTCGGTCGTCCTTCGATCGAGACCGAAGAGGCCGAGGTCGTGGAGGAGGCTCCCGCCCCCGCGCCTGCGCCACCGGCCCCCGCCGCGCCGGCACGTCGACGGAGGCGCCCGTGAGCCTCGCGCTCGAACAGCTCCGCACGACCGGCCTCGTGCGATCGATCCGCGGCGACGCACGCACCGAGGTCTCGGGCGTGCGCCACGACTCGCGCGCGATCGAGCCCGGTGATCTCTTCGTCGCGATCCGAGGCGAGAGCTCGGACGGCGCGCGCTTCGTCGACACCGCGATCGACAAGGGCGCACGCGCGGTGCTCGCCGATCGCGAGCTCGCATGCTCGGTGCCGCTGGTGATCGTGGACGACGCGCGCCAGGCGCTCGGCGCCGTGGCCGAGCTCGTCTACGGCCAGCCCTCGCGCGCCGTGCCGGTGATCGGTGTCACGGGCACGAACGGCAAGACCACCACCACGTGGATCACCGACGAGGCGCTCACGCTCGCGGGCTACGCGCCTGCGCTGATCGGCACCGTCGAGCTCCGTGGCCCCGGCGGCTTCCGCGAGACGGCGGCGTTCACCACCCCCGAGGCCGACACGACCTCGCGATTTCTGCGCGCGATGATCGACCGCGGCGCGAGCCACCTCGTGATGGAGGTCTCGAGCCACGCGCTCGCGCTGCATCGCTGCGACGCGCTCACCTTCGACGTCGCCGTCTTCACGAACCTCACGCAGGACCACCTCGACTTCCACGAGAGCATGGAGGCGTACTTCGAGGCGAAGGCCCGGCTCTTCCTCGATCTCTCGCCGCGCGTGTCGATCGTTCGTGTCGACGACGCGTGGGGCGCGCGCCTCGCGAGCGCTGTGTCGGGCGTGATCGCGAGCGACACGCGTCGCTCGCTCCTGCGCGTCTCACGTGATCCTTCGGCCGCCGCCGACATCAAGCCGCGCACGTGGTCGAGCACGCGCGAGGGGATCGTGGGCGACATCACGACGCCCTGGGGATCGCTCGCGCTCCGCTCGCCGCTCGTGGGCGCGCACAACCTCGACAACCTGCTCTTCGCCGCCGCCACCATGGGCGCGCTGGAGTCTGCCCGCGGGGGGATCGAGCTCGACGTCATCGCGGGCGCGCTCTCGCGGATCAAGGGTGCGCCCGGTCGCCTCGAGCGAGTCGAGACCGATCGTGATCTCGCTGTGCTCGTCGACTACGCGCACACGCCCGACGCGCTCACGAACGCGCTCGCGGCGCTGCGCCCGCTGACGCCTTCGCGCCTCTTCGTGGTGTTCGGCTGCGGTGGGGATCGCGATCGAGGCAAGCGTCCGTTGATGGGGCGCGCCGCGGCCGAGGGCGCCGACATCGCGGTGATCACCAGCGACAACCCGCGCACCGAGGTGCCGAGCGCGATCGTCGACGAGATCGAGCCCGGCGTGGTGTCGAGCGGGATCCCCCGTGTCGAGGTCGACGCTCTGTCGACCACGACGCGCGGCTACGCCGTCGAGGTCGATCGGCGCGCGGCCATCGGGCTCGCGATCGGCGCTGCGCGCGCGGGCGACACGGTGCTCATCGCGGGCAAGGGCCACGAGGACTACCAGATCCTCGGATCACGAAAGGTCCACTTCGACGACCGGGAGGAAGCGCGCGCCGCGCTCGCTCGTCTCGGTGGTGCGGCCTCCGCCGCGGGAGGTCCGTGATGGCCACCGCTCTGCCCTCGAACCAGGCACCGTTCACGCTCGACGAGCTCGCCTCGCTCGAGGACGTGCGCGTGATCCACCGCGGATCACGGTTGATCCGTGGCGTGTCCACCGACACACGCGGGATCACACGGGACAACCTCTTCGTCGCGCTGCGCGGCGATCGTTTCGATGGCCACCGCTTCCTCGATCAGGCGATCGCGCAGGGAGCATCCGCGATCCTCGCGAGCGACGAGAGCGGTCTCGCGGCCGCGCGCGCGGCCGATGTCTCGTACGTGATCGCGCCCGACACCCTCGTGGCGCTCGGCGCGCTCGGCAGCTTCCACCGCGAGCGCATGGAGCGCGAGGGCGCGCTCGGCCTCGTGGTCGCGATCACGGGCTCGGTCGGCAAGACGACGACGAAGGAGATGTGCGGCGCCGTGCTCGACGCGCTCGGTCACCGCACGCTCAAGACCCGCGGCAACCTCAACAACCGCATCGGCGTGCCGCTGACGCTGCTCACGCTCGATCCCTCGCACACCGCCGCGGTGCTCGAGGTGGGCATGAACGTGCCAGGCGAGATCGGGACGCTCGC
Organism: Deltaproteobacteria bacterium; assembly: GCA_017303575.1. Taxonomy (GTDB): domain Bacteria; phylum Myxococcota_A; class Polyangia; order Polyangiales; family Sandaracinaceae; genus JAFLCL01. The sequence continues at coordinate 11,247 of JAFLCL010000277.1, forward strand.
CGGGATCGTGCGTCCGAACGTGGGCATCGTGACGTCCGTCGCTGCCGTGCACACCGAGGGCATGCGATCGATCGAGGCCGTCGCCGAGGAGAAGGCCTCGCTCCTGGCCGCGCTCAGCTCGCGCCCGATCGGCGGCCGCATCTCGGCGGCGATCTACACCGTCGACGACCGGCTCGTGGTGCCGCTCGCGCAGCGATCGCCCGCACCGATCCACCTCGGCACCGGGCGACACGAGACGGCCGATGTTCGGCTCGTGTCGCGTCGCGCGCTCCCGGACGGCGCCTCCGAGTGCCGCTACGCGATCCGTCCGCCCGAGGGCGCGACGAGCACCGACGTCGAGCTCACGCTGCATCTCTTCGGCGACGGCGCCGCGCGCAACGCCGCGTGTGCCCTCGCGCTCGCGACCGCGGTGGGCGGGACGCGCGCGCTCGGCCCC
>JAFLCL010000278.1 GCA_017303575.1 Deltaproteobacteria bacterium
CTCGAGGCTCGCGGCGACTCGGTGGTCACCGTGCACGAGGGCGACACGTTCGCCCGCACGAGCGAGCGCACGTACACGCTCGCGCCCGAGCGAGGACGGGAAGGCTACGTCGCGCTGGTTCGTGATCTCGTCGCGCGCGGGCTCGCGCCGCAGCACGTCGCGCACCTGTGGCTCACCACCGCGGACGAGTCGTTCCGACCGGGCTCCTCGTTCTTCCATCGCAACCAGGAGCGCGGCTTCTACAGCCTTCTCTTCCTCGCGCAGGCGATCAGCGAAGAGAGCTTGCCGGTGCCGGCGAGCCTCACCGTGATCACGAACGGCACCCTCGCGATCGACGGCCTCGAGCGCGAGAGCGAGGCGTTGCCCCACCCGGAGAAGGCCACCGCCATCGGGCCCGTGCGTGTCATCCCGCGGGAGCTCTCGCCGTGCCGCTCGCGCCTCGTGGACGTGCGTCTGCCCCACGAAGCACGAGCCTCCGGCCTCTCGCTCTTCGACCCCTTCACGCCGCGACGTGATCCGAGCGCCGCGCTCGATGCCCTCGCGACGCGCCTCGAGGGCGAGCTCGTCGGGACGCGCGACGAGGACGACACCATCGTCGCGCTCCGAGACGACGGCCGCTTCGCGCTGGGTCACGAGCCGCTCGTGCTCGAGCCGACGCCTGCGCCATTGGCCGATGTGGCCGAGCGCGCGGTCGTTCTCGTCACCGGCGGCCTGGGCGGCCTCGGCCTTCTGTTCGCGCGACACCTCGCCGAGACGCGGCATGCGCGCCTCGTGCTCGTCTCGCGCACCGAGCTGCCGCCGCGTGAGGCGTGGGACGCGCACGTGATCCGTCATGGGGACGCCGAGCGCACGAGCCAGCGCATCGCGACCGTGCGTGCGATCGAGGCCGCGGGCGGCGAGGTGTTGATCGCCTCCGCGGACGTGACGATCGAGATGGAGATGGAAGAGGTGGTACGCGCGGCCAAGGCGCGCTTCGGCACGATCGACGTGGTCCTCCACACCGCAGGCGTCGTGCACGACGGGCTGCTCGTCACCAAGACGCAGGCCGACTGCGAGGAGGTCTTCACCCCGAAGATCCACGGCACGCTCGTGCTCGAGCGTGTGCTCGCGACCGAGCGGCTCTCGCACTTCGTCCTCTTCTCCTCGAGCTCCGCGACGCTCGGCGCACGCGGACAGATCGACTACACCGCCGCCAACGCGTTCCTCGATGCGTTCGCGACCTCACGCGATCACGCGGCCCGCGAGCGACGCTCGTCGGGGCGCACCACACGCTACCTCGCGCTGGCGTGGGGCCTCTGGTCGGACGTGGGCATGGCCTTCGACGCGATGACGGAGCGCACCTCGGCCGCGACGTGGCGCACGATCGGGCCCGCGGACCATCCGCTCTTCGAGGTGCGCGAGCGCCATCCGAGCGGGGACCTCGCGGTGCGCGGCGTGCTCCACCCCGCGACGCAGTGGATCCTCGACGAGCACCGGACAGGCGCGGGTCATGCGCTCGTTCCGGGCACGGGCTTTCTCGAGCTCGCCCGCGCCGCCTTGGCCGAGATCGGCGAGCGTTCGCCATTCACGCTCGACGACGTCTTCTTCATCCGTCCGCTCGCGGTGGGCGACGACGAGTCTCGTCCACTCCGCGTCTCGCTGAAGCCGAACGAGACCGGCTACGCGATCGAGGTCCGCTCGCAGATCGATCACGAGGGGGCGCCCGCGTGGGAGCTGCACGCGCAGGCCCAGGCCTCGCTCATCCGCTTCCCGAAGGCCGCGCGCCTCTCCATCGCCGACATCGAGGCGCGCTGCGACGTACGTCGCAGGGCGAGCGCGACCGGGCTCGTCTCGCCGCAGGAAGCGCACCTCCGCTTCGGGCCGCGCTGGCGCGTGCTGCGAGAGGTGGCGTGGGGACGTGGCGAAGCGATCGCGGAGCTCTCGCTCGACGCGCGCTTCGCGGACGAGGCGAGCACGTTCGCGCTCCACCCAGCCCTCTTGGATCTCGCGACGGGCTACGCGATGGATCTGATCGACGGCTACGACGCCTCGAGCCTGTGGGTGCCCGTGAGCTACGAGTCCGTCCGCGTGCACGGGCCGCTGCCGTCGCGCATCCGCAGCTGGGCGCGACTCCACGGTGACGCGTCGCAGACCGGCGACTTCGCGAGCTTCGATCTCGTGCTCACGGATCTCGACGGCAGCGTCGTCGTGGAGATCCGCCGATTCACCATCAAGAAGCTCGACGGCGGCATCGATCTGACCCGACGTGCCGCGCAGCCAGCGCCGGGCGAGCTGATCCGTGAGGAGTCGGGCCCGCGCGACCTCTCCCCCGCGGAGGAGCAGCTCCAGCGAAACCTCGAACAAGGCATCCTCGCGAGCGAGGGTCTGGAGGCGCTGTCGCGCGCGCTCGCGACCGATGCGGGGCCGCGTGTGCTCGTGAGCTCGCTCGATCTCGACGGGCTCGTCGCACAGGCCGCACGCGCGACGGACACGCCGCGCCAAGACGGAGACGCGACCCGTTTCGCGCGCCCCGATCTCGCGAGCGCCTACGTGGCACCACGTGACGACCTCGAGCGCACGATCGTCGGCTTCTTCCAGGATCTGTTGGGCGTCGAGATGGTCGGCGTCGACGACAGCTTCTTCGACCTCGGCGGCCACTCGTTGATCGCCGTTCGTCTGTTCGCGGCGATCAAGAAGGCGCATCGCGCCGAGTTCCCGATCTCCATCCTCTTCGAGGCCCCGACGGCCGCCCGCATCGCAGAGCGCGTGCGGGAGAAGGTCGGCGTCACGAACGTCGCTGCCTCCCCGCAGACCACGCCGCGCGACACGACGAGCGCTCCGCGGACTCGCTACGAGCACCTCGTGCCCATGCATCCCGGTGCAGACACGCGCACCGAGCGAGGCAGCGCGCGCCCGTTCTTCCTCGTCGCCGGCATGTTCGGCAACGTGCTGAATCTCCGGCACCTCGCGCACCTCATCGGTTCGGATCGCGCGTTCTACGGCCTCCAGGCGCGTGGGCTCTACGGCGATCAGGCGCCGCACGCGACGTTCGAGGAGATGGCGCGCGCGTACCTCGACGAGATGCGCACGGTGCAGCCCGAGGGGCCGTACTTCCTCGGAGGCTTCTCGGGCGGCGGCGTGACGGCCTACGAGATCGCGCGACAGATCGTGGCCGCCGGCGATCGCGTCGGCATGCTCGTGATGCTCGACACGCCCGTGCCGCAGCGGCCACCGCTCACGGCACGCGATCGCGCGCGGATCCAGCTGGACGAGATCCAGCGTCGCGGACCGCGCTACTTCGGCGAGTGGATGGAGAAGCGCGCCGAGTGGGAGCTGCGGAAGATGCGCCGCCGCTTCGAGCCCGCTGTGGAGGACGAGCGCACCACCGCCGAGTTCCACAACGACAAGATGGAGGCCGCGTTTCGCGCGGCGCTCGGGCGCTACTCGCTCGCGCGCTACGACGGAGACGTCATCCTCTACCGCCCCCGCCTCGCACCGCGCTGGTCGTTCGCCGATGGGACGATGATCGACAAAGACCGCCACTACATGTCGGCCGACAACGGCTGGACACCGTGGGTACGTGGCCTCGAGGTCGTCGAGGTCCCCGGCGATCACGACGCGATGGTCCTCGAACCGAACGTGCGCGTCCTCGCCAAGCGGATGCGCAAGGCGATCGAGGCAGCGGAGCGCGCGATCACATCGGTGCCCGACCGCCGGGGAGCAACCCCGAGCCCCGCGACGCGCGCGCTCGCCGACAGCGATCTCAGAGAGCGAGAAACAATCGATTCACGGCCTTAGAGGGACGCGGTGGTGGGGGGTCCAGGGCGAGTTCCGCAGGCCGAAGGCCGAGGATGTTTGAGCATCGGACCCCCCTCCGCCGCGGCCCGACTCGAAGCACGGGGATTCTTTCTCGCTCTCTCAGTTGAGGGAGGTCGGGAGCTCGAGCGCGAACGCGGCGATCTCCGCGTCGAACTCGCTCCCGTCGTCGCGCACCATCTGGTACTCGCCGCGCATCGTCCCGCGACCCGTCTGGAGCACGCAGCCGCTCGTGTACTGGAACGACGCGCCGGGCTCGAGCCGCGGCTGCTCGCCCACCACGCCGGGCCCGCGCACCTCTTCGACCTTTTGGTTCGCGTCGACGATGACCCAGTGCCGGCTCACGAGCTTCGCCGCCGAGGTGGACTCGTTGGCGATGCGGATCGTGTAGGCCCACACGAAGCGCTTGAGGCGGGGCACCGATTGCTCGGGGATGTACTTGCTCGTGACCGACACGCGGATGCCGTCGGTGATCGAGCTCGAGGTCGTCGTCGGTCGCAGCATCGTCCTCCTCAGCCAGGCTCGGTGTGTCCGCGCGTGCTCGCGTAGCGGACGAGGGGTGTGAGGGTACGTCGTCGGGTGACCACGCGCGAGCGCGCGTCCGCGAAGCGATACGGCGCCTCGCGATCGGACGGTCGCGCGTAGTCGATCCCGACGCGCGGCCCGACGAGCACGTGCTCCACGCGACCCTCGTGCACCTCGAGCCCGCCCCGCTCGAAGAGCGCATGGCCAGACGATCGCGTGTCGAGACCGAGCGCTGCGCCCACCTTGCCGGGGCCGGCAAGCAACGCGACCTCGTCGCGCACACCGCCGCGTCGGCCGCGCACGATCGCATGCCCGTCGACGATCTCGCACGCGCGTATCAGCACGGCTGCGCCCTCGCCGTCCGCGTCGGTCACGAGGTTGAGCATCGCGTGCAGGCCGTAGCAGACGTAGACGTAGGCATGCCCCGGCGCGCCCCACATCGGCGCGTTGCGGGGCGTGCGCCCGAAGCGGCAGTGGTTCGCCGAGTCGTCGGGATGACGGTACGCCTCGGTCTCCGTGATGCGCAGCGCGACGCCGTCGCGTACGAGCACGCAGCCCAGCAGATCGCGCGCGACCACGAGCGCGTCGCGGGCATAGAACGACTGCGGCAGGATCGTGTCGAGCATCACGGCCTGCCCAGCATGGCCGACGGAAACGACGAAGGCCGCCGGTGAGGGCGACCTCCGTGTGCTCGCGTTCTCACTCGCGAGCTCTCTGACCCCACGGGGACTCGAACCCCGGTTACCGGCGTGAGAGGCCGATGTCCTAACCGCTAGACGATGGGGCCAACTGACCTGAAGACCTCGAAGAGAAAGGAGAAGCAGGAGTTCCGGGACTAGGAGTCGAACCTAGATAAACGGTGCCAGAAACCGTTGTCCTGCCATTAGACGATCCCGGATCGGCAGCTGCAGAGAAGACCACTTCGCCGGCGTTTCCCGCCGAGCGGGCGCGGTTCCTAGCCCGACGGGCGGAAAGCGTCAAGTCCGGGAGAGACGCTCCCTCCATTTCCGTGAGCCGGCGCCTCAATCTACGGTTCCCACATGTAGTTTTCGGGCGCCTCCGCGAGAACGCCAACAAACAAGGCGCTTGCGCGGTCGTCCTATTTTCCCTAGAGTCGCTCAAGTACACGCATGGCCGCGACTCGACCTGCCTACCTGGTGTCCGCCAGCCGCCTGAGCGACGGCGCCGTCGTCTACCTCGGCGCGGATCGTCGGTGGACGGAGCGCTTCGAACAGGCGGCCCGACACGACGAGACGGCCCCCCGCGACGAAGCCCTCGCCTTCGCCAAGACCGAGGAGGCGCGTGTGTGCAACGTACACGTGGTCGAGATCGGCGTGACAGCGGAGGGCGGGTTGGTGCTCTCGGCACGGGAGCGGTTCCGACGGGCGGGTCCGGCCCGCGTCCTTCAGAGCCTCGGCTACGGCGACTTCGACCGCGCGACGGGCTCGGGCCCCGCAGGGAGTGAGTGAAGGACCGATGTATCGATACGACGAGCACGATCGCCGGATCGTCGTGGAGCGCGCCCGCCAGTTCCGCACGCAGGTCGCGCGGCGGATCTCGGGCGAGCTCACCGAGGAAGAGTTCCGACCGCTGCGCTTGCAGAACGGCCTCTACATCCAGCTGCATGCGTACATGCTGCGCATCGCGATCCCTTACGGGCTCTTGAGCGCGACGCAGATCCGCAAGCTCGCCGACATCACGCGCAAGTACGACCGAGGCTACGGCCACTTCACCACGCGTCAGAACCTGCAGCTCAACTGGCCGCGCCTCGAGGACGTCCCGACGATCCTCGACGAGCTCGCGAGCGTGGAGATGCACGCCATCCAGACGAGCGGCAACTGCGTGCGCAACGTGACGAGCGATCCCTTCGCCGGCGTCGCGCGGGACGAGGACGTGGACCCTCGTCCGTACTGCGAGATCCTGCGTCAGTACTCGACGTTCCATCCCGAGTTCGCGACGTTGCCGCGCAAGTTCAAGATCGCGGTGACCGGATCGAAGAACGACCGTGCCGCCATCGCGGTGCACGACATCGGCCTGCGCGTGCTGAAGAACGATGCGGGCGAGATCGGCTTCGAGGTGTACGTAGGGGGCGGCCAGGGACGCACGCCGATGATCGCGCCGCGGATCCGCGCGTTCCTCCCGGAGCGCGATCTGCTCGCCTACACGGAGGCCATCCTCCGCATCTACAACCAGCTCGGGCGACGCGACAACCTCTACAAGGCGCGCATCAAGATCCTCGTGCACGAGACGGGCGTCCCCGAGTTCACGCGCCTCGTCGAAGAGGAGTTCGCGCGCATCGCGAGCGACGAGGGCCTCGTGCTCACGCCCGACGAGATCGCGCGCGTCACGCGGCACTTCGAGCCAGCCTCCTACGAGACGACGCCTGCGACACCGACGCTCGAGGGGCTCACGCTCGGCAAGGACCGAACGCTCGCGCGCTTCGTCGAGGCGAACGTGCTTCCTCACCGCGTCGCGGGCTACGCGATCGTTCAGATCTCGCTCAAGAGCGAGCGCCTGCCGCCCGGCGACGTGACGCACGTGCAGCTCGACGCCGTCGCCGATCTCGCAGATCGCTTCTCGTTCGGGCGCGCGGTCGTCACGCACCGACAGAACCTCGTGCTGACGGACGTGAAGATCGCGGCCCTCGCGGCGCTCCATGCCGATCTCGCGAAGCACGATCTCGCGACGCCCAACGTCGGCCGTGTCACGGACATCGTCGCGTGCCCGGGCCTGGACTACTGCGACCTCGCCAATGCCCGCTCGATCCCCGTCGCCGCCGACGTAGCCTCGCGCCTGCGCACGCTCGAGCAAGAGCAGGACCTCGGGCCCATCACGCTCAACATCTCGGGCTGCATCAACGCCTGCGGCCACCACCACGTCGGCAACCTCGGCATCCTCGGCATCGACAAGCTCGGCGAGGAGTTCTACCAGCTGACGCTCGGCGGCGATCACACCGAGACAGCGGCCGTGGGCAAGATCCTCGGGCGCGCGTTCGCGGCCGACGAGATCGCGGGCGCTGTGGAGAAGACGGTGCGCACCTACCTCGCGCTGCGCACCAGCCGAGACGAGACGTTCCTCGCGGTCTACCGTCGCGTGGGCCCCACCCCCTTCAAGGAGGCCGTGTATGGCGCTCATCCGGCGTCGAGCCAGCGCACCGCGGCGTGAGCCGCGCGCCGCGGACTTCGAGATCGCGAGCGACGACAGCTGGCTGTCGATCGCGGACGACGCGAGCGTACCGGCGACCGGTGACGTGATCGTCTCGCTCGCGCGCTTCATGGCAGAGAGCGAGGCGCTCCTCGCTCGTGAAGGACGCCTCGGTGTGCGCGTGCCCAACGACACACTGCCTGAGCTCCTCGCGCCGTTGGCGACGAGCGCGACCCTGATCGCGCTCGACTTCCCCACGCACCGCGACGGCCGCGCGTACTCGCTCGCGCGCTGGCTGCGGTCGCGCTTCGGGTTCCGCGGTGAGATCCGCGCGACGGGCAAGGTCGTGCGCGATCAGCTGGCCAACCTCGCGCGCGTGGGCTTCGACTCGTTCGAGCTCGCGCGTGGCTCGGCGGAGCTCGCGCTCGCGTCCTTCGACGACTTCACCGTGCACTACCAGGCCACGAGCGATCAGCCGCTTCCGCTCTGGAAGCGCGCCGCGCGCGCCTGATCCCGAGGACGACGAAGCAGTCTTCCGACGCGACGCGCTCGCGCGGATACTCGCCTCATGCGTGTGGCCCTGACGGTTCGCGACTTCCTCGAGCGTGGTGCGCTCGTCTACGGCGATCGCGTCGCGCTGATCGACGAGCCCGATCAACCCGCGGGGAGCTGGGGATCGATCTCGTACCGTGAGCTCGATCGACGCTCACGCGCGTTCGCGTCTGCGCTCGACGGGCTCGGTCTCGAGGTGGGCGATCGCGTGGCGATCGTCTCGCACAACGCCGCACGCTTCGTGGCGGCGCTCTACGGCACGTGCACGTCGGGGCGGATCCTGGTGCCCATCAACTTCCGCCTCCATGCGCACGAGATCGCCTACATCGTGCAGCACTCGGGGGCGCGCGCGCTGTTGATCGATCCGGAGGTCGCGCCGGCGCTCGCGTCGATCGAGGTCGAGCACCGCTTCGTGCTCGGTGCCGACTCGGACCGCGTCCTCTTCACCTCGGATCGCGCACCGCGTGAGGTCGTGCTCGAGGAGGAGATGGTCGCCACGATCAACTACACGAGCGGCACCACGGCGCGGCCCAAGGGCGTCCAGCTCACGCACAGAAACCTCTGGATCAACGCGACGACGTTCGGCTGGCACGCCGGCATCACCGATCGCGATCGCTTCCTCCACGTGGTGCCGATGTTCCACTGCAACGGCTGGGGCATGCCGTTCGCTCTCGCGGCCATGGGCGCGACGCAGGTGGTCCTGCGCAAGGTCAGCGGTCCCGAGATCCTTCGTCGGATCGCGCAGCACGGCATCACGTTCCTCGGTGGCGCACCGGCGGTGATCCACGCCGTGCTCGACGCCGCGAAGGATCACGAGGTCGTGCCCGGCGCAGGCAAGACGCGCGTGCTCGTGGCGGGCGCGCCGCCTCCGACCTCGACGATCGAGCGCGTGGAGACCGAGCTCGCCTGGGAGCTCATCCAGCTCTATGGCCTCACCGAGACCTCACCTCTGCTCACGATCAACCGTGTGCGTGAGGAGTACGACGCGCTGAGCTCGGCCGAGCGCGCGAGCAAGCTCGGCCGCGCGGGTGCGCCGGTGATCGGCGCGCGTGTGCGCGTGGATGATCAGGGGGAAGTGCTCGCGCGCGCGAACGTCGTGATGGCGGGCTACTGGAACGATCCCGCGGCAACGGAGGCCGCGATCGTCGACGGCTGGTTCCACACGGGCGATGGCGGGACGATGGACGACGAGGGCTTCGTCTCGATCTCGGATCGCAAGAAGGACGTGATCATCACGGGCGGCGAGAACGTGAGCTCCATCGAGGTGGAGGACTGTCTGCAGTCGCATCCGGACGTGGCCGAGGTCGCCGTGATCGGCGTGCCCGACGAGAAGTGGGGCGAGACGGTGAAGGCCCTCGTCGTGCTGCGACCCCACGCGATCGCGGGCGAGCGCGCGTTGATCGATCACTGCCGCGCGCGGCTCGCCCACTACAAGTGCCCCACCTCGATCGAGCTGCGGACCGAGCTCGCGCGCACGGCGACGGGCAAGCTCCAGAAGTTCCTGCTGCGCGCGCCGTACTGGCAAGGCCGCACACGCCAAGTCAGCTGAGCTTCTGGGTCGAGGGACCTCTGGCACGGAGGGAGCGAGACAGGATCCCCGTGCTTCGAGTCGGGCCGTGAGTCGATTGTTCTCGCTCCCCCGGCTCTTGGTGTCACCTCACCCAGACGCCGCGCTGCAGCTTGGCGAGCAGCTTCGCGTCGGGCGGAGGCAGCGCGAACCGGTCGAGCTCGGAGGCGAGCGCCCACGCGTGATCGGCGACCTCCTTGTGCTGGATGTCTCGCCGCGCGCCCAGGCTGCACGCGTAGAACAGCAGAAGGACGTCCTTGCTCGCGTAGCGATGGAAGGTGGCGTCGAGGATGTCGATTGGGACGACGTCGATCCCGATCTCCTCCTGGCACTCGCGCACGAGCGCTGCCTCGGGGCTCTCGCCCTCCTCGATCTTTCCGCCCGGGAACTCCCAGAAGCCCGCGAGGTGTCCCTTGTCGGGCCGCTTGGTGAGGAGGAAGCGCTCGCCCTCTCGGACGACGGCGGCGGCCACGACGACGGTCGGCATGGCGGCGGAGCGTACTTCAGCGAGCGGGAGAGACGTCGTACGGACCGTCGGCACCGATCGCGCGCACGAGCTGGGTGTGGGCGATGCGCGCGTCGATCGCGGCGCTGACGAGATCGAGCTGAGCGCGCGCGAGATCGGCCGTCGCCGCCATGAGCTCCGTGATGAGGCCTGCGCCCGCGCGGTACTGCTCCGTCCGCACGCGCACGCCCTCCTCGGCGGCCTCGACGCCTGTGTGCGCGGCGTCGAGCGAGAGGCGCGCAGCACGATACGACTCGTACGACTGCGTCACCTGGATGCGGATTCCGTCGTGCAGCTGCGCGAGCTGCGCCTCGCTCTCTTCGCGCTGGGCACGCGCCGCTCGTGCGCGCTCCTCGCCCGCGAAGAGATCGTTGGGCGACCACGTCAGGATCACGCTCAGCGTGTAGTTCTCGACGAAGCGCTGCTGTGCCGGGAAGAGGCGCTGGTTGGGGTTGTCGAACGAGAACTGCCCGTCGAGCACGAGGTGCGGGTAGCGCGAGCCTTCGGCCGCCTCGATCTGTCGGTCGCGCGCGCGCAGGAGGTGCGCGATCGCGCGGGACTCGGGGCGCTCGGAGTACGCCCGCTGGATCAGCTCTTCGCGGGAGCCTTCCACCTCCGGCAGGCCCGCGAGCAGATCTTCCGCGATCAGGATCTCTCCGGTCCCGGACTCGTGCATCAGCGTGCGCAGCGCCTCCGCGGCTGTCGCGGTCCCACCGCGCGCGCGCTCGACAGCGACACGACCGCCGGCCAGCTGCGCACGGAGGCGCATGAGATCGATGCGTGCCGTCACGCCCGCATCGACAGCCGACTGCACCACACGCTCCTGCGCCTCGATCGTCGCGACGGTCGACTCGGCCACCGCCGTCGCCGCGCGCGCACGTGCGTAGTTGTAGAAGGCCTCTCGCGCTTGCTGCGAGACCCCCGAGGCCGTGGCCTGGATCTGCGCTTCTTGTGCGTCGACCGCGCGCTCCGCGCCTTCGTACGCAGGCAGCACCTGGAAGAACACGTCGGTGAGGGGGTACTGCAGCTCGGCGCCGAACGAGAACGTGTCGAGGAGCACGGGGAAAGAGAAGTTCGCGAGCGCGAGCTGCGACTGGAGGTTGATGTCGAAGAGCGCCTGGGCCGATGGATCTTCCACCGTCGCGATCAGCGCGCGGAGGCCCGCCTCCTGTTCGGGCGTGATGCCACCGCCGCCCAGGGTTCCCTGCGTGATGGGCGAGAGGCGCGTGTAGCGCGCCGTGAGATCGAGGCGCGGGAAGAAGGCGAGGTAGGCCTGCGCGGCGCCAGCGCGCGCCTGCTCGAGCTGGGCGCGCCCCTGCACGAGGCTCGGGGCGCTCGACACCGCTCGTCGCGCCACCTCGTCGGCAGTGAGGCCCGTGCCGCTGCCACGCAGCACGCGCTCGAGATCGAGCGGCTCGATGATGGAGCTCGCCGTGGCCGCGGTCGGCGCAGGCTGATTGGCCCAAAGTTACTGGTGATATTGTTAGACAAGTTGAGGATATATAA
>JAFLCL010000279.1 GCA_017303575.1 Deltaproteobacteria bacterium
GGTGCTGCTGGGCGCGAACGCATCGGACGGACACGCGGCGGCGCTGCCCGTGCAGCTCTCGGCCACGTCGCACGGGCCCGCCATGGCGCGACACACAGTCGAGCTCGGCGAGAACGCGTTGGTCGGGCACGCCGCCGCGCTGCCCGTGCAGCTCTCGGCCACGTCGCACGGGCCCGCCGACACGCGACACACCGTGGAGCTCGGCGAGAACGCATCCGTCGGGCACGCCGCCGCGCTGCCCGTGCAGCTCTCCGCCACGTCGCACGGCCCGGTCGACACGCGGCACACCGTGGAGCTCGGCGAGAACGCATCGGCGGGGCACGCCGCTGTGCTTCCCGTGCAGCTGTCGGCCACGTCGCACGGTCCGCTGGACGCGCGACACACCGTCGAGCTGGGAGAGAACGCGTTGGCAGGACACGTCGCGCTCGAGCCCGTGCAGCTCTCGGCCAAGTCGCACGGGCCCATGCTCGCGCGACACGTGGTGGTGCTCGGCGCCAACGCGTTGGTCGGGCACGCGGCGCTGGCGCCCGAGCAGACCTCGGCCGGATCGCAGGGCCCCACCGACGCGCGACAGCTCGTGCCCATCGAGACGAACGCGTCCGAAGGGCAGGACGCGCTCGAGCCGCTGCACATCTCCGCGGCGTCGCACGCGCCGGCCGTCGCGCGGCACGTGGTGGTGCTCGGGCGGAACGTATCGGAAGGACACGCGGCCGAGAGACCGAGACAACGCTCGGCCACGTCGCACGGGCCTGCCGACACACGGCAGTCGACCATGCTCGCGAACACATCGGAGGGACACGCGGGCGAGCTGCCGTTGCAGCTCTCTGCGACGTCACACGGCCCTGCGGTCGCGCGGCACACCGCACCGCTCGCGAGCAACGCATCCACGGGGCAGGCGGCGCTCGCGCCGGTGCAGACCTCCGCCGCATCGCAAGCGCCCGCCGGTGCGCGACAGACCGTGCTGCGCGGCGTCAGCGCGTCCGCGGGACAGGCCGCGCTCGTGCCGGTGCAGGACTCCTCGTCGTCGCACGCGCCCGCGGACGCACGGCACACCGTCGTCGCCGGCGCGAAGGTGTCCGGAGGGCAGCGCGTCGAGCTGCCGGTGCACGTCTCGGCGCGATCACAGACCCCGCGTGACGCACGACACACAGCGCCCGCACCGCCCGGCCCCGCGCTCACGCACGAGGGCACGCCCGCCGTGCACACGACACGACCGAGCTCGCACGGATTGCCCGTGCCGCACGACGCGCCCTCCATGCAGTCCGACTCGCACGAGCCGAGCCCATCGCAGAAGCCGACGCTGCACGTCGTCCCCGCAGGCGCGAAGCCATCGGCCGGGCACGTCGCGCTCGTTCCCGAGCACTGCTCGGCCGCATCGCACGTGCCGGTCGAGGCGCGGCACGTGGTGCCCGAGCTGGAGACCACGTCGGCGGGACAGCTCGGCGAGCTCCCGCTGCAGGTCTCGGCCACGTCGCAGCCGCCCGCAGACGGTCGGCACGTGACGCTCGATCCGCTGAACGCATCCGCCGGGCAGAGCGCGCTCGTTCCATCACACGCCTCCGCCGCATCGCAGTCATCGCTCGCAGCCCTGCACACCGATCCCGACGCGCGCACAGCGTCACTCGGACACACGGCGCTCGTTCCATCGCACACCTCGGCCACGTCGCAGGGCCCCGAGGACGCGCGACACTCGGTGCCGGCGGACGCTGCACCCGAAGGCACGCACACCGCGGCGCCCGTGCTGCAGTCGATCACGCCGAGCTGACACGCATCGCTCGTCGCGCACGGCTGACCGCACTCCGGCGGCAGCGCCGTCCCGCACACCCCTTCGACCGCGGCGACCGAGAGCGCCTCGTAGGCGGGATCGTCGGAGCGCACGTCGAAGCGCACCTCGAACGGCGTCGCTGCGTCGAGGACACCGTCGTCGAGGCCACACACCGTCACCGTGCGCGCCGAGTCCCAGTCCGCGTCGGTGACCACGATCTCGAGCGGCGACACAGTCGCCTCGCGACTCGGCTCGACGGTCATCGCGACGCGCACGTTCGCGTCAGGTGCGCTCGTGAGCGTGAGCGTGAACGTGTCGCAGGCCCCGGATTCGTCGACCGAGAGAGGGCCGCCCTCGGTGGCGATGCCAGGCTCGATCAGGGGCGCGCACTCACCCTCCCTCGTGCACTCGCCCGTGCCCTCGCACGACGAGCCCTCGAAGCAGAGGAGGCCCTCGCCGCACGGCACGCCCTCGCCTGCCACCGCGCCGTCGAGCTCGCACTCGAGGCCCGTCTCGGTGCAGCGCGTGGTGCCGCTGTCGCAGCCGATGCGGCACGCGCCGCCATCCACACACGGCATGCATCCACCCGCGCCATCGCACACGCCGCCCTCGCACGGATCGCCGGGCGCCCGCTCGAGGAAGGGCTCGCACGACATGCTCGCGCCCTCGCAGCGCCACTGCCCCACGCCGCACTCGCCCAGATCACAAGGCGTTCCGCACGGGTCCATGGTGAGCGGGTCACGACAGCCCCTGCTCGGATCGCAGACCTCGTCGGTGGGGCACGCGTCCTCGAGCGGCCACGTGAAGCACACGCCATCGACGCACTCACCGCGCGCGCACGCCGCGATCACGGGGCAGTCGTCGTTGCTGGTGCAGCGGAGCACCTCGTCGGGGCACTGCGTGGGATCGGTCGCGCACACCGGGCTCGTGCACCGGCCGCCGAGACACTCCGATCCATCGCCAGCGCTACCGGGACACTCGACGTCCACGCACGCACGATCGAAGCGGATCACCACCACACGATCGACGAGCAGCTCGAGCTCGAGCCGACGCGAGAGCAGCGGCCTCACTCCGTCGCGCCCCATCAGCTGCACGACGAGGCGGTACGCGCCGGGGCTCACCGGCAAGAGGCGCGCGATCGTGTACGGAGTGTCGAGCGGCGTCCCGACACGCAGATCGGTGCGCGCCGATCGCAAGAGGCGCATGCGCTCGCCATCGTTCGCGAGCGTGAACAGCGAGACCTCGGCGTAGTGGATCTCGACGCCCGGCACGGCGTCGGTCACGAGCTGCACCTCGAGGCGAGGAGGCGAGGACGAGCACGAGCCCGCCGCGAGCACGAACGACGCGGCCGTGGCCGCGATCGCGAGCCAATGACGTACGCCCGCCTGCATCAAGGCGTGCTGCACGTGCCCTCCCCGTCGCAGGTGCCCGTCTCGTTGCACGTCACGCCCCGATCCTTGAACGACACGACGCTGCAGCGCGGTCCTTCGTCGTCGCAGACCCAGATCCCCGCGGTGCACGGGCCCTCACAGAACTCGCTGCACTCCACGTCGCCGGGCTCGATCGGAGAGCTCGTGCTCGTGCAGCCGTAGACCGGGTGGCAGTACTCGTCCGACGCGCACATCCCCGCGAGCGGCTCTTCGATGCAGATGCCCTCTGCGCAGGCCATGCGCGCGCAGCTCGCGACGCTGGGGCAGTCGGACGCGTCGTTGCAGAACGTCAGGCCGGGGCAATACGTCGGATCCGGGGGCTCGCAGCGCGGATCGACACAGTGGCCCGCGAGGCACTCCGAGAGAGCCGTGCTCCCGCCGGGCGAGGGGCAGACCACGTCACCCACGCAGTCGCGCGTGAGCCGGAAGATCGCCGTGCGCGCGCCGCCCGCCGTCACCGGAACGAGCTGCGACAGCGCCACGAGCAAGCGCCGATCGGCGCGCAGCAGGCGCACGGTGATTCGATACACGCCCGCGGGGAGCTCGAGCTCGTCCACCCGCCGGCCCTCCGCGAAGTCGTCGCCGAAGTTGGCGCCGAGCTCTCGGTACTCGAGGCGATTGCCCGCGGTCCCGTCGGTCGAGTCGAACACCTCGATGGTCACGAACCGGAACTCCGGGCCCGGCACGAGGCCCGTTCGCACGTTCACGGTCACGAGGCCGACGGGCTCGGCGGCGCAAGCCGGGAGGACCAGGGACGCGAAGACGACGCAGGCGGCCGCCGCAACGAAGCGCATGAGCGACGTTCGCTCGGATATGCTGACCCGCGCAAGGCCACCAGACGGGGAAACCAACCGCGCTCGCCGCCCACCGCATCCCCGCGAGCCGCGCCGACGGAAGCGAAACGGGGCGAGACCGTCGTCTCACCCCGCTGGCGTCTCACCCCGCTGGCGTCTCACCCCGCTGGGAGCGACACGCTGTGGCGCTTCGCTACATCGAGCCGGAAGCAGGCGACGGGATGAACGGCACGCCCTCGGTGTGCACGATCACGAGGTCCGTCGGGTCGATGTCCGGCGTGTTCGGATCGATCGTCGTCACCACGCGGGTGGTGCCCGTCTCGTACATGTCCTGCCCGATGCACTCGCTCGCCGAGCGATCGAGGACCACGAGGTTCTGACCTAGCACGATGATGACCGTGTACTCGTGGTTGCGACGGGCCTCGTCCGCGAGGCGCACCGCCTCTTGGAGGGCCTCGACGCGATCGCCGAGCGTTCGCACGTGGGCGTTGACCTGCGTGAGCTTGTCGTCGAGACAGGTCACGCGGAGGACATCGCCCTCACGACGCGACTGGTCGAGCATCCCCTGCACGCGGACCGAGAGCGACTGGCCGTTGCCCAGGATTCGCTGGGCTTCCGCGACCTGATCGGCCGCCGTCATGTCGGAGGCGCGGCGCACGCCGACCGCCGCCTCTTCCCCCTGACCGTCGTCGTCGTCCGCCGCCTGCGCGAACGCCATCCCGCCGACGGCGAGGAGTCCGAGCAATGCGGTGGCGAGACCAAGACGAAGTCGAGCGCTCATGGAGTCTCCAGAGGGTTCGGCGAATGTATCGGGGGGGTGGGGGGGTGTCAACGCAGCGAGCCGCCGACTCCCCACCGTTGCCCGTCCCCTCGCGTGCGTTCAGCCCCGGTCACTTGCGACCGAAGAACCGCGACAGCCTCCCGAGGATCCGGCCGAGCGGCGTCTCCGGCAGCTGCCACGTCTCGGTCACGGGACCATCGAAGAGGCCCAGGTCGCGGAGCACTTCTTCCACCGGCCGCGAGCGATCGAGACGAACCGGCAAGGGCGCGCCGGTGCGATCGTCGCGCGCCTCGACCGACAGCTGGCAGTGCTCGTCGAGGGCGAGCGAGAGCCTCACGCGCCCCCGATCCCAGAGCGCGCGATCCTCCACGTACACCGTCGAGAGGTACTCGCACTGCGAGACATCGGTCGCGTCGCCTTGGAAGAGCGGGACCTGCACGGTCCCGAGCACGTCGGCGTCGAGCACGACCTCGGTCCGCGACGGCAGCCGTGCGTGCCTCGCGATGAGGGGCTCGAAGCGGCGCTGCGGCGCGCCACGACCCACGGCCATCGGCAGGATGTCGAGCAAGGTCGGCGTCTTGCCGAGCTCGTCCGCGAGCAGCGCCGCGCCGTGCGCCACCGCCTCGTCGGGGTTGATGCGCTTGCTCGGCCTGCGTCCGAAGAGCTCGGCGACGGCCTGCTGCACCGCGGGGATGCGCGTCGATCCACCCACGAGGAGCACGTCGTCGACGTCCTTCGGCGAGAGGCCCCGCGTCTCGAGCACCTCGGTCGCGATCGCGATCGTCCGATCGATCAGCGGCTTGGTGATGGCATCGAAGCGCTCGCGCGTGAGGGTCGTGCGGAGGTCGCGTCGCGGTGTGGTGGCGGTGGCCGCGACGATCTCGGGCAGGACGATCGGTGCCTCGTCCTCGCTCGACAGAATGCGCTTGGCCTCCTCGGCCGCGCCGCGCAGGCGCGCGATCTGCTGCGGGCTCGCCTCGAGGTGGATGCCCTCGATGCGCTGGAGCTCCTCGAGGAGGTGGCTCGCGACGAGGTCGTCGAGGTCCGATCCACCGACGAAGTTGTCGCCGCCCGTGGCGATGACCTCGAGCTTTCCATCCGAGAGATCGACGACGCTGATGTCGAAGGTGCCGCCGCCGAAGTCCCACACGACGACGCGCGAGCTCCCGCTCTGCTTGTGCCCGTACGCGACCGCTGCCGCCGTGGGCTCGTTCACGATGCGGTGCACCGTGAGCTTCGCCTGCGCGGCCGCGCGCCTCACGGCCTCGCGCTGCACCTCGCTGAAGTACGCCGGCACGGTGATCACCGCCGCTTCGACGGGCTGCTTCAGGAAGGCCTCGGCGGTCGATCGCACCTCGTCGAGCACGCGCGCGGCGATGGTGTCCATCGCGATGACGCGATCGTCGATGCGCACGCCGAAGCGCTGTCCCTCCGCCTCGGCGAGCTCGTACGCGAAGTGTCGCTGGAGCTCGGCCGCGAGCTCGGGACGGAACGTGCGACCGACGAGGCGCTTGCTGCCGTACACGGTGCGCGCGGGGTGCATCACGTGTCGATCGGCGGCGCGCTGTCCGATGTGGAACGTGCCGTCCGGATCGAACGTGATCATCGAGGGGATGGTGCTCGTGCCCGTACGCCCCGGAATCACGCGCGGCTGTCCGTCGACGACGTACGACGCGCACGTGTTGGTGGTGCCGAGGTCGATGCCGATGACGATGCCCTTGCGCTTCACCTCGAGCTGACGTCGCTCGACGGGCGCGGCCTCTTCGACGAGATCGTCGGCGGCCATCGGAAACTCCGAGCGCGGACGCACCGGCAACGGCGGCGGTGCCCCGAGCCGTCGCGCGAGCGCGGCCCACTCCGTCGCGTCGATCCCGAACGCCACGACCCGCGCGCGCACGCGCTCCTCGTTGCGCTCGAGCACGCGCAGCGCGCCCGTGGCGATCGCATCGCCCTCGGCCTCGGCGTCGAAGAGCTCGAATGCGAGCGCCTGCGTGGAGGCCCGCTCGAGCTCGACGCTCTCGGCGCCGGCGAGGACGAGCACGTCTTCTTCGAGGCCGACGACGGCAGCCTCCCAGCGAGCATTCGTGAGTAGGACGACGAGGCGAAACCGATCGTGCTGCATGATCCTCCGCAGAGTCGTGGCGACGCACTCACTCTAGAGGAACGCAACGCGCGACCGACGAGGAAACAGCGTCGACTGCGACGCGCGAGCCGAGGCATGCTCGGAGCTGCGTGCGCACCCACCCTTCCCTCCTCGCCTCGCCTTCGCTCCTCGTCGCTCTCCTGAGCATCGCGGGCTGCGACACCGCGGATGCTCCCGATGCGAGCGCGCCCGATGCGCGTCTCGAGCGGGACGCGGCGCCCTTCGACGCAGGGCCGATCGACGCGCACAGGGTCGTGCTCGATGCGTTCTGCGCGCAGCAGGAGCCCGACCCCGATCGTTCGGTCCAGTGCAGCCTCTGCGAGCCGCGCTGTCTCCTCACGCGCGAGCAGCCGCGCGAAGGCGACACGTTCGACGAGGGCGTGGAGCTCGACGCGAGCCTGGGCGGTCTGCGGCTCACGCGGGAGAGCGACGGGAGCTACGTCGCGGAGGGCCGCCTCGAGCGCACCCACGACGGCTCGATCGCGTGCGACCCGCTCACGGAATTCACGTACTGGGAGACGCTGGGCTACGAGGTCGACCTACCCGCGGGGACCTCGATCGACGTCGAGCTCCGCGGCGCGACGTCGGCGAGCGCGATCCCCGGGACGAGCCCCGTGATCGTTCCTCTGAGCACCGGTGTCGGAGAGCTCGCCGTCTCGGATGCCCTGCTCGCCGCGGACCGCCCCATGTACCCCCCGTTCCTGTCGATCACCGTGGTGCTGCACGCGAGCGCAGACGCTCTACGCACACCGCTGTTCCACCACTACGACCTCCGCCACTCCTGCCTTCCAGGGCTGTGACACTTACCTACCGACGGACCGGTCATGGGGGCGGGGGTCCCTGTCGGGGCCAGAGAAGAGGGTCCAACGGGAAGCCGTCGACCTCCAGGGATGCGCACCAAAACTCGAACGCTGAGAGAGCGAGAGACAATCGTTTCGAGTTCTCGAACTGTCGTACGGGGTTTGGGGGCAGCGCCCCCATCTCGCGGCGCCTGCGCCGCGGAAAACTGAAGTCTCCATGTCCCGCACTCGCCAACCCAGAGTCTCGTACTGGCGCCCCGCGAGACTCTCGACCTGAATTCCCTCGAAACCAGGACGCCCGGCGAGCTCACGAATGAACCGCAGTCTCCGCACGCCGCGGGCCACGAGGGTCAACTCGAACTGCGTCGCAGGATCGTACGTCGGCCACTGAGAGCGACCGGCGCGGCGTTCTCCCGTACCCACCACCCGTAGCGAACACTCCGCATCGCCGAAATCGATCTCCACACGCGACAGCATGAAGACCCCCGCAAGTCGCGCCTCGGTATCAGCCGGTGTCATCGTGATCTTTCCTTCGCAACCGCGCTCAACATCGCTCTGACGACCCGTCCCGCTTGTCCGACCGACGGTGGAACCTCACGCTCCCGAGGATCTCGGCGCCGAGCTCGGCCAGCCAGGATCGCCGCTCCGGGCTGAGACGCGGGGGGTGCGACGGATCGTACACGTGAGTCGTGGCAACGGCTCGGCACAGCTCGGAGGTCGCCTCGACGCGCAGGTCGAGTGCCGGGCGATGCCGTTCAGAGTGGACGCCGGTCCTTGAGGACTGGAGCGCTCGTGAGGTCAAGGCAAATACACGCGCACGCCGGAAGTCGGCTCTCACCCGTTGTGTTTGGTGATCCAGCGGCGCAATCGGCTCCTGTGGATGCCGAGGGCTCGGGCGGCGACTGACACGTTGCCGCCGGCGGAGGAGAGCGCGATGCGGATGTCGTCGTCGGTCGGATCGGCGGTCGGGTCGGTCGTCTCGTCGGTGCCAGTCTCGTCGTCGGGCCGCGTGAGATCCGCAGGAAGATCGTACGCGACGAGGCTCGTCCGGCCTTCGGCGTGCGCGGCCAAGAGCGCTGCGGCGACAGTGCGGCGCAGCTGACGCACGTTGCCCGGCCACGTGGCCGACAAAGCAGCTTCGAAGAAGGCCGTGCTCGCGCGGACTGGCACGTTCGCGCGCGCGATCTCGAGGTCGACCAAGTGGGGAATCTCTTCGCGTCGCGCGCGCAAGGGTGGCACTTCGAGCAGGGGAGTCGCGATGCGGTGATAGAGGTCCTCGCGAAACCTGCGCGCGCGCACCTCGCCGGCGAGATCGCGCAGCGTGGCAAAGCACATGCGCACGTGCGCGTGACGAGGACGCGTGTCGCCCACGGCGAAGTACTGCTTGGTCTCGAGGAATCGCAAGAGCTTCGCCTGCACGCTCGCCTCGAGCTCGCCCACCTCGTCGAGGAAGAGCGTGCCGTGCTCCGCCGCGCGCACGTAGCCCTCGGCGTCGCTGTCGGCGCCCGTGTACGCGCCGCGGCGTGCGCCGAAGAGCAGCCGCTCGGCGAGGTTGCCGGAGATCGTCGCGCAATTGATCGCGATGAATGCGCCCTTGCCGCCCGCGCCCTCGTGGAACGCGCGGGCCACGTGCTCCTTGCCTGCGCCGCTCTCTCCCGTGACGAGCAGCTGCGCCATCGCCGACATCGCGCGCGCCTTGTCGAGCACGCGATCGAGCACGGGGCTCCGCACCTCGTCGTTCACCACGCGCACCGTCGCGCTCACGAACGGCGTCACGTCGGCGCTGACCACGAAGAGCGTGCGGCCGCACCGCACGATGTCGCCGGGCTCGACGGTGGTGGCTGACTCGATGCGCACGCCGCGCACGAACGTGCCGTTGCGACTGCCCTGATCCTCGAGCACCAGCGCGCCCGCACGTTGTGTCAGGGCGACGTGCACGCGGCTCATCTGATCGTCGAGCACGCCGAGGTCGGCGAGCGCGTCGCGGCCCACCCGCGCACCGAGGGGAAACGGCACCGAGAGCGGGCCGCTCGAGCACACCGCGACGAGGCCCGGACGGGCCGCGAGGTCGCGCTCGTCACGTGCGTGATCGTCGACGGGCGCCGTGCGTGTGAGGTCGACCATGACGAGGGTTCGCGAGACCGCGAGCGCGTTATCCTACCCGCTCCGTGGCGGTCCCGGTTCATGCGTCGAGCCCCGACGCCGACGTCTCGTCGGCGAGCGAGCCGTTGCGCCTCGGCGCACGGTTCGAGCCGCGACGTGCCCTCGGCCGTGGCGGGTACGGTCGCGTCGAGCTGGTGCACGATCGGCTGCGGCACGAGGACGTCGCGCTCAAGATCCTCGAGCGGCGGGACAGCCGCTCGCGCGCCGATCTGAAGCGCGAGTTCCGCGTGCTCCAAGACGTCGTGCACCCGAACCTCGTCGCGATGCTGGAGCTCGTGCTCACCGACGAGCTCGAGTGCATCGCGCTCGAGCACGTGGACGGCTCGGAGCTGCTCGTGCACCTCCGCAGCGAGGGCGCGCGAGACGACGGCACCGCGACCGCCGCGGTGACCCAGACGCGATCCACGCTCGCCGCGGAGAGCTCCGGCGTGATCGCGAAGGACGAGCTCCTCGGATCGCAGACTGGTGCCGACGCGCTGCCGACCGCGCGCCTCGTCGCGCCGTTTCTCCAGCTGCTCGACGCGCTCGAGGCGCTCGAGGCGCACGACCTCGTGCACGGCGATCTCAAGCCAGCCAACGTGCTGGTCGAGCGCGGCGGTCGTGTGGTGGTGCTCGACTTCGGCATCGCGCGCCTGCGTGGAACCACCGCGCGTCCCGTGGGCACGCCGGCGTACATGGCTCCCGAGCAGTTCGTGCCGGATGCTGTCGTGACGCCCGCCTCCGATCGCTACGCGCTCGGCGTGATGCTGCACGAGGCGATCACAGGATCGCTTCCCTACGTGGGCCTCCCCGCGCAGATCCTGTTCGCGAAGCTGCACGGCGCGCCACGCCCGACCCCGGGGCCGCTCGGCCCGCTCGTGGCTGCGCTCCTGGCCAGGCAGCCGAGCGAGCGTCCGTCGCTCGAGGATGTCCGCGTCGCGCTCACGGCGCTCGCCCCGAGCGGGATGGCCACCGCGCGGTCACGGGCGATGCCTCGCACGATGCGCGCGCGCACAGTCGTCGGTCGGGATCGCGAGCTCGCCCAGCTCGAGGCGGCGTGCGACGCGAGCACGCCCCCCTTCGTGGTCGTGCGTGGCGCACCAGGCCTGGGCAAGACCACGCTCGTCGACGAGCTCGCGCGCAGGCGCCCCGAGGCCGTGGTGCGGTCGCGCTGCTATGCGAGCGAGACGATCCGATGGAACGCGATCGACGCGATCGTCGACGCGATCGCGATGGAGCCTGCCCGCGGGGCATCGAGCGCAGCCTCGGTGTCCTCGCTCACCGCCGCGGCCGATCGCTCCGCGCTCGCGCTCCTCTTCCCTGCCACGCGCACGGAGGCCACGACCGAGGAATCCATCGACGTCCTGCCGTTCGCCGAGCTCGTGCGCGCTGCGGCACGCGCGCTCGCGGCCCTGATCGCGAGACGCGGCGCCCGCATCGTGGTCATCGACGACGCGCAGTGGGCGGACGCCGACTCGCTCGGCTTCTTGCTCGAGCTCTCGGAGGCCGCGCCCGCGCTCGCGCTCGTGCTCACCGCGCGGGAAGACGACCCGCGCACGGCCCAGCTGCTCGCGCGGCTCGAGTCGGGGCGGCGCGCGC
>JAFLCL010000028.1 GCA_017303575.1 Deltaproteobacteria bacterium
CGCACCGCTCGGCGTGCGCGCGAGCTCCGCGTCCAGCATCGCGCTCATCGCGGCGCGATCACGCACGCCGAGGGCGGTGCCGAGCTGATCGAGGGCGGCGGTGTCCCCGAGGATCGTCGCCGCCGCGAGCAGATCGACCGCCGCGTACGCGCGCACCGCGCGCGCGGTCGGCGCCTGTGGACCATTGGCATCAGCGATGCGCCGCAGCGTCTCGAGCGCCTCGTACGTGGCTGGGCTCGCCAGGTCGTAGCGAGCCAGCGATGCCTGCGCGGCCGCGAGATCCTGGGCGTGCGCCACGCGCGCCGAGCCCAGCACGCTCAGCGCGAGCAGCGCGAAGAGCACGATCCACGCGCGCGAGGTACTCGATGCGATCGAAGCCAACGTCATCTCCCTGTAACGGTCGAACGAGCTACTTCTTCAGCTCGCGCTTGAGGATCTTGCCCGTCGGTCCCTTGGGCAGGCTGTCCATGAACTCGACGACGCGCGGGTACTTGTACGCCGCGAGCTTCTCCTTCGTGTACGCGATGATCTCCTCGGCGGTGACGTTCTCGTGCCCCGCCTTCTTCGCGATCACGGCCTTCACCTCTTCGCCGTGGCTCTCGTGCTTGATGCCGATGACCGCGGCCTCGGCGACGGCCGGGTGCCCGTAGAGGATCTCCTCGATCTCGCGCGGGTACACGTTGAAGCCGCCGCGGATGATCATGTCCTTCTTGCGATCGACGATGAAGTAGTAGCCCTCCTCGTCGCGGTGAGCGATGTCGCCGGAGTGGAACCAGCCGTCCTTGATCGCCTCGGCGGTGGCCTCCGGCTTCTTGTAGTAGCCGCGCATCACGTTGTGGCCGCGGATGGCGATCTCGCCCGGGACCATCGGATCGACGATGGTCTTTCCGGCGTCGTCGACGAGCTTGAAGTCCACGCCCCAGATCGGCAGGCCGATCGAGCCCGCCTTCTTCGGCTTGTCGAGCTGGTTGAAGCTCGCGACAGGCGAGGTCTCCGACAGGCCGTAGCCCTCGAGCACGTTGACCTTGAACTTCGCGTCGAACGCCGACATCACCTCGACGGGCATGGCCGCGCCGCCCGACGCCGCCGCGCGTAGGCTCGACACGTCGAAGTCGTTGCCGCGCGGGAAGTGAAGCATGCCGAAGTACATCGTCGGCACGCCCGCGAAGATCGTGATGCGGTGCTTCTGGATCAGCGTGAACGCTGCCTCCGCGTCGAAGCGCGGCAGGAGCACCAGCGTGCCGCCCGCGCCGAGCAGCGCGTTCTGCAGCACGGACTGACCGAAGCTGTGGAAGAGCGGCAGCGTGACGAGCGCCGAGTCCTTCTCGGTGAACTCGAGCAGCATCGTGCGCACGTAGTGCGCGTTGAAGAACAGGTTGAAGTGCGTGAGCTCCGCGCCCTTGGGACGGCCCGTGGTGCCCGACGTGTAGAGGATCACGGCCGTGTCGTCGGGCATCGTCGCGGGCACTTCCGTCACGGGATCTGCGCTCGCCACGAGGCGCGTGAACGACTGCGCGCCCTCGGGTGCCGAGACGTCCGAGCGATCCGCTTTCGCGATGATGAGGTGCTTGCACGAGCTCACCCGCGCGACCGCGGCCTGTGCTTGTGGCGCGAACATCTCCCACGCGACCAGCGCGACAGCGTCCGAGTCCTCGAGGTGGTAGGCGATCTCGTCGGGCGTGAGCAGCACGTTGAGCGGGACGATCGGGTTGCCGGCGTAGTGCCCGCCGAAGTAGGCGATGGTGAAGTGCGGCACGTTCGGCAGCATCAGCGCGATGTGCTGGCCGGGCTTGATGCCGAGGCTCTTGAGCGCGCCCGCGAACCGTCGCGAGAACGCGTCGAGCGTGGCGTAGTCGAGCGACGTGTCGCCGAGGATCACCGCGCGGTTGCTGGGGTGGCGCTTCGTGCTCTCGGCGAGGAGCGTGGCGAGGTTCAGGCTCATCGGGTCCTCCGCGTGGTCAGGTGAGCGAGGCTCGCTCGCGGCCTCGTAGAGATCAATGCCGACGTCGCGTCGGGCCCGCCTCGACGTGATAAGTCGCGCCCCGTGTTCGAGACCCGCGCCCACATCCCTCGCCATGCGTTCTCCGTGCGCGACGCCGCGCGTGCGGGCGACGTGTGGCGCAGCTTCCAGGAGATCGCCGTCGATGCGTCGAGCGACGCGGGCTGGCCTCCCAAGCGCTACCGCGACGAGGGCACGGCGTTCATCGTCCGCACGATGACGGTGCGTCACGCGCTCGAGCCCTACTACGGCGAGCGCCTGCTCGGCCGCTCGTGGATCTCGCGCATGCGGCGCGAGATGTTCTCCACGCGCGAGGTGCGCATCGTGTCCGAGGAGCGAGGCCCGATCGCGTCGGCGCGGCAAGAGTGGGTGCACGTGTCGGCGAGCCTCGAGCCCACGCGCGGCAGCGCGTCGCTGCTGTCGGCGTTCCCCGTCGAGCCCGAGCCTCCGACCGACGACACGCTCGCGCCCGAGCTGCCCGCGGTCACCACGCCGATCGGCGATGCGCCCACGCAGCGCTTCGAGCTCGACGCCTGGTGGACGTGGATGGACCCGCTCGATCACGCGAACCACCCCGCCTACCTCGACTGGTGCGACGAAGCGCTCTCGCGACGCTTGCACGCGATCGAGATCCCGCCGGTCGCGCTCGCGTCGGTGGCCGAGGAGATCACCTACCGCGCAGGTGTCACCGGCGGTCAGCGGGTCGCGGTCGAGTCGAAGCTCACAGGCCTCACGAGCGAAGGGCACGCGGTGATCGCGCACAAGATCTTCGCAGGCGAGGTCCTCTCGGCCACCGCCACGACCGTTCGCCGGCTGCACGGCCACGACGACGCGTCCCCGATCGTGCGCGCGCTGCGCTGATCTCTCCGTCGTCCGCGGCGCACGCGCCGCGCGCTGGGGGCGCTGCCCAGAGACCCCGTACTGCCATTCAAACCCGAGGAACGATGGTCTCTCGGTCTCTCATCTCGGGATGAAGACGCTCGTGAGCACCTCGGCGCCCGGCGTCGCCTCCAGCTGGAAGCGACCGTTCGCGACCGAGGCGCGCGCGAAGCCCTCGCGATCGATCGCGCCCACGTCGTTCTGGAACGTGCAGCGCAGCGTGCCGCGCGATGGATCACGCACATCGGGCGTGATCGCGACGTGCAGCTCGTGGAAGCCCATGAACGTCGCGGTGCGCGGGTACTGCGCCTTGTAGAGCGCTTCCTTCGCGGAGAAGAGCACGAGCGCCATGCGGCCGCGCATCGAGCTGTCGAAGGCGGCGTCGAGCGCCTCGATCTCGTGCGGCAGGAACACGGTCTTCCACAGCTCGCGCTTGAGCTCGTCGCGGTGCTCGACGTCGATGCCCACCGTGCCGTGCGCTGCGTGTGTGATCGCCACCACAGCGACGCGATCACAGTGGCTGATCGATCCTGCGATCCCGCTCGGCCAGATGGGCGCGCGGTCGGGGCCGTTGAGGATCTCGACGTCGGGGTGATCGAGCGCGGCGAGCGCGGCGCGCGCGAGCTTGCGGCCTGTCGCGAACTCCCTCTTGCGCTTGTCGATCGCGCGCTCGATGACCGCGAGCTCCGCGGCGCTCAGGTGTGCGACGGCGTGCTCGTCGATCGGCGCGGCGAGCGTGATCACGGACTCGTGATCGAAGAGCTGCGAGAGACGAAGCACGCCGCTGTCTTACGGCGTGGTTCGGCCCTCGTCATCCGAGCCATACAGCTGGCGCGCGACGTCCGCCCGCGTGCGCCCGGAAGGGGGGGTGAAGAGCACCCGACGCTCGAGGCCGCGTCGCACGGCGTCGTGCATGCTCGCGGTGTCTGGCGTCACGCAGCGGCCGTTGTAGTCGCCGAAGCCCCAGAGGAGCTGGGCCAGCGGCACGAGCTCGGGATACGCGCTCAGCTCGTCGATCGCCCTCACGAGGACGAGGCGTTCCTGACCCTCGCTCCCGCTCAGACCTTGCGACGCGTCCACACCACGAACATCGACGTGATGTGGTGCGCACGCTCCCTCGCGCGTGCCGAGCACGTTGCAGCGGTCGTCCTGGTGGTCGTTCAGCAGCCTCACGAGCCTCCGAGCGTCACTACGCAGGATGAGGCGTGCGAGCTCGCGCATGCGTGCGCTCCAAGCCGGACACGGCGCGCGCGCGATCAGCGCGAAGATCACCGCGTCGCGCTGCCGTGAGGGCACCTCCACGCGGGCGATGGGCCGCAGGCCTTCGTAGACGACGCGATAGCACCGTTCGATCTGCGCTGAAGTCATTCGTGCAGCGGGTGCGTCGAGACGCTGTGCACGCGTTCGCGTCGAGGGCGTGAGCGAAGCCACGAGGACGAGGAGCAGGAAGCCGAGTCGTTGCATGAGGTCTCCTCCTCACAACCACGAGGTCTGGATGATGTGCGGGTCGAGCTGCCGCAGACCGCGTTCGAGCAGCGACAGCGCGCGTCTCGCATCAGGGTCCGTCGACCGCGCGGCGGCGAGCGAGTCGATCGCCGCCATCGCTTGGCCTCGCGTGAGGTGCGCGAAGTCCGGCACGGGCAACCCAGCCGCCCGGTAGCCGAGCTCGATGTCGTCTCGGTACTCTCGCGCGAACTTCGGCGCGACGTTGCTCGAGTAGAACCGCAGCCTGAGGATTTGATCGCGCTGCTCGCGCAGACCTGCCTGGTAGTCCTCGCTCTGCTCGTCGAAGTCGGGGTTGTTGATGGCCTCTTGGACCAGGCCATAGGCGCGCACGAGCTCGGGATCCGTCGAGCCGCGCGGCTCGCGCTGACCGAGCATGAAGCGCGCGAGCGTGGGCTCGAGCGCGCGCAGCTCGCGATCGACGATCGAGAGCTCACGCCCGTGGAGGCCCTCGAAGCCACGCTCTCGCGTCCAGATCGCGATCTCGCCTGCCCGCCGTGTGTGGCGCGCGTCGGCGCGATCGAGATCCGTGGCATCGCCGTCACGCGTCGCGCGCTCCCACACGCGCTGCTGCGAGATGGCCGGAGCGCCGGAGGGCGAGAAGCCGGTGTAGCCCCACGCGGACTCGAGCCGCGGGAAGGCCTCGCGGAACGCGTCGATGCGCGGCTCCCATCCGTGCTGACACGCGGCGACGTGCAGGTGCTCGATCTGAGCAGCGCCTCGAGGCAGTGCGCGCGCGAGCGCAGCGAGGTTGGTGTCGAGGACGGAGTCTTCGTCGTCGCCGAAGATCTCCTCGCCGTTGCCGTGGCCGCTCAGCACGAGGCGCGGAGGGATGCGCTCATTGTGCTCACCCGCGGCCAGGGTCCGCGCCAGCTCCGCGAATTCGCGGCGACCTCGCGCCGGCGTCGCCTCGATCAGATCCGCCACTCGGCGCGAGATCGTGGGGGAGAGGTCGAGCTTCGAGACGAACTGCTCGATCGACGTGCGATCACCGAGCGAGTACTCGGCGTCGCCGATCCGGACGCCCAGCGAGTCGAGCCCGTTTCCGCGGAGCGCGTCTCCGATCGCGACGACCGGCACCTCGCGTCGAAGCGCGGCGACCTCTCGCTCCGCCGAGTCGTCGCGCATGCCGAGGTGGAGGACGCGAGGGTCGAGGCGCGCGGCGCGCATGGCGTCGAGGACCTGTGTGTGCAGCGCTCGATCACCTGCGGCCTCCGCGAGCGCGCGCAGCGGATCGGCGGCGGCCGTGATCGCCCCGTCGCGATCGACGACCGTGATCACCGCGTCGCGTCGACCATCGAGCGCATCGAGCGCGTCGAACAGCGCCTCTCGCTCGGCGTCGGTGTCGACCGCGGCGTCGAGCGGTGGGAGCGCGCGATCGAGGCCGAGCCCCGTGAGCGCGGGATCGACGTCGAGGAGGTCGCGCTGGAGTGGAGTGCCAGCGAGTGTGTCGGCGAGCTCGCGCCGTGAGAACGAGATGGACATGGCGCCCCTTGTCGGAGGCGCCGCTCGCGAGTTTCGTCGCCGCGTGGCTTTTCTCGCGGCTCAGCGCGCGAGCTCGACCGAGCCGAA
The DNA here is from genome assembly GCA_017303575.1 of Deltaproteobacteria bacterium. Taxonomy (GTDB): domain Bacteria; phylum Myxococcota_A; class Polyangia; order Polyangiales; family Sandaracinaceae; genus JAFLCL01. The sequence goes on from JAFLCL010000028.1 coordinate 5,954, forward strand.
CACGCGGGCCTTGCTCGGCTCGCCCGCGTGCTCTGCCTCCGTCGCGAACACGCCCATCACACCGACGTGCGGCGCGCCGCCGACCGTGCGCGTGTAGGCGCGCACCCGCAGACGCAGCACATCCCCCGCGAACGACGGCTTGCGGTACGCCATCTCGAAGCGGCTGACGAAACGATCGGTCGGCAAGCCCTTGGCGTGGAGCCGCCGCAGTGCGGCGTCTTCGAGCAGCTGCGGGTAGACGAGCGAGTTCACGTGCTGGTTCGAGTCTGTGTGGCCGAGGCCGAAGACCAGCGGCGTCGTGTCATCGGTCCACGCGTCGTCGATCCACTGCGCATCCGCGGGCAGATCGATCGCGCGTGCGGGTGCGACGTAGTCCACGCGGCGGGGGGCGCCGAAGCCCTCGGGGATGCGATCGACGGTCCGCTCGGCCGGCGGAGCGAACGGACGCGTCATCACGTGCTCGCCCCACATCGCGCCGATCGCGATCTCGTCGCCCTCGCCTGGCACCGTCCCGAACGTGCGCCCCCGCGGCGCACGCAGAGACGCGAACATGTCCGCGCGAAAGCGCGACTTGCCGGCGTCGTCCACGGCCTCGACGATCTCGAAGCCACCCTCGGCCATCACCTTCGCGCGGACCGCGATCGGGCCACCGCCCACGACCACCACCAGGCGGGCGAGGATCGGCAGGATCCCCTGGCCGATCAGCGTCGGCGTCAACGGGTGACGCTCGAGCACGTCGCGCCACACGGCCGCGCCGATCGCGTGTGACGCGGCGCGCGCGACGAGCCGGCCGTCCTGCGTCACGTCCTCGTAGCGAAAGGCGACGGGGCCACGGCCGCGCTGCTCGGCGGGCACGTCGGGGAAGCTCGGGAGCCGCTCTCGGAACTGCGCGGAGTCGCTCATCGGGGGCGTGGTGTAGCAAGCGAGGATGCGTCGACCGCCGATTTGTTGAGGGCGCTGCGGCCTCGCTCGATCCTCGCGCGATGCCCGTCTGGCTCCAGACCGTCGTGCTCCTCGTGCTCTCGAACGTCTTCATGACCTTCGCCTGGTATGGCCACCTCCGCGATCTGCGCGAGAGCCCTCTCTGGATCGCGATCGCGGTGAGCTGGGGCATCGCGTTCTTCGAGTACTGCCTGCAGGTGCCCGCGAACCGCATCGGCTCGGGTCAGTTCGAGCTCGGCCAGCTCAAGGTCATGCAGGAGGTGATCACGATGATCGTCTTCATGATCTTCGCGACCACGTACATGCGCAGGCCGTTCTCGATGGATCTCGTCTACGCGACCCTCTGCCTCGTCGCGGCCGCCTACTTCGTGTTCCGAGGCGGCGGCACACCCGAGCCTCCGGCGATCGCGCCGCCCACCTGACGGAGAGCGACGGACTCCGCCGGTGACACCGCCCGCGACAACGGCGACTCTCAGCGCGCCGTTCGTCTCGGAGGTTCCCATGCGCCGTGCTTCGCAGCTCTCGCTCTCCCTCGCACTCCTGGCCGCGTGCTCGGAGCCGGCTCCGTCCAGCGACGATGCGGCGAGGACGCCCGATGCGGCCCAGCGCGACGCGAGTGGGCTCGACGCGCCGGCCTCGGATGCTCCGGGGCTTGACGCGAGCTCGTCGAGCGGCGATGCGGCGGCCGACGCCTCGGTGATCGAGGGTGAGGACGCACCCGTCGTCGCCGCCTGCGTGCTGACCGCGAGCGGGCCGCTGGTGATCGACACCGACGACGCCGTCATCGAGCGCCTCGACGTCACGAGCGATGGCGGGCCGGCGATCCGTGTGAACGCCGATCGGGTCACGATCCGTGACGTTCGCATCCGGCACCGCGGCGGCGTGGGGATCTTCATCGCGGGCGCCGACGACGTCGTCGTGGAGCGCGTCGACATCGAGAACGTCGGTGTGCCGACGTCAGGGGCCGCGTCGAGCGCGGATCAGAACAACCTCGAGAGCAACGGCGCCGCGCGCTTGACGGTCAGGCACGCACGCCTGACGCGAGGCTCGAGCGGCGTCTATCTCGTCGACAGCCCTGGCTCGCGCCTCGAGGACCTCGAGGGCCACGACTTCCGCGGCCCGTTCCCGCGCGGGCAGCTCGTGCAGTGGAATCGGTCCGACGACGGTGTGCTCGAGGGCTTCTCGGTGGTGAACCCCGCGAGCTCGTGGCCCGAGGACAACGTGAACGTCTATCAGTCCACGGGCATCGTCATCCGGGACGGCCTGGTCGACGGCAACAACTCTCCTTCGGGCGTCGGAGTCATCTTCGACGACGGAGGCGCGGGCCTCGTCGAGGACGTGGACGCCCTGCACATGGGCAATGGCTGCTTCTCCAACTTCGTGGGCCCCGCAGGCAACGTGTTCCGACGCACGCGCTGTCGCGACAACGTCTGCACCGACCAGGGCCGAGGCCTTCCGTCCTCGAACGCGCTGATGTGGCACGGCAACCCGAGCGGCGCGCAGGCGCGCGTCGAGAGCTCGTCGTGGTGGGCGTCGTGCAACGGCAACGTGTCGTGGCCGTCGGAGGGCTTCGAGGTGCTCGAGCTCGAGGAGGAAGAGTTCACCCCGCGCGCCCCGCGCGAGGTGGTCTTCTGCTTCGGCCGCTGAGGCTCGGGCCGGCCCGCCGGCCTCAAGAAGGCGGGTGCGCGGCGAGCTGATAGCCCGCGGCCTGCGACTCGAACATGCGCGCATAGAGGCCACGCTTCGCGATCAGCTCGGCGTGCGTGCCGTCCTCCACGACGCGGCCCTCGTCCAGCACGACGATCCGATCGGCCATGCGCACGGTCGAGAACCTGTGTGTGACGAGGAGGGCAGTGCGTCCCCGCGCGAGCTCGCGGAACCGCTCGAAGATGCGCGCCTCGCTCTCGGCATCGAGCGACGCCGTCGGCTCGTCGAGCACCAGGAGGCCACTGCGCCGCATGAACGCGCGCGCGATCGCCACGCGCTGCCACTGTCCGATCGAGAGCTGCTCGCCCCCGAACCAGCGGCCGAGCTGCGTGTCGTAGCCCTTGGGCAGCTCGCGGAGGATCGCGTCTGCGTCACCCTCGCGCGCGGCCGTTTCGATGGCGTCGCGATCCTCGATCCGAGGCGCCCAGCCGATGCCCACGTTCTCCGCGGCCGTGAGGTGGTAGTGCGCGAAGTCCTGGAACACCACGCCGATGCGGCTCCGCAGGCTGGAGAGGTCCATGCGACTGACGTCCTCGCCGTCGATGCGAATGACACCCTCACTCGGTCGATGGAGGCCCGTGAGCAGCTTGATGAGCGTCGTCTTGCCCGCGCCATTGGGGCCCACGAGCGCGACGACTTGGCCCTTGGGGATCGTCAGACTGACGTCGTCCAGAGACCGCCTCGGTGTGCCGGTCGCATCCGCCGCTGGGTACGCGAAGCCGACGTGCTCGAACCGAATCTCCGTCGGCTCGCTCGACACGTCGGTCACCCCGCCGCCTTCCCCCGCGGTCTCGGGGAGCGCGAGGTACTCGAAGAGGTTCGACATGTAGAGCGAGTCGCCCCACGCACGGGCGAGCGAGCTCATCGCGCCTTGGAACGCCGACTGCGCCTGTCGGAACACCGTCAGATAGAGCGTCATCGCGCCGAGCGTGAGCGCGCCCGTGGTCGCGAGGAGCACGATCCACGCGAGCACGCCATAGAAGATCACGGTGGAGATCGCGCCGAGTGCGGTCACCCACGCGCCACGCCTCGCGGCGAACTCGACGTCACCTCCCAGGAGCCCCTCGCGCATGGCCACGAGGCGCGCGCGGAAGAGTGAGACGAGCCCGAAGAGCTTCATCTCCTTCGCGAGGTGATCGCTGGTGAGCGATTGTGCGTAGTAGCCCGCCTTGCGCTCGGCCTCGGTGCGCGCGCGTCGTCGCTCGAAATCGACACCCGAGAAGTGCGCCTCGGCGAAGAACGGCAGTGACGCGAAGAGGAGCGCGGCGACGGCGATGGGACTGAACCCCACGAGCAACGCCGCGAACCCGCCGACGGTCACGAGATGCCGGGTGAGCGCGATGCCGTGGGTGATCATCTCGAGCGGCCGCCAGCTCGCGTCTTTGCGGGCGCGCTCGAGCACGTCGAGGAACTTCGGATCCTCGAAGTGCGCGATCGAGAGCCGGCTCGCCTTGTCGGCGACGAGCAGATCGACGTGGAGCGCGAGCTTGCCGCGCAGGATCTCCGCGAGGTACCCGATCGCCTGCCCGCTCACCAGCTTGCCCACCACGAGCGCGCACTCGATGGCGACCCACGTGAGCGCGCGCTCCGTCAGCGCGTCGGTCGCGCCCGCCCCCGGCACGTCGAGCGCAGCGACCACGGCATCGACGATCTCCTTGCCCACGTAGGCGATCGCGATGGGCAAGAGCGCATCGATCGCCGCGACGACGAGGTAGCGAACGACGAGCGGCCGATCGACGTCACGCGCGAGCGCGAGCGACTGCCGGAGGTTCCGATAGAGCAACGCGAGACGCGCGCCCGCATGTCGAGGCTCAGCCACCGCCGCGAACGTAGCCGATGCAGGGAGCGCGTCACACGCCTGCGCGCGCCCGGTTCTTCACCTCGCGGAGGAACGCGCCCTCGGTCCCGCGGTGCACGATCGCATTCACGATCGCCTCGCCCACGGCGGGACGTGCCTCGGGCGTTCGCAGCTGATCCCGCGTCGGAGGTCCGAACCGGGGTGCCGTCACCCACACGTGAACGCGCGCGACGAGCCCCCGCGACACCCGGGCCTCGAGCTGGCGACGCGTGCCGCGCACGCCTTCCATCCTCGCGACCGCTACGAGCGCGTCGAACACGCCGCGTTCGTGTGTGCCCTCGAGCGTGGGATGCAGGTTCACGAACGTGCGGATGTCGCATCGATCCGAGTCCACGTACCCGAGCGCGAGATCGACACCGACGCTGTGCGCCGGCACACGCGTGGCGAGCTCGGGGCCGGTGACTCCCATCGAACGGAGCCACGCATCCGCACCGCCGAGGCCCGGTAGCACTGCTCCCTGCCAGAGCACGCGGAGATGAGGGGCCCACCAAGCGAGCTCCTCGAGCCGCGCACGAATGGCGTCCTCGTCGAAGCGAGCTGGGAAGATCTGGGGATCGGCACGGAACCGCACACGCGTACCCGAGGGCCGAACCGTGTCTGATTCGACGACGTCGCCCGCCTTCACACCGCGCTCCATGACGAGCTTGGCCGCACGGCCATCACAGACGGTCTCGATCTCGAACAGGGCCGACACCGCGGCCGTCGAGGCGAGACCACAGCCAAACCCGGGCTCAGTGAAGTGCACGTGTGGAAGGTGGTCGTCCAGGGTCGTGCGGAGATGAAGCTCGCAGCAGATCCGCTCGAGCAAGGGCAACCCGTGCTCGTCTCGAACGACGGGAATTCCCAGCCCGTCGTCGACGACCTCGGCAGTGTCCGAGTCGTCGATCGAGACCGAAATCGTCCGAAGACGACCAGCCAGGTGCTGGTCGATGGCATTCGACACGACCTGCCAGAGACAACGCGAGAGGCCGGTTCCATCGTTCACATCGCCGACGTACATGCCGGGACGCTTGCGAACGTTCTCGAGGAGCGTCCATTCTCTCGGGGTCGGGGGCGGCGGCGGCTTGATCTGCCGGAGGGTCGCCAGGAGGCGACGAGTGCGAGTGCTCGTCGTGGTGAGTCGTTTCATCGTACGACTCGAGTTGGAGTCGACGGATTGCCCCCTTGCTCGACCCCGCACGACTGCGCCGAGCGACTGTCTGCGTCGCGCATGTTTCCTCCCGTTATGGAGGACGACAATAGCGCGAATCGCCTTGTGGAACAAAGAGATTCATCGCGCAGGCACGCGAAAGTTCGTGCTCGCAACAGGCTTCTTCGGAGTCCGAACCGTGGCAGATCAGGCGGGAGACGAGTACAGCGATCGAACCGTGTCGAGGCGGCGGTAGAGGGCGGCGCCGAGGGTGCAAGGGATGAGCACGAGCACGAGAGTGCCGAGGCCGATGTCGCCCAAGTCGACGCCTGATACGAAGAGCGGAATCACCGCCGCGAGGCTCGCCAGGACCACGAGGGCGTGGTGCATGACGAGCGCAGTTCGGGCGCGCGCGATTCGAGGTCGGACTCGGGGGTCGCTCCGCTCCGGCAGGACGAGCACGGCGTGCACGACGCTCGCTGCGGCAAAGGCTGCGCCGAGAGGCACCAAGAGCGCCGCCAGGGCCCCGAGTACTGCGAACGTCACGACCGCGAGCCCACCGAAGCCCACCAGCGTCACGGCGCTCCACAGGAGGGCCAGACGCGCGAGCCATCGAACGGCCCGCGGCGCTCGCGGACCCGCTGCGCTCGAAGCGGGAGCACGGTAGTCGGCGTCGCTCGACTCGACGCGAGGCGCGTGAGGGTCGCGCCAGCTCTCCGCGGCCGCTGCGAAGCGCCGTGAGAGGTGCCACTCGACGACTGCGAGACCCGTCACCAGGGCGGCCAGCGACGAGGGCGCGATCACGTGGAGGATCAGGTCCTCGGTCGCGCCGTCGAAGAGGTTGCCCAGCCCCATGAGGCTCAGCCGATCATCGCAGGCGGCACGAAGGGGCCGACCATGATGAGGACGCACGCGTGGTTCTCGGCCTCCCACATGCCGCCTTGCACGTTGCAGCACGCCTCGGTGGTGGCCGCGACGGTGCCGTCGCAGGACGGCTCGGCGACGGTGTCGGGTGTCTCACGGTTCGTCGTCGAGTCGTGGGTATTCGGCGTCGTCGGCTCCTCGTGGAGCGTGGCCGTTCCACCGCAGCCAGCGGTGACGGACAGACCAGAGACCACGAGGGCGGCGCGCACGGCGGGGCGGATCGGCATGCGAAGACTCTACACGGAGTCAGCGCGGCCTCGGGACCTCGCGCCCGATCACGTCGGCGGCGTTCGACGCGACACGTGGTGCGTGAGGGCTGCGCCAGCTCTCGGCGGCCGCTGCCAATCGACGGGATAGGTGCCATTCGCCGACGGCGAGGGCGGAGGTCAGGGCGACGGCATCGAGGGCGCGAGCACGTAGAGGATTAGATTCTCCGTCGCGCGTCGACGAAGTTTCCCACGCGCACCGGCGATCAGCCGATGATGGCTGGCGGCACGAACGGACCGGGCACGGCCATCCAGACACACGAGCCGCTCGAGGCGTCCCACGTGCGGCCGCCGCGCTCGTCGCAGCAGGCCTGTGTCGTGGGCTCCGCGTTCGGATCGCAGGCCTGGCCCGACGCCACCACGGTGTTCGACGAGCCGTTCGTCGACGTGTTGGACGAGCCCGAGGTGGACGAGCTCGTCGTGGCGCCCGACTCCGCCTCGAGCGTGGCCGTGCCTCCGCAGCCCGCAGTGACGGTGAGACCGGAGACCACGAGGGCGGCGCGGAGGGCGGGTCGGATCGTCATCGCGCGAGAATACCTCGGAAGCCCAGTGCACTTCGCAAGAACACCGCGCGGCCCCGGGTTGGTACACGCCGCACGCATCGTCAGGAACCTGCGGCTGCGTCGTCCCGCTCTCGTCCGCACCTCCCAACTCGAGGCCTCATGACCTGGCAGTAGCTCTCCCGCGCTCGTGGCCCTCCTCGCTCGACGTTCGTGACCCGTTCCGAACCCCGTCGAGAGGAGATCCCATGAATTCCGAGTCCGATTCGAAGTCCGTCCAGCGTGAGCACTGGAGGCGCGAGATCGCGCGCGCCGTCGAGCAACAGCGAGCCCTGAAGAGAGAGCGTCGCGAAGCGTGGAGCGCGGCTCGGGATGCGCCCGAGCCGACCCTGCGATGCCGCGAGCTCGCGCGCGAGGTCCACCTCGGCGCCGCACGTGTTCGAGTGCTCTTGCTCGCGTGCGCCCTGGTGCGTGGTCGTCCCGTGTGGAGGCAGGAGCGGCGCGCGCGCGATCGAAGCGAGCCCCTCGTGCGCGCGATCGCGGCGGCCGCAGGTCGTCCCGTGCCCGAGGTGCGTGCCTGGATCGAGCAAGCCGCGCCCGAGGCCGATCGCGTGGACTACGAGGCGCATCTCGAGGGTGTGCGTGCACGGCTGCACGCACGACGAGCAGCGCGTCGCGCCGCCAGAGAGTCGACCTCATGAAGCTCTATCTCGTCGTGCGGCGTGATCTCTCCCCCGGGCGCCGCGCGGCCCAGCTCTGCCACGTCGGACCGCCGTGAGGGGCGTGGTCGTGCCGTTCTCTCGGTGTCGAAGCTCAGTCGGTGGAGCGCCGGATTCTAAATCCGCGAGGTGCGGGTTCGACTCCCGTCGGCACCAACGTCACGAGGCACCCCGCGGGCACGCCTCGCCCACGCCGCGAGCGCGAGCGCGAAGAGGGCAGTGACCCAGGCAGCGGCGTGATCGCGCGTGCTCACGGCGCACGACGCGCACCCACCGCGCGGCGGGTGGGCTGGTGTGTCGTCTCGCGGTGGCGTCGCGCCCGCACAGCGGTGCACCGGGAGATCGTCGGGCACGCACACGAACGCGCGCTGACACGTCTCTCGTGGACAGTCGCAGGCGCCTTCGAACGCAGCGACGGTCGGATAGCCCGGACGCGCGTGGTCGATCGGCGGCTCGACGCGGACCTCGATCAGCGCGTCACGGCAGCGACTTCCGACGTCGCACGGCACTGCGCTCGGGGCCGACACATCGCTGCCGCAGAAATGAGGCACGCAACGTGCGCCTGCGTGACCCGTCCGCGGATCGGTCCCCGGTGGGCACTCCTCGGGCGCGGGCGGGATCGCGTCCGCCCGCGCGGCGCTCGTCAGCGATGCGCACGTGAGCATCACGACGAGCCCGGAGACGGTCCACCGATCCACGATCGCGCGCGACATGCTGGGTGACGATAGGTCTCGCGCGAGGTGAAGTCGATCGCGCCGCGGGCCCGCGATCACTCCGAGGGCGTGTGTCGGACTGCCCAGTGGAACGACGGATAGCCCCCGTCGCCTGCGACGACGACGGTCCCGACCACGAGGAGCTGATCGCCCTCCACATGCACCGAGTCGATGGACCACGGCTCCACGCACAGACGGCCCTCCGCGCGCAGGTCGTCGGCCTCGCAGTCTTCCTCGCCCTCGTCACCGCAGGTCCATCCACCGCCGTCGCACGCGACGAGTCGTGCGGCGTCGCGTGCGATCTCTCGCGCCGTCCCGTCTTCCGCGACGAGGTGGAGCACGTGCTCAGGGTGGTCGAGATCGATCGTGGTCTCGAGGAACAACTGCGCGCCCTCGAGCGGCGCGCCCAGCGCGACGAGTGGCGTGTACGTCGACATCGAGAACTCGGCCGCCGCGCGGCCGATCACGATCGAGGGCGCAGCGCGGCGAACGCGCGCCAGGCCGCGACGGATCCGCGCGAGCGTCGCGGGCTCGAGGTGCTCGGCGAGGACGACCTCGTCGGCGACGCCGGGCCGAGCCCGCGCGAGGAGGACCTCCTCGATCCCACCTTCGGAGGCGTCCGTACGAAGCACCAGCCACGCGTCGCCGTCACGCGCGACCAGCGAGCGGATCGAGCACTCCTCGTGGAACGCCAACAGCGCATCCTGGGACGCGTCCGACGGAGCGGGACAACGTGAGAGAGCGCGCGCAGGCACGACAGGGGCGACGGGCTCGACGGCTTCGATCGTCGAGCGAAGCGAGGTGAGTGATGGGGCAGCTTGCGGCGCCGTGGGGCTCGGCGTGGTGACCGCGGGCTCCTCCGAGCCGCCCGTCGGCTCGCTGCTCGCGATCGGCTCCGTTGCGGCCTCGGGCTCCGCGACGGGCTCGGTGCTTCCGTGCGAAGCGCCGCAGGCGGAGAGAAGGAAGGACAGGGAGATCGCATCGAGTCGAGACAGCTTCATGACGCCTGCTCTCTCACACCGCGATCGGCACGTCGAGCGTCGCGCGCTCGTGCTGAGTACGTCCGCGTGGGGTGGTCGTCGACCCCAGCTCGTGGGGTCACGAGGCGACGCTCGCCGACGCGACGACCTCGTTCTCCACGCCCGTTCCTCCTTCACTGACCTCGATCATGAACTCGGTGCCGACCAAGAGCTCCTGTCCGGGCCCGACCCACAGACTCACGATCGTGCCGGACTTGCCGGGAGCGCTCGAGGTCCACCGCCCCGCCGCGTCGCGGCGCTGGAGGATGGAGCGGCCGCCTCCACCCCAGGTGACGGCACCGTTGCTGCCGATCGCGTCGATGGGGACCTGGGGCGCGCTCGGCTCCTGGACCCAGACACCGGGGGTGTCCGATCGAAAGACACCCTCGGCCCCGCTGATCCAGACTCGACCCGCCGCGTCGGCCCAGAGGCCTTTGGCCGCGCTCTTCAGCTTCTTGTCGGAGCGCCATGCGTCGGGGGCGCCGTCGCGCGCGAGGAACAGCACGTCTCCCGATTGGCTCACCGCGTACTGGCCACGAGGCGTACTGACACCATCGAAGACGTAGTCGCGACTGACCGCCTGTGCCGTCTGCCACTCTCCTCGGCTGACCCAGGCGCTCCGCGCGATTCGACCGTCGGCCATGCCGAGATAGAGCGCGTCGTCGTCGCCCCAGATCGCGCTCACGACGGTGCGGAGCGCCTCGGGCAGCTCGAGCCGCGACCACTGCCCATCACCCTTGGAGTGCAGCACGGTTCCCCGATCGCCACCCGCGAAGAGGCCATGAATCGGGTGACCCCATCCCGACGACAAGCGAGGTCGACCGTTGGGAGAGCGGTATTCGCGGGCCCACGGACCGCCGGGGCTCGTGCGTCGATGCACCGAGTCCCACGTGACCGCGCAGGTGCCGAGCATCGGCGTGTCGAAGATCGCCATCACGGGCTCACAGTCGTCACCGATCTCGGCGTGCCACTTCACGCCGTCCCAGCGCCACAGCTGCCCGAACATGTAGACGCCAGGCTTCAGGCGATACGCGGGGCTCGGGAACGCGGGGATCGGCGCGATCGGCGCAGCGCCAGCGGGTGCCGTGGCCGCCGTCGCGGCTGCCTTCGTCGGCGAGGAGGGCGCCGGACGAGGCGCTTCGCGCGCGCCGTCCGGTGGGGGCTGTCGGAGGATCGCGAACACCGCGACGAGCGCGCCGAGCGCGAGCAGACCGAAGAGGCCGAGGAGCAGGAACACCACCATGTCGCGAGTCTACGTCGAGGCTCGCCGCGACGGCAGCGCGAGGCCGAGCAGCGCCAGGAGCCAGCCAACCGCCCAGAGAGCACGTGTCAGCGGCCCGTCGGTCGGCCTGAATCGGAAGATCACCTCGTGTGTGCGCTCCTCGATGCGGACGCCGCGCACGAGCGCGTTCACGCGCAAGACCTCGGCAGGCGAGCCGTCGATCTCGGACGTCCAGCCTTCGTCGAAGACGTCGTTCAGCACGAGGACTCCCGCCGACGCACCGTCGATCGACACGACGACGGTGTCGGCATCCGGGTCACTCACCTCGACGGTTGCCGACACGACCGGTGACGCCACGTGGTCCGCCGAGCCCCGCGCACGCGCCGTCTCGAGGATCGCCACCGCCGATGGTGCAAGAGGTGCCAATCGCTCGAGCGCCTCTTCGCGCGTCTGCACCTCGATGACCGAGCGCGCGGGAACCACATAGGCGCGCGGGACCGGCTCACCCAGCTCGATCACACGTCGATCGCCCTCACGAAGGACCGTGTGGGCGTGAGGCAGGCTTGCGAGGATCTCGGGGCGCGGCAGGTAGTGGTGGTCCCAGCCGTGGAGGAAGTGTGGCGACGTGAGCGCGTAACGAACGCCGAATTGACGCAAGAGCCCAGGGCGCTCGCCGAGGCGCGAGAGCACGCGCTCGTAGGCGTGGAGCATCAAGGGGTCTTGGTAGCCACGGAGGTCGTGGTGCCCGAGGCGTGTGCCCGACCGACAGCCGAGCGCGAACTCGTCGAAGACGCGGTCGTCGTGGTCGTGCACGAAGCGCGCGAGCGGGTCGTTCGCGTCGCGGCAAGGGATCGCGCCGCCGCGCGTGTGCCGCTCGGGATCGAGACGCTCGGTGACCAGCGCCACGTGCGCGAAGGACAGCGCGAGCGCGATCGACCACGACGCGATGGCCTCGCGGGACTGTCGCGCGCGCGTGAGCTCCTTCGCCATCACATCGGCCCCGAGCGTCGTCACCAGCGCGGCCGCCGGACCGAGCCACGCCTCGTAGCGGTGCGGGAGGCGAAACCGATCGAAGCCCGGCACGTGATCGAAGAAGAACCGGAACACGGGTGTGTGCTGGCCCATGGCGAGGAGCACGGCGAGCGCGGCGATCAGGAGACACGCGAGCGCCACGCGACGCGTGCGGCGGGCAGACAGCGCAGCGCCCGCGGCGAGCCACACGACCGGTCCGACGAAGAGGTGATTGCCCGGCTGCGGCCTCACCCACGCGATCAACGCTGCGGTGTCGAGAGACTCGGCCGTGAGAGACTCGAACGTGTGATCTGCCTGGACCGACCGTGCCGAGAGCGCCTGTCCCGGGATCAGCACCACGGCGATCAGCAGCACAGAGAGGACGAGAGACCAGGTCAGCCAAGGTGCCAGTGTCCGGATCGGCGCCGGGCCTGCCTCGTGGGCCTTCGCGGCGATGCGCAACACCGTGTAGCCGGCCGCGAAGGTGCCAGTCAGCCACAGCGCGGGCGGTGAGCCACTCCAGGCACAGAACGCGACGGTGAGCGCGAGAACTGACGCACTGCGGGCAGAGGGCGCGGCCAGGAGTCGATCGATCCCGAAGAGGATCCAAGGCAGCCACGCGATTCCGAAGGTGAGGTTGAGCTCCCAGTTGTGCCGCAGGAACGGAGCGGTCGTGAGCACACAGGCGCCGAGGGCGGCGGCCGCGTGCGAGTGGGGAGAGGCGACGGCGTCGCGTCCGAGGTCCGTGCGACGAAGCCAGACGTGGGCACCGACCATCGAGACGACGAAGCCGAGGACCACCCTCAGCGTCGCCCAATGAAGCGAAGGTTCGGGGCCGGCGGCCGCACACATCGCCCAGTGCATCGGATGGAACGGCGCTGCCTGCGGATCCGCATAGTACGGGTAGCCCCCGCGATCGTGTGGGCTCCAGTACGGAATGCCACCTTCGTGGAGATCGCGGCAGAGCCGGACGAGATCGGGCCAGTACTGCTCGGGTACGTCCCAGTCGAAGAACCGTGGCTCTCCGCTGAGCGCCCCTCGCGCGAGCGGCCAGAAGAGGACCAGGAGCGTGCCAGTCCAGACGAGCGCCGCGAGCAGCCGATCTCGCGTCGTCGCCGTCACTTCGTGCGGCGGGCGCCGAGCTTGGCCGCGCGCGTGACGATGGCGTCGTATCGGCGCGGGGCGAGGCGGGCCATGACGTCGATCGCGACAGCGTCGGCGCCGATCAGGATGCGGGGATTGTTCGAGAGGATCCCGCGCAGGATCACGTTCGCCGCTTCGTCGGCCGTCGTGCGCGCGCCTTGCTCGAAGCTCTTGGCGACGACCTCGGTCGATGTCTTCTGGCCCGTCGCGTCCTCGTAGTGGCGGCCGCGCTTGACGATGTCGGTCTTGATGCCGCCGGGGTGCACACAGGAGACGTGCACGCTCGTCGAGGCCAGCTCCTGCCGGAGCGACTCGGTGAAGCCGCGCACCGCGAACTTCGCGGCGCAGTACGCGGACTGCGTGGGCACGCCGATGATGCCGAAGACGCTCGAGAGGTTCACGACGTGGGCCTCGGGCTTCTTCTTCAGCTGCGGCAAGAACGCGCGCGTGCCGTTCACGACGCCCCAGAAATTGATGTCGAAGAGCCAGCGAAAGTCCTCGTCCGTCATCGTCTCGACGCTCGCCGAGAGCGAGACGCCCGCGTTGTTCACGAGCACGTCGGCGCCCCCGAGCTTCGCCTCCACGGTGGCGGCCCACGCGTAGATCGCGTCGCGATCGGCCACGTCGAGCTGCTGCACCTCGACGCGCGATCCGAGCCGCGTCGCGCGCGCCTTGGTTGCGGTGTCCTCCACGCCCTTCACGTCGATGTCGACGAGCGCGAGGTCTGCCCCTCGACGCGCGCACTCGATCGCGAGGGAGCGGCCCATGCCCGAGGCGGCACCGGTGATCGCGACGACCTTGCTGGAGAGCGTCTTCATGGCGCGCGATGGTACGCGATCCCGCGCGCCTTGACGGCTCGGGCTGAGCACGCGAGGGTCGCCCCCATGCTGACTGGTCGATGTCTGTGTGGCGCCGTTGAGTTCACCTGCGAGAGCGCGTCCACCGAGCACAACGCGTGTCACTGCGACATGTGCCGCCGCTGGTCGGGCGGCGGGCCGCTCTTCACCACGCACGCGAAGGACGTGACGTTCCGCTCCGAGGCGAGCCTGGGACGCTTCGCCAGCTCGGACTGGGCCGAGCGCGGCTTCTGCAAGGCCTGCGGAACGCCGATGTTCTATCGGTTCGTGCGCGCGAACGCGTACATGATGAGCGTCGGCGTCTTCGACGACACGAGCCCCTTCAAGCTCACGCGCGAGATCTTCATCGACAAGAAGCCCGAGGGCTACTCGCTCGCTGGCGATCACCCGCGCTGGACCGAGGCCGAGACGCTCGCGCGCATGAAGTCCTGATCACCGGCGCGTCCTGACGTCGAGCGCCGGGGCGTTGCCCTCTTCCACGATGAACCTCGTGACGAGGCCGAGCTCGTCGGCGAGGGCGCGCAGGCGATCGCGGTTGCGCGAGCCCGCGTCGATCACGACGACGTCTGGTCGCTGATCCGGATGGTCGTCCAGGTGATCGACGTGGAGCGTCCGGTACGGCGTCTCGGTGAAGCCGAGCACAGGATCGCGCAGCTCCACGGTCAGCGGCCAGACCGCGACCACCAGAGGGTCGCCGAGCTGCTCGCGCTCGAGGCCGAGGCGCGCGGCCACGCTGGCGTGGCTCCGCATCACATCGGCGTAGTCGAAGGTGAGCTCGGGCGCCTCGTCGGGTGCGCCGCGGTATGCGCCGACGAGGCCAGCGGCGGACACGGCGACGCCCATCACCGGCAGCGCCAGCGCCGCGAGCCGCGGCCTCTGCGAGAACGTGGAGACGCCGTGGGTCACGAGCGCGGCCGCAGTCACGATCAGACCGGGGTGCGCGGGGAGGGCGTACCGCTCGAGCCAGAACATCTGAGCGAAGAACACGACGTTGAGGAGCGCGAGCGTCAGCGAGGCCACCTCGACCGTTCCGACGACAGGCACTCTCGGTGCGCCCGCGGTCGCTCGTCGGTCACGAGACGTGAGCGCCACGAGGGCCAGGCAGGCCGCTGCCGTCAGCGCGACGCGACCGTGCCAGAGGAACAGCGACGGAACGGCCGTGAAGAGACTGGCCGCCTCGAACTGACGCTCGGCCAAGAGCCCTTGATGATGCGGGAACACGAAATAGCCCGCGTTCACGCGCTGCCAGACGAAGAAACCGACGAGCGCCCAGAGGGGCAGTGTGGCGAGGGCGAGATCGCGCAGACTGGCCCGCTCGCGGGAGGTGCCAGTGCGCCACTGCTCCACGAGCAATGCGACGCCGATCGCGCCCGACGTGAAGATGCCAGTCTCCTTGATCCACACCATGGCGACGCCGAGGAGTGCCGTTGCGAGCACGTTCTTGCGGTGGAGCGCCCAGAGCGCTGCGGCGGTGAGCGCGGTGAGCGGCATCTCCGGAAGGAGGAACGCGCCCATCGTGAGGTAGAGCGGCGTCGTCGCGAGCATCCCGGTGGCTGCGATCGCGACGGGCCGTCCGTGTCGTTCGAGCCCGAGCGCGTAGGTCGCGACGAGCCCGAGCACGGCGAACGGCACCATGAGCGCGTGCCCCACGAACGGGCCCGGACCGAAGAGGCGGAAGGCGATCGAGGCGAGCACGTAGAGCAGCGGCGGATGCCCGCGCGACCAGTCGTCCGGGAAGTGCCCGGGCGTCGGGTCCATGTCGTGTTCGGCGAGCCACCGCGCTCCCGCGACGTAGACGTCGGCCTCGTCCCAGAAGTACGGCAGTGACAGCGGCCCGGCCCGCACGACGAGGAGGTAGACGGTCGCGACGACGGCCACGAGCGCGAGCTCACGCGGTGCGACCCGCCTCAGCGCTCCGGATGGATGGGGAGATGTCATCGACTCGGCGTGCTGACCGCGAGACGAAGCTCGGCCTCGAGCGTCGTGGTCACGGCTCGTCCTCGCCGCGGAGCCATACGTCGATCTCCGCGGCCGACGCCCCGGGGTGCCGCGTGCGCAGCGATGCGAGCTCGAGATCGATGCCGGTCTGCATGAGGTCGAGCGGCCTGACGCAGCTTCTCCTCAAGCGGCGTGTTCCGGAGCTCGTCGAGCTCTTGCTCTCGCAGCGACTTCACATCGGGAGAATAGCCCGCCGATCGCGTCGACGTGCACTGGGGTGCAGGAATCTGTCGTTCGACGTCGCGTGTCTCGTCGCCCGAGGATCCCTGGGAGAACGAGTTCGCGATCGCGTGCCACGGCGACGATGTGACCGTCGCGTCGGCTGGGCCCGACGAGAGATTCGGTACCGCGGACGACGTCGAGTGAGCGACTCGGCGACGTGTTCGTCTGAACGCCGAGATCAACCGCGGCTGAAGGAGCGATCTGCGGCTGGTCGCCAGCGTCAGCGGATCTGCATCGGCGTGCCGATCGCGTCGCACGACCAGTAGTGTCCGTCGCGACACGCGCGCTCGAGCAATGCGCGATGACGCGCGGGATCGGGCGCCGTGCCGTAGCGCGCTTGCGCGTCCTCGCCGTAGCGCTCGGCGAGGCTCGCGCAGGCGATCGGCGGATGCTCGGGCGCGTCGCACGCGCGCGAGAGGACATCGAGCGCGCGCTCGGGGTGCGCGAGGTGGATGTACGGGTTGTTGTACTGGTAGCCGAGGTCCGCACACGAAGGACCGTGGCCAGCCATGCAGCTCGCGAACCAGATCTCTTCGGCCTCGAGCGCTTCGCCTGCGCTGAGCAGCGCATCCGCGAGGCTCGCGCACGCCGCGTGATCGGCGCGCGCACACGACGCGCGCAGCGTGGTCAGATCGGTGACGGGCGTGGGCAGCGCCTCGAACGTCGTGACGCGCACCGCGCGTCCCTCGTCGTCGGTGGTGACGGTGCTTCCGGTGACCTCGGCGCCGGGCGGAATCACGGCCTCGCGGAGTGTGGCCGCCTGATCCTCGGGCGAGCGTTGCGGCGTCGGCGAGTCGCCATCACAGCCGAGGACGCCGACGACGAAGATCGCGGCGAGGCCGAGGCAGCGCGTGAGGAGCAGCGGTCGCACGACTGCGAGAATGCACGGAATGACAGCTGCGTCGACCTCTGTCTCGCCGTCGTGACCGACGAAGCGACGCCGTCGACATCCGAGCGTACTCACCCGCTCGTGCTCATCCTCGCCCACGCGTTGGCCGTGACGACGATCACGTTCGTCCTCCTGGCCGCCGCAGGGATCCTCTTCCAGGGCGCTGCGACTCGCTTCTTGCCGAGGTACGAGTGTGGAGGCGGCATCGAACAAGCGCGGACGGATGCGCAGAGCGTGCGCGGCGCGGTGGAGATGTACCTGGCGCAGAACCCCTCGGCCGCGTGTCCGACGGTCTCGCAGCTGGTCTCCGAGCGGATCCTCTCGGCGCGGACGCGCACGATCGATCCCTGGGAGAACGCATTCGAGATCACGTGCTCGGGCGAAGACGTCCAAGTCGTCTCGGCCGGGCCCGATGGGAGGATGGACACCGAGGACGATGTCCAGTGATGCGCCACGTCCGCGGGGCCCGATGGGACCTTTCGCACGAGCGACGACGTGCGGTGAGCACGTCCGGGATAGGGTCCCTGCGCATGCCGTTCCGCGAGCAGGTCTTCTCGAGTGCATCGACCCTCGTTCTGTTCGTCTCGATCACGGGATGCGGCGCTGCGACGCCCCGCGAGGAGGCGCGTGTCGTCGGGGTCGAGGAGGGACTCGTCGAGGTCGCGGCGCAGACGGTCGTGATCGGATCGCCCGAGGGCGAAGTCGGACGTGACGAAGACGAAGGGCCGCTGACCGAGGTCGTGCTGTCGCGGTTCTTCGTCGATCGCACGCCCGTGACCGTGGCGCAGCTCGAGGCGCGTTGGAGCGAGGTGATCGCGTCCGAGCCGAACGTGCGCGTCGTGCGTGAGGACGAGACGCCGGCTGAGTGGGTCGGGCGGTGCAACGTCGGCTCGGCGCGGCGCGACCATCCGGCGACGTGTGTGAGCATCGAGGCGGCGCGCGCGTTCTGCTCGCTGCGCGGGATGGATCTGCCGACCGAGGCCGAGCGCGAGGCGTTCGCGCGTGGCGGTGAACGCGCGCCGCACTGGTGGGGTGAGACGTTCGACGAGACGCACGTGGTGTCGTCGATCGCGTGTGGCGCGCGAGGCTGTCGAGGCTCGACGGAGGCCGTCGTCACGAGCGGCCCGCGGTGCAACGCGCTCGGCGTGTGCGACGTGGCGGGCAACGTGTGGGAGTGGACGCTCACCGAGTACGTGCCCGCGCACGGGCTGGGGTCGAACGTCGTTCCCGAGACGCTGTCGTCGCAGACGGTGATCCGCGGCGCGTCGTGGCTCGATCACGAGCCGCGCTTGTTCCGCAGCGCGATGCGCGGGCTCGCGTATCCCGATCACGGGCTCACGCACATCGGGTTTCGGTGTGTGCGCCGCGGGTGATGCGATCGAATCGCGGTGAGGAGAGGGTGACGAGTCGATGGGTGAGTCGATCGGTGAGCGCGGGTCGGCGGAACCCCGGGGCGCAATCCCGGGGCAGTGAGCGCGGTCGTCCTTCGCGGCAAGCCCGACGAGCGGGCTTGGTTCGCTGGCCGATCTGTTCGGTGCGTCCGACATCGGGAACCGCAGCGGTTCCACGCGGAATTGCCTAGAATTTGCGCGATTTCGGCACATGGGACAGGGGAGGTCGGCGTGGGCGTACCCAGTGACGCCGTCGATCAGGGGCTCAGAGTGGTCTCCGAGGTCGGCACGGCCGTTGCGCTAGGGGCGGCCATGCGCACCACGTTCTCGTTCCTCACCGCCCTGACCCTCGGCCCCGTCGTCCTCGTCGGATGCGAAGGTCAGCTGATGTCCCGCGAGATGCCCGGGGCCGATGCAGGTGTCGCGGCGTCCGATGCACCGTACGCGCCCGGCGCCGACGCTGTCTCGCTCGGCAACGACGCGTACCTCTACATCGAGCCTGGACGCGATGCGGCGCTCGCGAGCGCCGATGCGTACGCCGCGTCGCCCGATGCCTGGGTCGCGCCGATGCCCGACGCGTACGTGCCTCCTGCGACGGGGCTCCTCGCGGACGACCTCGCGATCACGCGCGTCGATCTCTTCCAGACCGTGCGTGTGCCGCTGGTGCGCGACGGCGTGAGCGCGGATCGTGAGGGCCTGCCCGTGGTGCGTGGGCGCGATGCGCTCGTGCGTATCCACGTCGAGGATCTCGCCGGGTACTCGGCGCACGAGGTCACGGCGGTCGTCGAGATCGAGAACGACCTCGGTGTCGCCCGCTTCACCGACTCGCGCACGCTCGAGCTGCCCTCGACCGACTCGAACCCCGACAGCGTGTTCGGTGTGCGGGTGCCCGCGACGGCGGTGGCGCTCGGTGCGCGCTACCGCGTGCGGCTCGAGGTCGCGGAGAACGGCGTCGCGACCGCGCCCGAGGCCGTGTATCCCGCGAGCGGCTTCGATGACCTCGACGTCGTCGAGACCGGTCGTCCCGTCTTCGTGCTCGTGCCGTTCCGCTACGACACCGATGGATCGGGCCGCCTGCCCGAGGTGGGCGAGGTCCAGCTCGCGCGCATCCGCGACGAGCTCACCGCGCGCTTTCCCTACGCCGACGTGGAGATCCGCGTACACGAGGTCGTGTCATGGTCGCGCTCGAACCGCTACACGGGCAGCGTCGACTGGGGCGCTGTGAACGCGCGCCTGATCTCGATGCGCGACGACGAGGGCGCGCCGGAGTCGGAGTATTGGTACGGCCTCATGGCGCCCGATCGCACGCGCTCCTCCTACTGCGCGCGCACCACGAGCTGCGTCACGGGACAGGCGTACGTCGCCACGCTGCGCGGCTCTCGCGTGGGCTCGGGCGTGGGCTTCGCCGATCTCGACAGCGTCGCGACGCTCGCGCACGAGCTCGGTCACGAGCACGGCCGCTCTCACAGTCCGTGTGGGACGAGCTCGAGCGACGACGACTATCCGTACTCGAGCGGCCGCGTGGGCGTGTGGGGCTGGGATCGTCGCAGCGGTGCGTTCCACGATCCGGCCACGGCGAGCGACATGATGGGCTACTGCAGCCGACAGTGGATCAGCGACTACACGTACCGCGAGATGTACGAGCGACAGATGGCGATGCGCGCGCTCGGCTGGCCCACGGTCGGTGCGGCCATCGCGCGTCGCTTCGTGACGGTGGAGGACGGCGTCGTCTCTTGGGGTGAGCGCGCGTCGCTGCGTCGCCTGCCCGGTGAGCGCGCGGTCGGCACGTACCTCGACGCGCGAGGTCGCGCGATCGAGAGCGTCGAGGTGTCGCGCCTCGACTTCGCCGAGGGTGAAGGGCACACGTGGGTCGTGCCGGACGCGGCGCCCGTCGGTGCCGTGGAGCTCGTGGCTGGTGACGACCGAATCGCGCTCGAGGCCCCGTGATAGCGTGACCGCGTGACGGCTCCGCGACGGCGGTTCGGCGCGCTGCTCGGCGCGAGCGCGGTGATGGACGAGGTCTTCGTGATGCTCTCACGCGTCGCGAAGACCGAGCTCTCGAGCATCCTCGTGGGCGAGACGGGCACGGGCAAGGAGCTCGCGGCGCGCGCGATCCACGAAGGGTCTCCTCGCAAGGGGAGGCCCTTCGTCGTCGTCGACTGCGGGGCGATCAGCGAGAGCCTGATCGAGAGCGAGCTCTTCGGGCACGAGAAGGGCGCGTTCACGGGCGCCGATCAGAGGCGCATCGGTGCGTTCGAGGCGGCGAGCGGCGGCACCGTGTTCCTCGACGAGCTCGGTGAGCTCTCGCTCGATCTCCAGCCGAAGCTCCTGCGTGTGCTCGAGCGTCGCGAGATCAAGCGCCTGGGCTCGACCACGTTGATCCCCATCGACGTGCGGGTGATCTGCGCGACGCACCGGGATCTCGCGTCGATGGTGGGCGACGGGCGCTTCCGCGAGGACCTCTACTACCGACTCGCGGAGGTGATCGTGCGGCTGCCGCCGCTCAGGGCGCGACGCGAGGACGTGTCGATGCTCGCGCAGCACGTGCTCGACGAGCATGCCGCGAGCGAAGATGTCTCGCTCCACTTCGAGCCTTCCGCGATCGAGTCGCTCGAGCGGTGGAGCTGGCCGGGCAACGTGCGCGAGCTGCGCAACGTGGTGAGGAGCGCAGCACTGCTCGCGAGCGGCGGCGTGGTGCGCGCGGCGGACCTGCGCCTCTCGCCGCGGCCGTCGCAGGCTCCGCCTCCGAGCGCAGCTCGTCCGGAAGTCGATGCGAGCGCGGACGTCGTGTCGATCGATCTCGCCTCGACGGTGCCAATCCAAGAGGCGCGCGAGCGGTGGACCGAGGCCCTCGAGCGCCAGTACCTCCAGCGTGTGCTGGCGCGTGTGGGCGGTGATCTCACGCGCGCAGCCACGGAGACGGGCGTGCACCGCAAGAGCCTCGAGCGCCTGTTGCGACGACACGGCCTCTCGTGAGGCTCAGTGTTTCTCGCGCCTTCGGCGCGGCCGGGGGCTCGACCCCCGGAACCCCCATCGCTCCATCGTCGCGGCGCTCCTCCATCGCTCGCGCCTCATGGGGGACGCAGCGTCCCCCGCCGGCCGGCTCCCCCAAAGGGAGCGGGCGTGCCGCGGGGCGATTCGACCCCGTCAGCGGGGATCGACGGGCAGGTGACCGATCGAGTCCGGCAGCGCCCAGCCGAACATCGCGCCGCCCGTCTCGACGGGAGACGCGATCACCTCGAGCGTGGCAGTGCCGAGCGGATCGTCGTGCCAGTAGACGCGACCCGTGTCTTCGCTCGAGGTCGAGTTCCAGCGATGCGCGCTGGAGATCAGCTCGCCGCGGCCGTCGCCGTCGCCGTCGATCACGGCCACCGATCGTCCGTAGGTCATGAACTCCTGCTCGACGTCGGCGTGGAGCTGCACCGGCGTGCCGAAGCTGCCGTCGCCGACGCCGGGATGGACGATGACGACGCCCGTGTCGCGAACGCCCGTGCCATCGTCGATCGCGGGCTCGGGCAGGACGATGTCGATGTGGCCATCGGCGTCGACGTCGCCCGCGGCGATCGACCAACCTGCGTGCACGTAGTTGTAGCCCTCGCTGCGCGCGAGGGTCGCGAGCACACGTGCGCTCGCGACACCGTCGGACGCTCCGCCGAACACGTACGCACGGCCCTCGTCCGAGTCGGAGACCACCGAGAAGTCTTCATACGGTGAGCCCACGACGACGTCGGCGTAGCCGTCCTCGTTCACGTCGCCTGCACCCGAGATCGCGTAGCCGAAGTACGTGTAGCTGTCGCTCGCGCCCGTGAGCGCGATGGGAGCGCTCGGCGTTGCCATGCGGACGATCCACGCGCGTCCCCGGTCCGTCCCACCGACGTCCGAGAAGGGCGCACCGATCGCCACGTCACACGCGCCGTCACCGTCGACGTCGTACGCCGGCGCCACGACCATGCCGAAGCGGCTGCTCGCGCTCGCCTCGGGATCGACGAAGGTCGCTGACGGCGCGGAGAGGACGACGCTCGTGGGGTCACCATGGAACAAGTACGCGCGACCCACGAGACCCTCGCGCGCGGCGCCCACGAGCACGTCGCGGAAGCCATCGCCGTCGGTGTCGTCGACGACCGCGACGCTCACGCCGAAGCCGCGCGACCACGCGCCGTCGGGCGCTGTGATCGTGAGGGCGCTCGACACGTCGAGGCCCGTGGTCGCGTCACCCCGCAGCACGATCACCGCGCCCGCCGTGGTGCCGTCGTCCTCGACGCTCGAGGCGGAGACGACGGCGTCCGCGAGGCCGTCGCCGTCGAGATCACCGAGCGAGATCGCGTGACCGAGCCACGCGCCCGCGCCGCGCGGAGGGATGGCGAGGCGCGACACCGACGCGAACGGCGCGCTCGCGTCCCCGCGCGTGAGGTACACGGCGCCAGCGTCGGTCGCGTCGCCGTCTTCGCCCGGCGCGCCGATCACGAGATCGCCCCGTCCGTCGCCGTCGACGTCGTGACGATCACGACCGACGTCCATCCATCGCACCTCCGGCGACCACGGCCCGCACATGCCTCCTGCGTCGCACGCGCGCACGCGCCAGTGCACGCGCGCCGCGGTCGTGACGAGGTCCTCGGTCGGCACGAAGGTCCATGCGCCCGAGGCGCGCGCGCTCGAGGTCGACGTGATCATGCGGCCTCGCGCGAAATCGCACGCGCTCGGCGGTCCAGCGGCGCACCCGTCGTCGACCTGCACCTCGTAGCGGGCCGCGCCCGACACGCGCTCCCACGCGAAGCGCGGGCGCAGCGGCGCGCGCGTGACCCCGCCACTGCTCGCGTGGATGCTGCCGCTCGCGAACCCGTTCCACGGTGCGATCAATCGCGGTGGAGGCAGGCCCAGACCACCGCCGTCGAACGACGCATCCGGCGTCTCGATCACGAACGCATCCTCGCCGCTGGCGTCGTTGCCAGCGTCTCGCTCGCCCGTGCAGCGCCCCTCCGCGCAGTCGACGCAGATCGGTGGCGAAGGTGCGAGCTCGACCAGCACCGTACGAACGACCGATCCCGGATCTCGAGGCAACGTCACGTCCTCGCAGCCGCTCGCGATGACGACGCAGCTCGCGTCGCGCGCGGTGGCCGCGAAGGCGTACGTGCCCTCGGCGAGCGTCGGCACGCGAGGCACCGTGCCTCCGAGCGATGGCTCGGCCGTGTAGATGCGCTCGCCCATCTCTGCGCAGGTTCCGAGGCGGATCTCGGCGCGCACGAGCACGATGCGATCGCGCACGGCGTCGTCGGCGATGTCGAGCTCCCAGCGCAGACCACGCTGCTCGAGGCAGCCCGCCGCGAGCGCGCTCGTGAGCACGAACATCGAGGCGGCGCAGACGTGCGAGCGCGACATCAGAACCGCAGCGCTCCGAGCACGGGGCCCTCCACGACTGTCTCGACCGTGGGATCGATCGCGACCACCACCACCGCGATCACGGCGCCCGCGACCGCGAGACCGATGCCGCTTCCGACCAGCGCCCAGAGGAGGGTGTCGTCCGTGCCGCCGGGCATCGTCGTCGTGCCTCGCGCGGTGGCCACGCCCGCGCTGGCAGGACCGACGGCGCGCGCCTCCCACTCGATGCGCGTGCCCGGCGCTGCGCTCAGCACCAGCGTGCGGTCGACGATGATCTGCCAGTCGCCACCTTCGGCGCGTGCGCGCAGCTCGATGCGACGCACGACGTGCTCCGGATCGTCGGGCACCTCGGCCTCGAGTCGGAACGCGCCGTCGGCGGTGCTCGATCGCGCGCGCAGCTCGGGCGCGTGCGCGCCCTCCACGAGATCGGCGAAGCGCGCGCGCAGGACCGGCGGGACCTCGCGACCGAGCGCGTGATCGGGCGCGATCCACGCGAGCGCACGCAGGGTTCGCTCGGCGCCCGGCTCGTCACCGATCGCGCGCTGGGCGAGGGCCCGCAGCTCGAGCGCGTCGAGCAGCTCGTCGCGCGTCAGCGAGCCTTCGCGCTCGAGACGCTCTTCCTCGGCGAGCAGGCCTTCGAAATCACCCTCCGCGTAGCGCGCGCGCACCGTCTCGAGCGGAGCTTGCGCGTGGACGACGGCGGTGAACGTCGAGAAGACGAGCGCCAACAGGCAGACGCGCAGCATGAGCGCCGCACGATACCAGCGGCCGTGCGCGCGCGTGCGATAGACTCGCCTTCCTTGGCGCAGCCGCATCGCATCGAGGTCCCGGAAGACGTGCACGACTCGGCGATCGTCCGGGTCGATCCGTCCGAGCAGATCACGATCGGCCGCTACGAGATCCGCTACCACGTGGCCTCCGGTGGCATGGCGAGCGTGTTCCTCGCGCGGGCCGTGGGACCTGCGGGCTTCACGCGACCGGTGGCGCTCAAGCGCATGCACCCGCACCTCGCGCGACGTCGCGAGTTCGCGCTGATGTTCCTCGACGAGGCGCGCATCGCGGCGCGCATCAACCACCCGAACGTCTGCGCGATCCACGACTTCGGCGAAGACGACGGCGCCTACTTCATCGCCATGGAGTACCTCGCGGGCGTACCGCTCATCCGCCTCATGAACGCGCTCCTGCGCGAGGAGCGCGCGGGTCGCTCGCGGTCCGACGACCCGACCTGGTTCGCGCTCGCGGCGCGCATCGTCGCGGACGCGGCCTCGGGGCTGCACGCGGCGCACGAGCTGAAGGACGAGTCGGGCCAGCCGATGCTGGTCGTGCACCGCGACGTCTCGCCGCAGAACCTCTTCATCACCTTCGACGGCGCGGTGAAGGTCGTGGACTTCGGCATCGCGCTCGCGCGCGACCGCTTCCAGGAGACGCAGACGGGCACGCTGAAGGGCAAGCTCGGCTACATGGCGCCCGAGCAGGCCGCCTCGGGCCCCGTCGATCGGCGCGCCGACGTGTGGGCGCTCGGGGTGTGCCTCTGGGAGATGCTCGTGGGCGCGCGACTCTTCCATCGGAACAGCCCCATGGAGACGCTCAAGGCCGTCGGCGAAGAGGCGATCCCGACACCCTCGTCGCGCCGCGCGTCGGTGCCGAAGGAGCTCGACGCGATCGTGATGCGGGCCCTCTCGCGGACGCCCGCCGATCGGCACGCGACGGCGCGTGATCTCTCCCGCGAGCTCGAGGCATTCGTGCGCAAGGGCGGCGAGGCGACGGGCCTCTCGGATCTCGCCGAGTGGATGACGCCGCTCTTCGCGGAAGAGCGCGCGCACAAGAGCGACATCGTCCACACGCTGCTGCACGGCCAGACTGACGAGGGGCCCGACGACTCGACGGAGCTCCGCGTGAAGAGCGCGACGCGCACCGCCACCGATGCGGCGCTCGCGACACGCCAGTCACCCGACGAGCGAGCGCGTCCGGGCAGCGTGACGGCGTCGATGCCCAACCTCGAGAGCCCGCGCGTGGCGGAGCTCGACACAGCACCGCTGCTCACCAAGCCGGAGCCGCCGACGGTGAAGGTCGACGCGCTGTGGTTCGACGAGCCCGCCGCGCCGAAATCCCATCCTGCGCGCTGGCGCGTCCTCGTGGGCGCGGTCGCTTCG
Source organism: Deltaproteobacteria bacterium (assembly GCA_017303575.1). Lineage (GTDB taxonomy): Bacteria > Myxococcota_A > Polyangia > Polyangiales > Sandaracinaceae > JAFLCL01. Next base: position 31,993 of record JAFLCL010000028.1, read on the forward strand.
CTCGCTGCGCTCGGTGTCGTGATCGGCGGTGTCCTCTGGTGGCTCTCGCTCTCGCGCCTCCCTCACGAGCCCTCGTCGCTCACGCTCGCGACGACGCCCACGACGCCCCCGCCGACCTCGGCGCCACCGTCCACCGTCGGCTCGAGCGCACCGAGCACGGTCGCGTCGCCGTCGACCTCGACGGATCCTTCGATCGCGACGGCCACTGCCGACCTCTCGGCGCCTGCCGATCCACCGGGCACCACCTCGGTCTCGTCCGTGCCCGGGCGTGGCCGTCGCGATCGCGCGCGCCTGCCCACGACCGTCACGCCGTCGTCGTCGACGACGAGCACGAGCGCAGCAGCGTCGTCGGTGGGCTGGGTCAGCGTCGCTGCGGTCGGTGGATGGGGCGAGGTGTGGGAAGGCAGCCGACGTCTCGGACAGACGCCGCTTCGCGTGCAGCTCTCGGCGGGAGATCACGTGCTGCGTGTGGTGCCCGAGACCGGGGACGAGCGGCGCATGCCAGTCACCGTGGTCGAGGGCGAGACACGACGCGTGGTCGTGAGCCTCGAGTAGCGCGGCTACCGGAGGCCGAGCTTGTCGATCATCTCGTGGAGGTGCGCGCGGTTGAGGCCTGCGCGTCGTGCCGCCTCGGACACGTTGCCTCCGCACGCGTCGAGCAGCGCGCGGAGGTACTGACGCTCGAACGTCTCGAGCCACTCGCGCTTGGCTTCGTGGAAGTCCACGTCGAGCCGGACGATCGGCAGTCTCGCGCCGGCGTCGGGCTTTCCCGTCTCGCCGGTGCCGAGCGCGAGCGCGCGCCGCACGTAGCTCCGGAGCTCGCGCACGTTCCCTGGCCACTGGTAGCCGCTGCGTCCCGCGACCTCGCGCTCGACCGCTTCGATCACCGTCGAGTCGCGCACGCCGGCCTCGACCGCGAGCTCGCGCGCGAGCGCGATCGCATCGCGACCTCGCTCGCGCAGCGCGGGCACGCGGAGCTCGATGACGCCGAGGCGGTGCAAGAGATCTTCGCGGAACGAGCCCTCGTTCACACGACGCTCGAGGTCTGCGCTCGTCAGCGCGATCACGCGCACGTCCACGCTCCGGTAGCGTGAGTCGCCGACGCGACGGACCTCGCTCCGATCGAGCGCGCGGAGGAGGCGTGTCTGGAGCTCGAGCGGCAGCTCCGCGATCTCGTCGATCAACAAGGTCCCGCCGCTCGCGCGCTCGAAGACGCCGGGCCGCTCCCCGTCGGCCCCCGTGAACGCGCCGCGCACGTAGCCGAAGAGCTCGACGTCCGCGACGCTGCTCGTGAGCCCCGCGCAGTCGAGCACCACGAGCGGTCCCGCGCGCCGCGGCCCGCCCGCGTGGAGCGCGCGCGCGAGCAGCTCCTTGCCCGAGCCCGACTCGCCGCGCACGAGCACCGGGCTCTCGAGGGACGCGACGTGGGCCGCGAGGCCGAACAGATCCTGCATCGGCACGCTCGCGCCGAAGAGCTCGCCGAAGCGATCGCCGCCGAGCCAGCGCACCCGCTTGCGTCGCTCGCGTGCGATCGTGATCTCGATCGTGCTCGCGCCGACCTGCACGCGCGTGCCGGGCGCGAGCAAGGCGTCGAGCACGAGCGTGCCCGCGACGCGACAGCCGTTCTTGCTGCCCAGATCTCGCAGACGCACGAGGCCGCGCTCGTGCGACAGCTCGCAGTGGAGGCGCGAGATCGTCGGATCGGCCACCACGAGGCTCGCTGCGGCGCCGCTGCCGAGGACCGCATGGGGATCAACGAACGCGTGCTCGGCGCCCGTCGCAGGGCCGCCCACCACGCGGATCTTCCCGACCGCAGCCTCTGCCTCTTCGAGCACCCACGTGTCGGTCGAGCTCACGCGACGCGACGATAGCGCGGCACGTCGGCTCGGGTCGCCCTCGCGGACGCGCGGCGCCGAGGCTAGGCTCCGCGCCGTCATGAGCGACACCAGCAGCAACGACGCGCCGAACGTCGCCCTCGGATCGACCGATCGCTTCGGCTACGAGTGGAAGAACTACGCGCAGATCATCCCCGAGCACGAGCGGCAGCTCGAGCGCTGGATGGGCTCGACGGGCCTCGCGTCGTTCGCGGGCAAGCGCTGTCTCGACGTGGGCTGCGGCATGGGGCGCAACCCCTTCTTCATGTTGAAGAACGGCGCGAAGGAGATGGTCGCCGTCGACGTGGACGAGGGCTCGCTCGGCGCGGCGCGCAAGAACCTCGCGGGGGATCCGCGCGCGAAGGTCGTGAAGTGCTCGGTGTACGACCTCGATCCGAAGGAGCTCGGCACCTTCGATCGCGTGACGAACATCGGCGTGCTCCATCACCTCGCGGAGCCCGAGCGCGCGCTCGAGGCGATGTGGGCGATGGTCGCGCCCGGCGGTGATCTCTGCCTCTGGTGCTACGGCAAGAACGGCAACGAGCTCATCCTGCCCGTGATCCAGGCGTTCCGTTTCCTCGGGTCGCGCCTGCCGATCGGTGCGACGCACACGGTGGCCAAGGTGACGACGGCGGTCGCGTGGCCGGTGATGAAGCGCATCCCCTTCCGCACCGAGTACTACAACCACTTGAAGACGCTCTCGAAGAAGAACGTCGAGTCGATCATCTTCGATCAGATGCTCCCGCACATCGCGCACTACTGGACGCGCACCGACATGGAGAAGCTCGTGCAGCCTCTCCACGGAGACCCGACGATCGAGCTCGTGCAGGGCAACAGCTGGCACGTGCGCGTGGTCAAGCGTGCGTAGCGTTCCGGTGTCGTCCTCGCGTCTCCGCCACCGGTGATGATCGAGGTTCGGCTCGTGTATCGTCGCGCGCCATGACGACGAGCTGTCCTCACTGCGCCGCGCCCCGACAAGTGGGCCACGTGATCTGCGTCTACTGCCGCCAGCCCTACGAGGCGGCATCGGCGGCGAGCGCCGTTCGCTGTCCGAAGTGCTCCGTGATGTCCGCGGAAGGTCAGGACAAGTGTGTGGCGTGCGGAACGTGGATCGTCGTCGCGTGCGTGTTCTGCGGCGCGCACTCCCCGCACACGAAGTCTGCGTGCGTGTCGTGCGGTGAGCTGTTCGCGGGTGCGGCGGAGCGCAAGGCCGCGATGGAGGCCGCCGACGCCGAAGACGACGAGGAGGACGAGGACGACGAGGACGACGAGGACGACGACTCGGCGTGGGAGTCGGGCTGGGCGTGGTGTGGCAAGTGCCAGGCGCTCGTCTACGACGAGGATCCCGCGGGCAAGTGCGCGGCCGGAGGCAAGCACGACACGAGCGACAGCGAGGACTACCTGCTCTGCGTCGATCCCGAGTCGATCGATGGACAGGGCGAGTGGCGCTGGTGCCGCGCGTGTCAGGGCCTCTTCCACGGAGGCGAGCGCGCGGGTGTGTGCGCAGCCTCGGGCGCGCATCACGACGGGAGCGACAGCGAGGAGTACACGATCGCGAAGACCGGCAGCGACGACTACGAGGAGGACGACGGCGGCTGGGGCCGCTGCAAGAAGTGCAGCTCGCTCGTGTGGGCCGAAGACGGCGGCTCGTGCGCCGCAGGCGGCGAGCACGCGCCGAAGGAATCGACCGACTACTCGGTGCCCTACGAAGAAGAGTGATCGCTCGGAGGCGAGCACGCGACGAAGACGACCCCGGGGCGTTCAGCGTGAAGGCACGCGTGCAGGCGCTCGCTGACCGTCGACTCGCCCCCCCGTCGCGTCACCCCAGCAGCGGACGGTCCCGTCCTCGAAGCGGGCGCACGCATGCTCGTAGCCGACGGACACCTCGGTCGCGCCGCGTGTCCCCGAGACGATGGCTGGACGCGTGAAGCGCGCGTCGCGTCCGGGTGCAGCGTGCTCGAAGTCGAAGCACGCCACGTCACCCTCCGCGCGGACGACACACGCGCCGAAGCCACCGATCGACAGGTCGCGTGCGCCTCGCAGACCGCGGAGCTCACGCGGCCCGTGCGACGCGAAGCACTGGATCGCGCCCGAGCGTGTGCGCACGCAGCCCCAGCCGAACGTCACGCCGACCTCGAGCGCGTCGGTCACGCCCACGACCACCTCGGGCGGCGCGCCTTCGTCACCGTCGCGCGCCATCCGCCAGCACACGACGCGTCCGGCCCGCTCCACGACACAGACGCGATCGCTACCGACCGCGACGTCGATCGCCTCGCCGAGCACGTCGTCCGGAACGTCCGCGCTCGCGCTGGCGGTGTCGAGGCTGCGCGCGCTGCACTGGACGCATCCGTCGAGGATCACGCACGTGGCCCCGCCGCCCACCGACACGGCGCTCGCACGACCGGGGAGCGCGCGCGTCGAGATCCCGCTGCACACGGCGCGGCCGTTCGCGTCGATCGCACAGCGCTCGCCTGCACCGAGGGCGAGCGTGCGCGCATCCGTGAACGGGACGTAGTCGTGCGGATCACGCGGCCAGCACGTGACCGCGCCGTCCTCCAGCACTGCGCAGCTCTCCCGGTAGCCAGCGGCGACGCTGCGCGCGTGGGCGACACCTTCCACGAGCACGGCTCCCCGTGTGCGTCGTGTGCCCCAGCACCACGTCGCTCCCGACGCGTCGAGCGCACACATGCCCGTGTCGGAGGCGCCGAGCGCAGCGACGTTCGGGAGCTCGATCGCGGCGGGCCGACCGACGCCCGACACGCCGCCCGCGAGGACTTCGCGGTTCGAGTAGCTCGCGAAGCACGCGATGGATGCGTCGTCGCGGCGGAAGCACACGAAGTCACGGCCGAGCGCGATCTCGACCGCGCGGTCGATGACGGACGTGGGGCCCGTCGGCGCTCCCGCGATGCCGAGCGACCCGCCGGAAGCCTCACCCCAGCAGTGCGCCGTGCCGCCGCGAACGATCGCGCACGTGCGCTCGCCGTACGCGGCGATCCACACCACGTCGCTGAGCGGGGGGATCGCGGTGATGCGAGGGTGCGCGCCGGTCACGCCGAGCTGGCGCGATCCGTTGGCGCCCCAGCAGGCGAGCGTTCCGTCGACGCGGAGCGCGCAAGCGTGACCTCCGCCCGAGGCGATCGCGATCGCGTCGGCCACGCCGCGCACGATCGCCGCCCTCGTGCTCGTGGCGTCTCGAGTGACCTCGCCCGGCACGCGACCCCAGCACGCCACGCGGCCGTCCTCGAGCACCGCGCACGCATGACCCGGTCCGCCTGCGATCGTCACGGCGCCGGCGATGCCCTCGATCGGCGTGGGCCGCGTGTGGTCTTCGCCACCCAGTGATCCCCAGCAGCGCACGGTGCCGTCGCCCAGGAGCGCGCACGATCCACCACCGGCCCGCACGAGCTCGATCACACCCTCGAGGCCAGGCACCGCTCGAAGTGTGTCGCGCCCCGCCGTGCTGCCGTCGCCGAGCTGTCCGTGTGCCGCCTCGCCGAAGCACTGCACACGGCCCTCGACGAGCACGCAGCCGAAGTCGTGACCGATCGACATGCGCGACGGAGCGATCGCGCGATCGGTCCGCGCGGCGCTCACGGCCGCGACACCGACGGGCTGCGGCTCGCTCGCGCTCGCGCGCGCACGCAAGCCCGCGAGATCCGGGATCGGCAGCGCCGACGCGCGTGCATAGGCCATCGCCAGCTCCGTCGCGGGACAGCGCGAGCCGAGGCCCGCGGTGCCGATCGGTTGCACGCCGTCGATCGTGAGGAGGCGTGCCCACTCTTGTCCGTTGGCCTCGACGCCGATCTCGTAGCGCACGCGCGCGCGCGTCGGCACGGGCACGCGCGCCCAGCGCCCCACGCCCGGCGCGGCGAAGATCTCGAGACCCACGGGCAGCTCGAGCTCGCCCTCGAACGCGACGTCGGCAGGCGCCGCGTTCTCGCATCGCCCTCGACCGAGCCCGCCGATTCCGCCGCCCCCGCTGGGCGGTGGCTCGAGGTCCACCACCTGCGCCCAGGCACGAACCTCGATCGCGCCCACGCGCACGAGCACTCGTACCCAGCTGCCTTCACGGGCGACCTCGGGCAGCTGCACGAACGCATCGAGGCCCCCGATCGTGATCGTGGTCGCGCCCGCGTCGGGTCTCGTGCGCAGCGAGAGCCGTGAAGATCGCGCGACCCACCGCACGCCCGTCGCGAGCGGACGATCCGCCTCCCGCATCGCGCTCCACGCAGCGTCCGCGGCGATCGGTGCGCCGAGCTCGAGCGCCTCGCACGTGATGGGCACACCGCTCACGGAGATGCGCGCGTAGCCCTCAGCGACGCTCGTGAAGCGCAGCGCACCCTCGTGCGCGCTCGGGCTCACGGCCGCACCTCGCGGCACGAACACGGCGCCCTCGAGCTCGATCGCGCGTGCCGTCCGCCAGGCCACGCTCGCCGTGCCGACGAGCTCGAGCGGACGGCTCACCTCCGCGCGTCCGTTGGCCGCGTCGATCGAGAGACGCGCGTGCTCGAGCGCGACGAAGACGGACCGCCCATCCGCCTCGACGCGGATCGAGGGCACCGAGAGGTCCTCACTGGTGCGGACGCAGGACTGCGCGACCGCGCGAGCGCTCGCCGAGGCGAGCGCGAGGATCGTCAGCGCGAACAGGGGAGCGAGCGCGCGCCTCACGGGGATGCCGTGCACGCGACGCTGACGGTGACTGTCGTGGCGGCGGCAGCGGGCGGGAAGGCCGCGCGCGCGATCGACTGGCTCATGCAGGTCTGGAGCGTGGCGTCGCCCAGGCCCGACGCGCGCGCTCTCTCCGCTGTGCCCGATGCGTTCACCGTGGCCTCGATCGCCATGGTGCCTGCGAGCGCAGGATCGCTGCGCAGGGCTTGTTCGTAACAGAAGCGCAGCTGACCTGTCGCGCGGCGCGCGACACGCAGCACGAGCGCTTCCTCGAGCCCGCCGCTCGCTGTCGCCGTGATGCGGACCGTCGCGCCCGGATCGGTCGTGCTGCTCCCGAGGCGCCCAGCCCCCGAGCCATAGCCTTGCCCCGCGCCCGTGCCCGCGCCGTGGCCGATCGTGCCGATGTTGCCGAGACCGATCGTCCCTTCGCCGCCGCCGCCGCCCTCGCCGATCCCCGACAGTCCGAGCCCGCCGAATCCGAAGTTGTCGCCGATCGAATCGCCCATGAGCGCGCCCAGCGCGGACGTGTCGTTGCCCAAGGCCGTCGCGTCGCCGAAGGGGCTCGTCGTCGCCGACCCTGCAGCCAAGAGGCCGATGATGCCCATCTCCGCGACTTGCCTGCGCGCCGCGAGCGCGGCGGCGCGCTGATCGAGGGCCTCGAGCGCGTTCGAGAGCGCGACGGCCTCCTCGGCGAACGGCGTGCCCTGGCTCGGCGCGCTCGCGGCGCGGAGCAGCACGTGAGCCTCCTCGCGCAGCGCGTCGTCGCCCTCCCACGTGTCGCTCTCGGAGGCCGCGTCGAGGCGTCCGATCAGGATCCGCGCGAGCGCGAGCCGGGCCTCGACGTTGGCGTCGTCGAGCTCGATCGCGCGTCGGTAGCTCGCCATCGCGTCGTCTGCGCGGTCGAGGTGCTCCTGCACCTTGCCGAGGCGCGTGCGCGCGGGGGCTTCGGGCGCGCCGAGCTCGATCTCGCGGGTGATGTCGGGCTCGGCCTCGGCCCAACGTTCGAGCGCCACCCGCGCGCGTGCGCGCGTCTCGTGATCACGCGCCTCGGTGTCCGACAGCGTGATCGCACGGCTCGCAGCGGCCTCGGCCTCGACCCAACGAGACTCCGCGAGCTCCAACTCCGCGAGGCGGCTCCAGGCCGCGCGCAGCGACGGATCGAGACGTGTCGCCTCCGAGAGCGCCTCGCGTGCGGAGGCACCTCCTCCTGCGCCGGGCCCCGCGAGGAGCTCGAGCGCGCGCTCCTGATCGGTCTGGCATCCACCGAGGCCGGGCGCGAGGACGAGGGTGAGGGCGAGGAGCGAAGCACGGGCACACATGCGCGCGACTCTACGCGCTCCATGGCGCTTTCTTCCCGCGCACCGGTCGAGCCCCCACGCCGCTCTCACACACGACCGCCGTGCGCCGCCGCCCAGCGTAGAGTCGAGCGCATGCGGCTCGCCACGCTCGCCAGCTCGCTCGGCCTCGCGCTCTTCGTCTCGCACGCGCACGCGCAAGACGCCGATGCCGTCGCGCGCCTGCGTGCCCGCGTCGCAGCCGCGCCCTCGGACGTGTCGCTCCAGTGCCAACTGAGCTTCGCGCTCGTGGGAGCGTCGCAGCACGAGGAGGCGCTCACGATCGCGACCCGTGCTGCCGCCGCGATCCCGCGTCCGTTGACGCAGCCGGGCCATCGGCTCCTCGGGGCCTGCCTCTACAACCTCGGTCGCGCGGAGGAAGGGCTCGCGCACCGACGCGAGGCGGCGACCGCCTACGTGCGCTCGCTCGCGGTACGCGACAACCCTGCCGTGCGCGATCGCCTGCGCGCGCTCGTGCCCGAGACGCCCGAGCACTTCGAGGCCGCCGCGCTCGTGATGTTCGAGGGCACCGAGGGCGCCTCGATCTACGCCATCCAAGACACAGCCGCGGTTCGCGCGAACGGCCAGTCACTGATGTTCGTGTCGGCGCAGATCTCGTACGCCGGCGGCTACACGGGGCTCGCGGCGTTCGTCGTGGCGCAGCACGAGGACATCGCGATCGTCGCGCGCGTGGACGAGTGGTCCCAGGAGGACAACGGCGCGCGCATGACGCTCGCCGAGCCTCGCACCCTCGAGGCCTCGGCGGGATCGCTGCGCGCCGCGTTCGAGGTGTCCGCGAGCGGCGGCGGTGCATGTGGACGGATGGATGGCTTCATGGACTTCGAGCACCACGCGACGGTCCTCGTGTCGTTCGATGGAGCGCAGGTGCGCTCGCGCGCGCTCGTCACCCGTGAGTCCGACTGCGGGGGCCACAGCTCGATGTCGCTCCAGGTCGAGGATGGCGACGTGATCGTGCGCCGGGCCCGCGGCGGTGCGCTGCGGCTAGGCACGTACCCGATCAGCGAGCTCCTGCGCTGAGCTGCGGTGCGATCGGCGGAACGTTCGCCTCGCGCACGTGCTCGTCGGCGATCGGCGCGCTCGCGACGAGGCGCAGCGGAACGACGCCCGCCCAAGACGGATGCGTCACGTCGTCGGGCGCATCGAGCGGCGGCCCGGACCGCACCTTCGCCGAGGCGTGCTCGATGTCGATGGCGATCAGGCGGGTGACGTCGATCTCCCACTCGTGCATCGGTCGCAGCGACGCGTTGCGATCGGGTGAGAGGCGGTCGACCAGGCGCGCCATCGCCGAGACCTTCGCTTCGCGATCCTCGACCTCACGTGCGCGCCCCGTGATCACGACCGAGCGGTAGTTCATCGAGTGGTGGAAGGCGCTCCGTGCGAGCACGAGGCCGTCGATCAGCGTGACGGTCACCGAGAAGGGCGCACCCTTCGCGAGCACGTCGAGCGAGCGGTTGGCGCGCGCACCGTGCACGTAGAGCGTCTCGCCCTCGCGCGCGAACACGGTGGGCATCGCGATCACCTGCTCGGTGCCCCGCGGATCGGTGAAGACGTAGGCGAGGTGACAGACGAGCGCCTCGTCGAGGATGGCGTGCACGACGCTGCGGTCGTAGCTGCCACGCTCGGGGTGTCTCTTGAGCTTGGTGAGGTCGGAGATCGGGTAGGCGTCGGTCATGTGCGGAGGCTGCCCCGCACTGGAGGTGCACGAGCCGCCAGAATGTGCGAGAGGACACCTCCAGATGCCCCGCGCCGCCCCGACGCTCGTCGAGTACCCCGATGCGCTACGCGGAGCCGAGGGCCCGACGCTGGCCGCGCGCGTGTCGTCGTACCTCGTCGCCGAGATCCAGCGCGGGCGACTCCGTGCTGGCCAGCGTCTGCCCGGCTCGCGTGCGCTCGCGGTGTCGCTCGGCGTCGAGCGCGACACCGTCGTGCGTTCCTACGACGAGCTGATCGCGGAGGGCTGGCTCACGAGCCGCGCGCAGGCGGGCACCTTCGTCGCGGCCGAGCTGCCGGTGAGGAGCGTGCGCAAGCCCAAGACCACACGCGTCGCGGTGCCCGAGCGAGTCGCCTTCGCGCGACCACCCATGCCTGCCCTCTCGATCGAGTCGATCTCGAGAGGTGCGATCTACCTCGGCGGTGGTGTGCCCGACGTGCGCCTCGTTCCGCGCGAAGCCCTCGCGCGCGCGCACCGACGCATCCTCCGCACGTCACCGCGCACGCGCCTCGACTACGGCGATCCGCGGGGCGAGCCCACGCTGCGACGCGCGCTCGCACGCATGCTCGGCGAAGAGCGCGCGATCGCGGTCGACGAAGACGGCTTGCTCGTGACCCACGGCAGCCAGCACGCGGTCGATCTCGTCACGCGCGTGCTCGTGCGCCCCGGCGACCGTGTGGTCGTGGAGGATCCGGGCTACCCACCGATCCGCGACACGTTCCGCCTCGCGGGGGCGACGCTCGTGCCCATCGCCGTCGACGCGCGCGGGCTCGACGTCGCTGCGCTCGCCCGCGCCTGCGAGCGAGCGCCCGTGCGGCTCGTGTACCTCACGCCGCATCACCACTACCCGACGATGGCCGTCATGGCGCCGGAGCGTCGCGCGGCGCTGCTCGCGCTCGCGAAGAAGCAACGCTTCGCGATCGTCGAGGACGACTACGACCACGAGTTCCACTTCGGGGGTCGTCCCGTGCTGCCGCTCGCGAGCGCGGACGCACACGGCTCGGTGATCTACGTCGGCTCGCTCTCGAAGATGCTCGCGCCCGGCCTGCGCCTCGGCTTCCTCGTGCCGCCGCGCGAGCTGCTCGAGGATCTGGTCCGCGTGCGATTCGCGTCCGACCGACAGGGCGATCACGCGAAGGAGGCAGCGGTCGCGTCGCTGATCGACGACGGCGAGCTCACGCGCCACGTGCGTCGCGCACGCCGCGTCTACCTCGCGCGTCGCGAGGTGCTCGTGACGGAGCTGCGTCGCGCCCTCGGCGACCGCATCGAAGTGGAGGAGCCCTCCGGCGGGCTCGCGGTGTGGGCCCGCATCGAACGCGATGTCGAGCGCTTACGCGATCGCGCGCTCGAGCGGGGCGTGATGTTCTTCGTCGGCAAGGACTTCACGTTCGACGGTCGCTCACTGCCGTTCGCGCGCTTCGGCTTCGGCTCACTCGACGCCCAGGAGCTCACACGCGCGGTGCGCCTCGTGGGCGAGGCTGCGAGGGCCCGCGTCCTCCGACGCAAATGACGCTTCGGCTTCGCGCGCTCGGCTCGCCGACGGCGCAGCGCTCGGCTCGTCGCGATCGACGCAGTAGGTCGGGCCGCCGTCGCACATCTCGCACGCGGGGATGATCTCGCAGCTGCCCCAGCCGCCGCAGCTGTCGTCGCCGTGGCACTGCGCCACCTCGAGCGGGCGCTGCGCGGGGAAGCGGAGCGCGACGCCTGCGGACCACGGGTCGCCCGTGAAGCTCGAGCCGTAGCCGCCCGCGATCTCGAGGAGGGCGAACGCTTCGATCTCCGCGATGCGATCGAGCGCGACCGCGATCGCAGGGCGCAGTGCGAACGCCGCATCGAGCGAGCCGGTGATGCCATTCAGCGAGGCCGTCATCTCGAACCGCAGTGGGCGCAGCCAGCCGCCGACGCGCAGCGACCCACCGAGCGGCACGCCGAGCACACCCCTCGGGTCGACGGGGATCGCCACGCCGACGTGCGCATCGCCCTCGACGAACACGGGCCCCGCGATCGGCAGGAGCGCACGCGCGGTCACGATCGGCGTGAGCTCGCCGCGTCGCAGACGAAACGAGCGCTCCGGATCGAGGCTTGCGCCGAGCGCGAACAGTCGATCCGTTCCCTCTGTGAGCGGCACGCTCGTGCCGAGCTCGAGGCTCCACCATCCATCGACGATCCACGCCACGCCGAGGTAGGGGTTGCCCACGTCCGCGCCGAGCGCATCCCACGCGAGATCGACCGCGGCATGGATCGCGAGCTCGGGGATCGGTGCGACGCGCAGGTCCACGCCGCCGACACCGAGCGGTCCCGCATCACCGATGCCGGGCCGCACGATGCCCGGCGCCGCACCGACCTCGATCGACGAGGACACGGGGGGCACGGCCAACAGACCTCGCGCCTCTTGTGCCCTCGCGGGGCTGGCAGGCAGCGCCGCGACCCACCAGAGGATGGTCGGCGCGAGAGCGAGCGTGACCACGGGCCCGGCTTTCATCGCGTGCGTCGAACGTCCGAGCGGGCGTTTCGGTCTGTCGAGGTGGTAGATCGGTCCGATGACCACGACGCACCCGAACACGTTCCAGGCGAAGGCGAACCTCGAGGTCGGTGGCACCGCGTACGAGATCTTCCGGCTCGATGCGCTGCGTGGGCTCGGCGACATCGAGACGCTGCCGTTCTCGATCCGCGTGTTGCTCGAGAACCTCCTCCGCTACGAAGACGGAAAGAACGTCACGCGCGCGCACGTCGAGGCGCTCGCGAAGTACGACCCGAAGAACGTGGGTGAGAAGGAGATCGGCTTCGTGCCCGCGCGCGTGCTCCTGCAGGACTTCACGGGCGTGCCGTGCGTCGTCGATCTCGCGTCGATGCGCGAAGGCTTCGCGGCGATGGGCGGCGATCCCAAGCGCATCAACCCGCTCCAGCCGGTCGACCTCGTGATCGATCACTCCGTGCAGGTGGACTCGTTCGCGTCGCTGCGTTCGTTCGACGACAACGTGAAGCTCGAGTTCGAGCGCAACGGCGAGCGCTATCGATTCCTCAAGTGGGGCCAGGGCGCGTTCAACGGCTTGCGCGTCGTGCCCCCCGGCACTGGCATCGTTCACCAGGTCAACATCGAGTACCTCGCGCACGTCGTCTTCGCGAAGGACCTCGGGAACGGCACGAAGCAGGCCTATCCCGACACGCTCGTGGGCACCGACTCGCACACGACGATGGCGAACGGGCTCGGCATCTTGGGTTGGGGCGTGGGCGGCATCGAGGCCGAGGCCGCGATGCTCGGTCAGCCGTCGGCGATGCTGATCCCCGAGGTCGTGGGGTTCGAGCTGCGCGGCAAGCTGAAGCCGGGCGTCACGGCGACCGACCTCGTGCTCACGGTCACGCAGATGCTGCGCAAGAAGGGCGTCGTCGGGAAGTTCGTCGAGTTCTTCGGCGAGGGCCTCGCGGGCTTGCCGGTCGCGGATCGCGCCACGATCGCGAACATGGCTCCGGAGTACGGCGCGACGGTCGGCTACTTCCCGGTCGACGACGAGACGCTTCGCTACCTGCGCCTCACGGGCCGCAGCGATCAGCAGGTCGCGCTCGTCGAGGCGTACACGAAGGAACAGGGCCTCTTCTGGACGAAGGACAGCAAGACGCCGCGCTTCACCGACACGCTCAGCCTCGAGCTCGCGAGCGTGGTGAGCTCGCTCGCGGGACCCAAGCGTCCGCAGGATCGCGTCGCGCTCTCCGACATGAAGAGCACGTGGCAGAAGGAGATCGCGTCGTCGTTGCCCGCGGACACGAAGGACGCGCGCTACGCAGTCTCGCTCGAGCGTCACGGCAAGAAGCTCGACTTCGATCTCGGCCACGGCGACGTCGTCATCGCCGCCATCACGAGCTGCACGAACACGTCGAACCCGAGCGTGATGCTCGCGGCCGGCCTCGTGGCCAAGCGCGCGGTGGAGAGGGGCTTGAAGGTGAAGCCGTGGGTGAAGACGTCGCTCGCGCCGGGCTCGCAGGTCGTCACTGCGTACCTCGAAGCGTCGGGCCTACTGCCTCACCTCGAGGCGCTCGGCTTTCACATCGTCGGGTACGGCTGCACGACGTGCATCGGCAACTCGGGGCCGCTCGAGGACGAGATCAGCAAGGCCATCAAGGCACACGATCTCACCGCCGCCGCCGTGCTCTCGGGCAATCGCAATTTCGAGGGGCGCATCTCGCCCGACGTGAAGGCGAACTACCTGGCGTCCCCGCCGCTCGTGGTGAGCTACGCGATCGCAGGCAGCGTCGCGATCGATCTCGAGAACGCCCCGCTCGGCACCGATGCGCAGGGCAAGCCCGTGTTCCTGCGTGATCTGTGGCCGAGCCCCGAGGAGGTCGCGGCGGTCGTCTCGGCGAACGTCACACGCAGCCAGTTCGAGACGAAGTACGCCGATGTGTTCCGCGGTCCCGACGCGTGGCGCGCGACCGTCGCGCCCACGGGTGATCTCTTCGCGTGGGAGGCCGACAGCACCTACATCGCGAAGGCGCCGTTCTTCACCGGCCTCACGAAGGACGTGCCGCAGGCGCCGAGGGACGTGATCGGCGCCCGCGCGCTCGCGCTCTTCGGGGACTCGATCACCACGGACCACATCTCGCCGGCCGGCAACATCAAGGCCGACAGCCCGGCGGGTCGCTACCTCCAGTCACGCGGTGTCACGCCGCGCGACTTCAACTCCTACGGCGCGCGTCGTGGTCATCACGAGGTGATGATCCGCGGCACGTTCGCGAACATCCGCATCAAGAACCAAGTGGCGCCCGGCACCGAGGGCGGCGTGACGCGCTTCTTCGGAAGGGCGGATCTCGACGGGCCGGTGATGGCGATCTCCGACGCAGCCGAGAAGTACGCCGCGGTGGGTGTTCCGCTCGTGGTGATCGCAGGCAAGGAGTACGGCACGGGCAGCTCGCGCGACTGGGCCGCGAAGGGCACGTACCTCCAGGGCGTGAAGGTGGTGATCGCCGAGAGCTTCGAGCGCATCCACCGCTCGAACCTCGTCGGCATGGGTGTCTTGCCGCTGCAGTTCCGCGCGGGCGAGAGCGCGGTGACGCACGGCCTGACGGGCACCGAGACGTTCGAGATCCACGGCATCACTGCCGGCCTCGCGCCGGGCAAGACGCTCACGGTGATCGCGAAGGGACCGAGCGGAGAGAAGAGCTTCGAGGTCCGCTGCCGCGTCGATACGCCGATCGAGGTCGAGTACGTGCTGCACGGAGGGATCCTGCAGTACGTGCTCCGTCAGATGGCCAAGGCGTGACGGTGCGGATCACCGACGCGATGCGCGACTACCTCGTCGCGCTCGCGCGTGGTGACCGAACGATCACCACCTGGCGGGCATGGTGTGACGCACACCGCGACGCGCTCGAGGTCATCCATGGGCGCGCGGGCTTCTTGAAGCTGAAGTTCGAGCCCGAAGGCGGCGTCCCGGCGTGGCTGGCGTCGCTCGACGTCCAGCTCAGCGACGCGGGACGGGCGATGTTGCGGAAGGCCGAGCGCGGCTGGGCCACGACGGAAGACGTGTTCGGTGTGCGCGCGTTCTACGCCGAGGGGCGGCGCGAGAAGGCAGACGCGCGACTGCGCGAGGCCGTCGACGAGGCGCTTCGAGAAGGGCCCTGGGTCGACGGTGTCTACCTGGGCTCCGACCTGCAAGATCTCGCCGTGGATCTCGCCGCTCTCCTCGAGGACGGCTTCGTCGACGAAGCGCGAGGGCTCGCGATGGCGCTCGCGGCCTTGGATGCGAATGACGATCGTCTTCGACCCATCGTGGATCACGCGCGCGAGGTGCTCGATGCCATCGAGCGGCGCGGTCGGTGATTCACGCACCGGCGGACCTCATCGCTGGAAGGCGCGAGGTTGTTCGTGGGCGCGGGCGAGCACGCCTGTGGTGTGGTGGGTGACGAGCCGCGCTGCGCGCCCCCCGGTGGAGCTCATGCACGGCGACGAATAGACGCCGATGGCCCCGCGGCGTGGAAGCGCCGTCAACGACCGGGCGGCATGATCACGGGGATCGTGTCCCGTCCATTGCGGCGGTAGACACGGAATTCACTGTCGACGGTGACGACGGGGCGGCGTGGGTGCAGCTCGCTCATCCGAAGCAAGCAGAGGTCCGCGAAGTCGGGTCGTCGGTCGCCATACTTCTTGGCGAGGCGGCCGATCCGCTCGATGTGTGCTTGCGAGTCGAAGCTCGGTTGGACGAGTCCCTCCTCCACCATCGCGACCACGAGAGCCACGGACTCGAGCTGAAACGCGGCCTCCGCGAGGACCGCGTCGCAGGTGAGCAATGGCTCCGTGGCCGAGTCGGCCACGCCCACCGCCCAGTCGTGGAATTCCTCTCGCCGGTTGCCGAACGCGACGAGGAAGCCCGTGTCGGCGATTGCCCTCACTTGGTCGCGAATCCCTTTCGCTTCGATGCGCCTCGGTCGAGCGAGACCGCGCCAGCGAGCCTCATGAAACGGCGCTCCGCGGGGGCGCGACGCGCGCGGTCGATCTGCTCGCGAACGATCGCTGCGACGGAGCGTCCCGTGCGCTGCGCGGTCTGCTCCAGCCACTCCGCTTGTTCGGGATCGAGGCGCACCGTCAGTGTCTCACGCATTTGGCAACATCGTAGTCGGTCGACGGCACCGCACAACGCAGCCTGTTGACCGCCGCTCGTTCGAGCGACGACGCTCGTTGCGTGGACGTCTTCCTCGTGCGTCACGGGCCGCTCGTCGGGGTGGCGCTCGCGCTTCTCGTCGCGCTGCCCATTGCGCTGCTCACGATGCGATGGCTCGTGCGTCGTCGCCTCGCGGCGGTGCAGGCGAGCTTCGGCGCTGCGGACGCGCTCGAGGGCGCGACTCTCGGTCAGTCGGTGATCCTCCTCGGGACGATCGAGTCGGACGCGTCGGTGGAGGCGCACGACGGGAGTGGTCCGTGTCTCGCGTCGTCTGCACGGACGGCGGCGAGCTCGGAGGTCGTGGCGAGCCGCGGACGCGGTGGGCGACTGCGTGTGGGGACGCGCACGATCGCGCTCGAGGGCGCGCACGAGGTCGTTCACGGGTCGCGTGAAGTGGCGATCGCGAGCTCGTCGCTCGACCGACTGCGGGACGATCTCGGTGCCACCGCGAGCGAGCTGTCCTCGATGCGCGCGCACGTCATCCGCTCGAACGATCGCGTGCTGATCGCTGGCAGGCTCGAGAGCGGCTCGGGGGACTACCGTGATGCGACGCATGCGCTCGTGGCGGACGATGGACGGAGCTTGCGTGTCGCTGCGTGCAAGCCGCCGCTGCGGCGCACCGTCCTGGCTGGTCTCTGCCTCGGGGTCGTCTCCTTCGCCGCAGCGATCGGTGTGGTCCAGCTGATCGCGCGCCGCGCGATGAACGACGTGCCCGAGACGTTCGTGCGATCCGAGGCGCGCACGCATGTCTTGCCGCTGACGACCGCGCATCGTGTCGCGCTCGTCGGGTTCTCTCGTGATCGCGCGCTCGAGCGGATCGGACAGATCGCCTCGTTCGCGCGTCCGACGCTCGAGTCCATTCGTCTCGAGGCCGATGCCTCGGAAGCGCGCGGCCGGTGGAACGATGCGATCGCTGTGCTCGCTGCGCACGGGCTGCGCGACGAGGCGCGAGAGCGCGCTTCGGGGCGCGAGGATCCGCGCGTCGCGTGGGCGATGGTGGAGATCGAGCGCGGCGACGGTCGCCTCTCGGAGGCGCACGCGTGGGCCTCGCGTGCCACGCCGCCCAACGGCGGCTGGGCCGCGTCTTGGAGCCTGTTTCGCGTGCAGCTGGCGATCGAAGCGGGCCAGTACGAGGACGCCGTCACGCTGCTCGATCCCACCGGCAACGATCGCTCGCGTGAGTGTGTGCGTGCGGCGCTGCTCACGTCGGCGGGGCAGCCCACGCCCGTCGCGCCTGAGCGTGAAGCTGCCTGTCATCTCCTGCGCGCAGAGCTGAACGGCTACGACGTGTCGGGATGGCTCCAGCAAGGTGGACTCGAGGGACGCCTCGGTGCGCTCGCTGCGCCGGGTGACGAGCCGTTGGGGCACTGGGTCCACATCGACGGCATCGACACGGACGATCTCCTCGAGGGCTCGCTGCGATCATGGGGCGGCCTGCACCGCGACGCGCTCGAGGGCGCGATTCGTCGCAGGCCGAACGACCCGAACCTCGACGGCGCGCGCTGTCAGCTCGCGGCGGCGCGCGCGATGCACGCGTACCGACGCACGGGCGAGCAGCAGCCGCGTCTGGAGGGGTGCGACTTCGATCAGCTCGCGGTGCTCGTGGCGCTCGACACGGGCGCACCGCTGCCGGCCGACACGGAGGCGGGGAACCTCGTCCCGATCGTCTCGCGCTTCCGGCTCGAGCCGACGCTCCTCCATCTGCGCGACCTCGTGCGCTCGAGCCGACCGCACTTCTTCATGCACGACTACCGCACGGAAGAACAGATCGCCGAGGCGGATCGTCGCGATCGCGAGGACCCTCCGACGCCCGAAGAGGCTGCGGCGATGGAGGGTGACGGGCGCGCGCTCGAGCGCATGACGGACCTTCGGACGGCATGGTTCGCGGCGAGCACGCATCGCGACGAGCTGCTCGCGTGGCTCGCCCTGCGCCAGCGCGAGCTCGGCTCGTCCGACACGTCGCTGTCGCGACTACGAGAGGTCGCGTACGACGACCTGTGGATCGCGCGCGCGCGTCGCGATGCCGTTGCGATCGCAGAGGCGGAGGCGCGCGTCGACCGGCTCAGCGAAGCGCTCGACGATCGACGACGCGTGGTGCTGCTCGCGGCGTGGGCCCGTGCACATCGATGATCAGCTCTCGGGGGCACGGGGATCGCGTCTCGGCTCGTGC
Source organism: Deltaproteobacteria bacterium (assembly GCA_017303575.1). Lineage (GTDB taxonomy): Bacteria > Myxococcota_A > Polyangia > Polyangiales > Sandaracinaceae > JAFLCL01. The sequence continues at coordinate 50,421 of JAFLCL010000028.1, forward strand.
GGCGGTGGAGGTCAATGACGCTCTTCGTCGGTGGCGGGGGACATCGGCCAGACGGGGGCGGATCGGCCGTTGATGGTGGTGCCGCCGTGAACGAAGGCTGCGCCGTTGGCGATGAAGTCGTGGGGGAAGTTGAGCTTGGGCTTGGTGAGCGCCTCGAGCTCGGTGAGGTCTTTCTCGGTGAGCGTGACCTCGAGCGCGGCGAGATTGTCCTCGAGCTGCGCCATCGTGCGCGCGCCGAGGATCGTGCTCGTGACGCCGGGGCGGCCCTGCACCCACGCGATCGCGACGCGCGAGACCGTCGTGCGGTGGGCCTCGGCGATCCGCTCGAGGGCCTCGAGGAGATCGTAGGTGCGGTCGTTCAGCGCAGAGAGCGCCCACACGCCGCGGCCAGCCTCGTGCTTGCCGTGATCCGCGCGCTTGTACTTGCCGGTCAGGACACCGCTCTTGAGCGGAGACCACGGCGTGATCCCGAGGCCGAGCTCGCGGGCCATCGGCACGAGCTCGCCCTCGACCGTGCGCTCGAGGAGCGAGTACTCGATCTGCAGCGCGACGAGCGGTGCCCAGCCGCGGAAGCTCGCGATCGTCTGCGCCTGCGCGCACTTCCACGCCGGCGTGTCGGAGAAGCCGAGGTAGCGGACCTTGCCGTCGCGCACGAGATCGTCGAGCGCACGCATCGTCTCTTCGATGGGCGTCGTCGCGTCGAAGGCGTGCATCCAGTAGAGGTCGATGTAGTCGGTCTGGAGCCGGCGCAGCGACTGCTCGCACTGCTGGACGATCGCCTTGCGATGCGCGCCGCCGCCGTTCGGATCGCCGCGGTACATGTTGCTGAGGAACTTCGTCGCGAGCACCACGCGGTCGCGCTTGCTCCGATGACGGCCGAGGTGATCGCCGAGGATCTTCTCGGAGTGGCCCTTCGTGTACGCGTTGGCGGTGTCGATGAAGTTGCCGCCGCGCGCGAGGTAGGCGTCGAGGATCGTCTCGGAGTCGGTGACGCTGGAGCCCCAGCCCCAGTCCTCGCCGAACGTCATCGTGCCGAGGCAGAGCGGGGAGACGCGAAGGCCCGAGCGGCCGAGGGTGATGTAGTGATCGAGCGGCATGTCCTGCTCCGAGGGAAGGCCGTGGAGGGCGCGAGGATAAGGGGCTCGCCGCGCGCCGTGACCCACGGCGGCCTGCTCACCCGGAGAGGAGACACGTCGCGTCGCGAGAACGTCACGCACGAACGGCCGTTCACGACTCGCGGATGAGGCGCACGAACGCGCGGATGCCGGCGAGCACCTCGGCGCTCTGCTGCGTCTTCTCGACCGTGCGCTCGAGCTCGCGCAGCACGCGGTCGAGCTTCTCGTCGGTGACGTTGCTGCTCTTGCGCCACGCGCTCGCGTCCTCCCTCGCGCGCTCTTCGATCACGCTCAGCTGCGCACGCAGCGCCTCGCGGCTCGTCTCGCGCTCGGCGTCCATCTCGCGCATGCGCTCCTCGAGACCTCGAAGGGAGTCGGCGAGCGCCACGGCGTCCTTCTGCGGGACCTCGGCGTCGCGCGCGGCCATGCCGAGTCGGACGCGCGTGTGGACGTAGAACGAGTGCACCGGCCGCACGGCCATGGAGCCGACGAACGCGATGGCGAGCACGAGGCCGAGCTCGTCGCCCACGAGGCCGCGCGCCGCGAAAGCGAGGGCGGCGCCGACCACGTGGAGCGCGATCGCGAGCACGAGGGCACGGGTGGCGCTGGCCTTCGCGAACGCGACCTCGACGGCGTCGACCTCCAGCTTGCGTCGCTGCGAGCGCGCCTGACGCGCGAGCACGTTGCGCGCCTCGAACACGAGATCCCACGGCAGGCGCACCACGCCGACCAGCGCGACCACGAGCGCGAGCACCGCACCGGCGCGCGCGAGCGACGGCCCATCGACCCAGCCGAGCTGGTGCGCGATCAGCGCGAGCACGACGAGACCGACCGTTCCGACACCCCCGAGACTACGCACCAGCATCGAGACCTCCGCGCTCGATACTTCACGTGGGATGCCACGAATTACCTCGACATTGGCGCGGTGATGATCGCGTTGTGTACGCCGGATGTACGTGAGTGCACGCGAGGTGTACGAGCGCAGCAAGGCAATTGGTCTTGGCGTCACCGGTCCAGCCACTTCACGCACTGGATGGCGCGCTTGGTGATGGCGGTCGTGAGCGTGTCGAGGATGGGTGCGTCGAGGCCCTCACTTGCCACGCGCAAGAGCTCCACGATCGCTCTGGGTGTCGGGCCTCCCTCGTTTCTGGTACTTGCGCGTCGGGGGTAGACCGCCGATGTCGTCGACCGGCGACATCCTGTGGACTGTCGCCGCTCGGCGACTCGAGCGGGTCAGTCGTTGATCGTGAAGACCAGGGTGCCGTTCGGAGGGGCCTGGTTGGACAGCACCACGCCGAGCGCGATCGCGCCGCCGATGAGCACGAGGGCGCCGCCGCCGATCGCGATCCAGAAGCCGGGCTCGCTGGTGATGTCGCCGCCGGGCGCGGGCACCGCGATGCGAAGCGGAGCGGCGACGTCGCCGCGGCCTGCGACGGGGAGGCCGCCCGCGTCGATGGCCTCGAAGTAGTACTCGACGAGCGGCGGCGAGACGGCGCTCGCGGGGATCGTCGCGCTGAACGAGCCGTCGGCGTCGCGTGTCATGTCGAGGCGCTGGAAGACGGCGCTCGTGCCCTGGCGGTACGCGAGCACGAGCGTCGCGACGCGCTGATCGCGATCCTCGAGCGTGGCCGTGAGCGTGACCTCCTGCTCGCGCTCGGCCTGCGGGGGCGAGCGGTGCGCGATGTTCACCGGCGCGGGCGGCGGCAGGCCGGGGCGACCGTCGGCCTCCCAGCGCGTGCGCACCTGCGTGAAGAACTCGCGGAAGCGCGGGCTCATGTCGGAGCCGGGCATCGTGTCGGGCGCGAGGCCGAGCAGCGATCGGTACGCGCCCTCGGCCTCCTCGCGGCGATCGAGCGCGAGGTACGTGAGCGCGAGGTAGCGGTAGATGCGCGCGAGATCCGCGGGCGTGTTGCCGGCGCGGACGAGCGCCGCCGAGAACGTCTGGAGCGCCTCTTGGAAGCGCAGGTCGTCGTACTCGCTCTGTCCTCGCTGGATGATCGACTGCGTCGTCTCGGCGCGCTGGGCATGCGCGACGGAGGTCGCGACCGGAGCGATCGAGGCGGCGAGACACAGCCCGAGGCAGAGCGCGATGCGGAGCATCATGGCGGCGACCGTACCAAAAAAGAGAGGCCGTTTGCGCGTCTCCATGAGGCTCACATCGATGACTGGCAGTAGCCGACGCCCCAGCTGCGCGCCGTGCCGGTGCACGCCTGCATGGAAGGGCACGTCGTGGGCGTGATGGCTGGGTCGCACGCGAAGTGGCAGCTCGCGACGCCCATCTCCGTGATGCACACCAGGCCTCGGGCGCAGGAGCCCATGCCGCCGCCACACGGCTGACCATCGGTGCGGGTGCCCGCGGTGCGACAGCCCGTGTAGCGCTCGCCCGTCTCGGGGTTGGTGGCGAAGGTGCACGCCTCGGTGGGATCGACGCAGTCCTGCGTGTAGATGTCGCAGACCTCGGGCAGCGGGCGGCAGACCTGGATGCAAGCATCGCCGCCGGTGATCGTGCCGTTGCATGCGAAGCCGCTGCCGCACGCGCCGATCGAGCCCATCGGACAGAGCTGCTGACAGCGCAGGCCGTCTCCGAAGTCGAGGCATGCGCTGCCGCCGATGCACTGGTTGCCCACGGTGCAGGCCTCGCCGATGCCGCGCACCGTGGCTGCCGTGGGTGCGCATGCCGCGGGCGCGCCCATCGCGCCGCCGCGACACGCCATGCCC
>JAFLCL010000280.1 GCA_017303575.1 Deltaproteobacteria bacterium
ACGGTCAGCACGGGCTCGTCGTCGTCCGCGAGCTCGAGGGTGGGCTTCTTCGGGGCGGCGGCTGCCGCGGGCGCGGCCACTGCTGCGGGCGCCTGTCGGTAGGTCGCGACCTGCGCGGCCGGTGCACGTGCGCCGCCCTTGGCGATCAGGCCCTTCACCTTCTCGATGAAGGTGTTCGTGTCGTACGGCTTGAGCGCCGTGTCATCGGCCCCCGCGCCCTTGGCCTTGTCGGCGTCGATCGGCGTGTGCTGGCTGCCGAGGATCAGGACGGAGATTCCGCCCGTCGCGCCGTTGCCCTTGAAGCGCTGACAGAGGTCGTAGCCGTCGGGCGACATGGAGGCGTCGGCGATCAAGAGATCGCCGCCTTGGCTCTGTGCGTGCGAGAGGGCTGCGTCACCCGAGTCGAACGACACGACCTCGAATCCCTCGAGCCCCGAGAACGTGAGCTCGAGAACCCTCCGCATCGTGGCGCTGTCGTCGACCGCGAGAATCTTGGGCACGGAGCCTCCAGGGAGACGGAGCGCGGGGTGGCGCTCGAAAGGGACGCGCGCACTTCTTCGTGCGCAGGGCGTTGGTACCGGAATGGCACGGGTGGGGTCAAGATTGGCAGCCCATGCAGTCCGACCGGCCCCACGACCCACCCGCCACTCCGCGCGCCACCCAGACCCCGAAGTACGTGGCGCCGCCGCCGATCCGCTACGGGGAGATGGCGCGTCGGGCGCCCGACGGCGACATCGACTTCGACACGCTGCTCCCCGGAGAAGGCCCGCGCGAGCTGGAGATCGGCTTCGGACGTGGGCGTTTCCTGATCGAGCGTGCCCGCTCGGCGCCGGGCTCGCGGATCCTCGGCATCGAGATCAAGGCGAAGTGGGGGCACCTCGTCGAGGAGCGGCGCAAGCGCGAGGGGCTCACGCACGTCGTGGCGCTCTCGGGCGACGCCCGACAGATCCTCCCGCGCCTTCGGCCCCACGCGGGTCTCGCGCGCGTGTTCCTGCACTTCCCGGATCCGTGGTGGAAGAAGAAGCACGGCAAGCGGCGCGTGCTCGACGACGACTTCCTCCGCGAGGTCGCGCGGTTGCTCGCGCCGGGCGGCGAGCTCTTCATGCAGACCGACGTCGAGGATCGCGGCATCGAGATGCGTGATCGCATCGTCTCCTACGAGGTCGAGGGCAAGCCCGCGTTCGCGCTCGAGGGCGGCTTCGAGATCGCGAACCCCTATGGTGCGCGCTCGAACCGCGAGGCCCGCGCCGACGAGGATCACTTGCCCGTCTATCGAGTGCTCGCCAAGCGAGCTTGACTCAGGGCGATCGCCACGAGGCGAACGCGACGCGTGCGAGGCCGATCACCAGGGCGAGCCCGGCGATGGGCACGATCAGGATGGCGATGCCGGGATCGCTCTCGGGGTGGGCGATCGACGAGAGCGCGAATCCGAGCGGCAGCGCGACCGCGGCGCCCGTGAGGAGGCGCGACGTCCAGGCGTCCGCCTTCGAGAGCAGCGGTGCGCCCGCGTGCGCGAACACCACGAGGAGCAGCGAGAGCGCGACGCCGTGGGCGTGCGCGAGCGTGAGGAGCAGGCGCGTGAGCTCGTCGTCGAGGTAGCCCGCGAGCTTGAGCCCGTGCGCGGCCTCGAGCGCGATCCCGAGCATCGCCCACGTCGCGAGCCCAACCCAGCCGAGCGTTCGCGCGCCGCGGAGGCCGCGCAGGTCGATGTCGTCATCGGGCTCGCTCATTCGCCGATCTCGATCGCACGCTCCGAGGCGCGCGCGCGGAGGCTCGCATGGAGATCGGGCGATGGCACCGTGAGGGAGAGGGCGTCGGCGAGCCGCACGACCTCCGCGTCACGCACCCGCGACGAAGCCGTAGGCGAGAACTCCGTCGTCCCGATCGCGCGATCGACGTTGGCGCGCAGGCTCGCGAACGCGACCGATCGCACACCGGGGTAGCGGTCGTCGCGCATGCTCTCGAGCAAGAAGGTCAGTCGCTCGCGGGACGTGAACGCCACGTCCTCTCGGCCGAGCGCCGAGGCCACGATCACGCGCTGAATGGGGTCTCCTGCGAAGAGATCGTCGATGGGCGCCGCCGCGGCGCGATCGGGCTGATGCCCTCCGTCGAGATGACAGAGAGCGCATGCATCGAGCCTGTCGCTGGTACGCGCGCCGGGGCGCGGGATGTCGATGCGGTGGCTGCGGTGCGCCTCACGCAGGCCGTAGACCACGCGAGGCATGTGGCAGTCGACGCACGCGACGCGCGCGTGCTCGTCCTCGAGGCTCGGTGAGATCGACACGTGCTCGAGGCGCTCGCCGTCGCGCGCGAGCGCGTCGTGACAGCGCGTGCACATCGCATCGCCCGCCACCGACGGTCGGATCTGCCCGCGCGGATCGCCTTCGTGCATCCCGTGGCAGTCGGTGCAGGTGAGCGCTCCCTCGGTGGCGCAGCGCGACTGCGTGTAGCCCTGGAATTCGTAGGCGGTGAGCCGCGCGGTGCCGTCGTCCCAGAAGCGCGCCGCGAACACCTCCTCGCCCCGGATCGTAGTGTCGACGAAGAGCGGCGCGCTGTAGAGCGCGAGGTCCTCGCCCGGCACGAACGGATCTCCGTGGGTCAGGAAGCGCGAGACGTCGTCGGTGATGCGCTGCCCGTGGCAGCGGCCGCACACGTCCGCCGATCGCTCGGGGCTCAAGCGCGCGGGGCTCACGATGCTCGGATCGGATCGATCATGCAGTCCCCCCGCGTGGAGCGCGTAGCGACGCATCGGGCTCGTGTTCGCCTGCACGTGATCTGCCCCCGGCCCGTGGCACGCCTCGCACGCCACGCCCAGCTCGGCGACCTCCGTGGTGAAGCGACCGCTCGCAGGATCGAGGCCGGGGCGCGGACCGACGTTGTGGCAGAAGACGCAGTTGTCGTTCCACGTGACCACGTGGCGTGCGTACTCCGCGAGCGCGACGTGATCGTCGTCGAGGCCCGGGGGATCGGGCGTGAGGAACGCCTCGTTCATGTGGATCCAGCGAGCCTCCTCGATGTCCCACGCGACAGGCAGGCGCACCCAGCGATCGTCCTCTCGCACGAGCAGCTGCTGATCCCGATGCGAGCCCACCGTGCGACCGACGATGGCGCGATCGACCACGTGCTCGCCGCGCGAGAGCGTCACGACGAAGCGCGCGCCCTCGGGGCCAGCCTCGGTCGTCATGCGCGCCTCGAAGCCGCCGTAGGTGAGCGTCTCGCCTGCGAACGGCGCGAAGACTGTGTCGCGTGTCGCCTCGCGCGTCATCGTGCGGTGGAAGGTGCGCTCGAAGGACGCCGCGTGCTCCGCGTGACAGCGCGTGCACGCGGCCGAGCCCACGAAATCCACGCGGTGGAGATCACGTGGTGTGTCGAGATCGCGTGAGACCGCCTGCGCCTCGAGACCGAGGAGCGCGATCAGCGCGAGGCCGATCGCGACAGCGATCGCGATCCGCACGCGCTATCCGAGATCCGCGAGCGTCTGCTCGACCTTGTCCAGATCCGAGAGGTTGTGCTTTCGCATGATGGCGCGCGCCTCACGCAGCCGATCCTTGGCGCCTTCCACGTCGCCGCGCTCGACGAGGTGACGACCGAGCTCGGCCATGACGCGCGCTGCCTCGGGCTCGTTGCCCAGGTCTCGGTAGAGATCGACCGCCACGAGGAAGGACTCCTCGGCGCGTCGATCCGCACTGCCCGTGGCGTCGAAGAGCGTGCGCGCCCGGCCTCGCGCCACTGCGTGCTGGGCACGCGCGATCGCCTCCTTGCCGCCGTAGTCCTGCGCCAAGACGAGCGCGCGGCCGAGGATCGCCGGCGCCTCGTCGTCGTCCAGCGCGAGCGCCATGAGGCCGAGGTTGCGCTCGACCTCCGCGAGCACGCGCTTGTCGGCGAGCTCCCGCGCCACGCCCTGCGCCTCGAGCAAGAGTGCGCGCGCCTCGGCCGGCTTGTTCGCGAGCGCGAGCGACTCGCCGAGGTTGTTGAGCACGAAGCCCTGCATGCGGCGATCGGCCATCTTGCGCGCCTCTTGGAGACACGCGCGCCACGCGGCCTCGGACGCATCTCGGTCACCGCGCTCGTAGAGGATGATGCCCATGTGGTTGAGCGACTGCATCGTGCCGGCGCGATCGCCGATCGACTCGCGGAGCTTGAGCGCGGCGCGGAACGCGTCCTCCGCTGCGTCGAGGTTGCCTCGCGAGTGCTGGATGAGACCCACCGTCGAGAGCGAGACGGCCTCGCCGCGCGCATCGCCTGCCTGTCGTCGGATCTCGAGCGCCTCGCTCGAGGCATCGAGCGCTGCATCGAGATCGCCTCGGAGGCGCTCGAGCTGCGCGAGATCGTCGAGCGAGCTCGCGACGCCGCGCAGATCACCCGCGGCGCGGAAGAGCTGGAGCGCGCGGATGAGCGGGCCGCGCGCGGCCTCGAGGTTGCCGCGCATCGTGTGAACACGCGCGATGCGGTTGAGCGCCGCGCCACCCTTGCCGCGCGCGCCACAGCGCCAGCTGACGCGGAGCATCTCGCTGAACGCCGCGATCGCCTCGTCGTAGCGGCCGAGCGTCGTGAGCACCGAGCCGTGGATGTGGAGCGCCTCGACGCGGCGCGAGAGCTCTTCGCTGGTGAGCAGCTCGAGCGCCTTCTCGACGGATCGCAGCGCGCTCTGCGTGTGCATCTTGGCGTGCTCGTGGCGCGCCGCCTCGAGGTGCGCGCGGCCGGCGCGCGCGAGGTGCCCGGCCTTCTCGAGGTGCGGCGCCGCGAGCGATGCGATGGACTCGCTCGGCACGTCGACGGCGTTGGTGAACCAGTCGACGACCGTCTGATGACGACGACGGCGGACGTCTTCGGGGATCTGTCGGTACACGAAGTCCCGGCTCTGACCGTGGAGGAACCGGTACGTCGTGACGTTGGGCACGTCGGGGTCCTCGACGCGCTCGAAGAAGCCCTTGTCGATCAGGCGTTCGAGCGCGCCTGCGAGCGCAGACTCGTCGTCGTCGTCGGGCCAGAGCGTCGAAGGATCGGCGCTCTCGCTAGGCGCGTTGCGCTCCGACCGCATCATCGCGAGCACCGCGCGGTCCCAGGCGACCTCGCCCACCACCGCCGCACGATCGACCGTGGCACGCTCGAGATCGTCGAGCCGACCGAGGCGCGCGCGGATCGCATCCTCGATCGTGACGGGCAGCGCGCCCGACTCGAGCTTGTTCACGTCGGTGACGATTCCGTCGGGCGTCTTCTTGAAGAGGCCCGCCTCGACGAGCGCGAACACGAGCTCGCGCAGCGCGCCCGGATTTCCTCGCGATCGATGGGTCAGCGCGGCCACGACGGGCTCGGGCGCGATGCTCAGCGCGGGCAAGAGGATCTGGAGCATCGAGGCGACGTCGCTCTCGCCGAGCGGCGCGATCGGGCCGACCGCGATGCCTCCGGGCACGGTCAGGTTGTTCGCGCGCTCGCCGACGGGAGGTGACCCCGCGCACACGAACGCGATGCCCGCTTCGCAGCCGAGCAGCGCCTCGAGGATCGCCCACGCGTCGTCCTCGGCCAGGTGCAGGTTGTCGATCAGCACGAGCGTGGGCCGCTGCTGTGCGTCGCCGGTGAAGAGACGCTTGAGCGCGGCGAGCTCGCGACGCTTGAGCTCTTCGGGCCTGTCCTCCATGCCCATCAAGAACGGGCTGTCGGGGAAGGGGATGCCCGCGAAGTGACCGAGTAGGTGTGACGTCTCGCCGATCTGGATCGCGTCCGAGCTCTGGATCGCCTCGGCGACCATCGTCGCGATCAGGCCGCGCACGGCTGCCGGGCTCGAGCTGGGCGTGACGCCGAAGCGCTCCAGGAGGAGGCGCGAGAACGGCGCGTTGGCGCCGTCGCCGTTGCGCGAGATGCCGTAGAGGATGCGCACGCTCGGGTACATGCGGGCCGCGAGCTCGGCCGCGTGGAAGAGCAGGCGCGAGCGCCCCGATCCCTCGCCGCCCTCGAGCACCACGAGGGTGGGCTTGCCGCTGGAGAACGCGCCGTCGATGCCCGATCGGATCGCGCTCGAGGCCTCTTCCTGTCCCACGATCGGCGGCTCGACGTCGTCCGGCGGGGGCGCGGGCTGCGACGGCACGCGGGTGCCGCCAACGTCGATCGCGAGCTCGTCCGACGTGAGCTCTTCGCCGAGGTCCACCTCGTCCATCGCGCGCTGCGGACCCGTCACGTCGGCGCCGCTGATCACGCGCTGCACGGACGGGCTGAGCGGCGCGGCGGAGACGATCGTCGCCTCCACGCTGTGACCGGGGGTGGCGGCGCGTCCCGTGGCGCGCGCACTGGCGCCGAGGGGTGCTCCGCATGCCGCGCACGCCTTGAAGGCGCGAGGGTTCTCGAAGCCGCAGCTCGCACACGTCTGGCTGACGAGGTTCATCGCGGCGAGTTGACCCCAAATCCCTTGAATTCTCAAGCGGATCGAGCCCGCCGACCCACGTTTCAGCGCGTCCTACGGCTCGGCCCCAGCGAGCGCATGCGCGTGAGCACGCCGTCGCGGAACTCGAGCTCTTCCACGTAGCGACCCGGACCGAAGTCGTAGGTCCACACGATGACCTCGATGGTGACGGTGCGTGACTGTCCCGCGAAGCCTGCGCTGGGCGGCACGATCCACTCGGTGACCGTCTCGTGGCGCGTGCTCTGGGTCGTCGGCTGACCGCAGCGCGCGCTCACCGCGCCCATGCGATCTCCCACGACGACGATGCTCTGCCCGCACTGGAGCGCGTGCGCCTCGCCCGCCCCGGGACCCAGCAGGCCGAGCAGCGCGGCCCCGAGCACCGCGCCTGCGAGAGTGAGCTCGTTCGGGATCGATCGTCGGGTCATCGCGTCCTCCGTGTGCTTCGCGCTCGAGAGCGCGCTCGGACGACGCGATCCCCGATCGTATTCAGAGCGCGTCGACGGCGCCGGCGCCCTCGCGGACCACGACGATGTCGGGGCCCGTCACGTCGAGCACCGTCGAGGCCGTCAGGCCGCCAGCGCCCGCGTCGAGGATCAGATCGAGCCCCGGGAAGGCCTCGTCGATGTCGGCCGGGTCGTTGAGCGGCTCGCCGTTCTTGCTCGCCGTGCTCGACACGATCGGATTGCCGAGCGCGCGCACGAGCGCGAGCGCGACCTCGTTGTGCGGCACGCGAATGCCCACCGTCTTGCGCTTCATCTGGAGGATGCGCGGCACCTCACGGCTCGCCTCGAGGATGAAGCAGTAGGGGCCCGGCGTGAGCCTGCGCATCAAGCGGTACGTGCGGTCGTCGACGGTCGCGTACTTCGCGAGGTCACCCAGATCGGGGCAGATGAACGCGAGCGGCTGGTCGGGCTTCATCCGCTTGATCGCATACACGCGATCGATCGCGCGCTTCTGCGTGATGTCGCAGCCGATCCCGTAGACCGTGTCGGTCGGGTACGCGATCACGCCGCCCTCGCGCAGCACGGCGATCGCGCGCTCGATCTTGCGCGGCTCGGGGTGCTCGGGGTTGATCTCGAGGCGCACGGCTCAACCCGCGTGGATGAGGCGACGCGTCTCGCCGTCCTCGAACAAGACCACGATGAACTGATCCGTGGTGGTCTCCTCGACCCGGCCGACGCCGAACTTCGAGTGGAGGAACCAGTCGCCGACCCTGTAGCGGGTCGCGCGATCCCACGGCCGGCTGTGCGCCCGCGCGTACGAGATCTCACTCTGCTCGAGCTTGCCGCGCTTGGGCGCCGCTGCCGCGGGCTTGCGTGCACCGCCGCTGCTGCTCGCGCGGGGCGCGCGCTCGGGCTTGGGCGGCGTCACGCCTGGCAGCGGCTTCTCGGGCGCGGGCATCTTCGCGATGTGGCTCACGAGCTTGCGCGCCGCGGTGACGACCGAGAGACGCGCGTCGCAGACGAGCACCTCTTCGATGGTGTTGGGGCGCCCGTTCGCGAGGCAGTCTTCGTAGTAGGCGCTGCAGGCGCGCGCGATGATCGCGATGCGCTCGGCGTCTCCGATCGACGAGGGCCCCGCGCCCAGCGCGGGGAACGCCACGCGGATCACGTTGCGTGTGGAGACGAAGTCGAGGACCGCGCGCACCGACTGCTCGAGGATGTCCTTCGAGGGCGCGGGCGCCTGCACGCCTGCCTGCTCGGGCGGGCGCGTGGCCAGCCAGAGCAGGAAGTCGCAGTGCAGCTTGCCGGGGTGGAGGCGCGTCACGCCTCCGAGCGCAGCTTGTCCGCCGACGCGCTGTCGCTCGGCATCGAGCAGACGCGACAGCTCGGGCGGTCCGTACGCGAAAGAGAGATCTTTGTCGGGACCGGGGCCGGGCCAGACGCGGAGGTCGGTGGTTCCGTCGTGCGCGATCACTCCGACTCGCTTGGAGGTGGGGAGCTCGTACGCGGACGCTTGCAGGATCACGATGTCCATGGGCGCGCGCCACGTAGCGCAAACTCGGGGACGTTCAACACGCGAGCGCGTTGCGTGACGCGATGTTCTGCGGCACCGTCTGCGCCCCCGCGGGGTCAGACCCTGCATCGCGCGCGAGAGAACCACCATGTCCGACGAAGTCACGAACACGCCCGAGCCCGTCGTCTCCGCCGAGGCTTCGCCCGAGATCGCCGCCGAGGCGCCGAGCGCCAGCGAGCCGGAGCAGCACGAGTCGTCGTCGGGCGGGCGCGCCTCCGAGGAGCCGCACGAGGATCTGCCGGCGCGTGGGCAGGACCCGCGACCGTTCATCGTGCTCACGGCGATCCACGACGCGAACGCGCGCATCGCCGCGATCACGCTCAGCCACGCCGACGCCTGGGAGCGCGCGCGCAAGGCCGCGGGCGGCAAGGAGATCGCGGGCATGGACATCGTGGAGCTGTCGGTGCCGCCGCGCGCGTTCACAGCGCTGCGCGAGAAGATGCAGCTCTCGGCCGAGACCGTGGCCGTCTACGATCTCTTCCCCCTCGCGGCGCACCTCGGCCGCACCACGCGCAAGGTCGCGGGCCAGTTCCTCGCTGCCGAGATCCTCTGGGCGCTGGAAGAGCAGGGCATCCTCGCCGGCATCCCGCTCAACATCCGGCTCGATGTCCCGCGCAGCTGGGGCGACCGCTCGCCCAAGGCGGTGCACGAGAAGCTGATGGAGGGCGGCGCGCTCGACCTCACGGAGGCCGCGATCGACGACTTCCGTGCGATCAAGGGCAGCTGGGACAACGTGAGCTGATCGGAAGCGGGGACCGGGGATGCGCATCGTCACCTGGAACCTCAACTCGATCCGTGCCCGACACGATCGTCTGATCGCGATCCTCGGGCGCCACAAGCCCGACGTGCTCTGTCTCCAGGAGCTCAAGGTCGAGGACGAGCACTTCCCGTTCGAGGCGGTGCGCGAGGCGGGCTATCGCGCCGAGACGTTCGGGCAGCGGACCTACAACGGGGTCGCGATCCTCACTCGCGAGCCGCTCGAGGACGTGAAGCGCGGCATGGGCGACGACGTCGACGATCCGCAGGCCCGCCTCATCTCGGGCGTGTTCCGCGGGGTCCGCGTGATCTCGGCGTATTTTCCGAACGGCGGCGAGCTCGGGAGCGCGAAGTACGCGTACAAGCTCGCGTGGATCAAGCGCCTGCGCGCGATGCTCGAGCGGGACTTCTCGCCTGCGATGCCGCTCGTGCTCGCGGGTGACTTCAACGTCGCGCCCGACGAGCGCGACACCAAGAACCCCGACCTGTGGCGCGCGACGGTCCTCTTCTCCGACGAGGTCCGCGCGGCGCTCGGGGAGCTGCGGAGCTGGGGCCTCTCCGACTCGCTGCGCCTCGTGAACGACGCGCCCGGCCTCTACTCGTGGTGGGACTACCGCATGCTCGGATTCCCCAAGAACGATGGCCTCCGCATCGATCACCTCGACGTGACCGAGCCGCTGCGTGCGCGCGTGCGTGACGTCCGCATCGATCGCGAGGAGCGCAAGGGCAAGCAGCCGTCCGATCACGCGCCGGTGCTGCTCGATCTCGCGGACTGAGATGCGCGCACTCCTCGACGCGCTCCATCCGTGGCCGCTCGAGGAGGCGCTCCTGCGTCCGCTCGCGACGCTGCTGCTCGCGTTCCTCGTGCCGATCGCGAGCGCCCGCGTGCTCGCGATGTTCCTGCTCTCGAAGGGCGAGTCGAAGGGCGAGGCCGCCGTCGATCCGCACGCGCGCGCCGTGCGCGTGGCGCCGTTCCGATCGGCCTGCTTCGTCGTGGGGCTCGTGCAGCTCGAGCTCGCGTGGATGCTGGGCTCGACGGCGCTGGGGCCTGCGTGGATCCACACGCCGCGCTCGGGGTGGTCCGAGATCTTCGGCGCGCTGACCACGGTGGTCGCGTTCGTCGGTGGCGGCATCGGTCGGCTCGTCGAGCGCGAGCACGTGGGGGGCGCGATCGATCGGACGACGCTTCGCGACGTGATCGCCCTGCGCCTTCGCATGGGCGCGTACCTGCTCGGTCCCCTCGCGATCGTGCACCTCGCGACGCGCCTGCCGCTGGTGCAAGACGACGGCGCGCTGCGCTGGGGGCTCGTCGCGCTCGCGATCGTGATCGTCGTGCTCGGGGTCGCGTACGGAGGCCTCGGCGCGCTCGTGCTCACGGGCGCGGTGCGTCGTCCTTCCCCGCGCATCGTCGCGCTGGCGCGTCGCGCGGCCTCGCGTGAGGGCGTGTGGCTCGCGTCTGTGTGGCGGCTGCCGACGGGCAGCGTTCCATTCGCCAACGCCGCTGCGATCCCGTGGGCACGCACCATGGTCGTCACCGATCGCATCACCGAGCTGCTCGAGGAAGAGGAGCTCGACGCGGTGCTCGCGCACGAGGCGGGGCACCTCTCGGAGGCGCCGTGGGTCGCGCTCGCGCGGGTCGGCGCAGCCTCGCTCTTGATCGCAGGGCTCTCGCTCGGTCCCACCGTGCTGTGGGCGCTCGGCGTGTCGGACGAGGTGCAGCTCCTCTGTCTCGTCACGCTGCTCCTCGCGGGTGTGGGCATCCTCATCGCGGTGGTGCGCCTCGCGCGACGCATGGAGGAGCGCGCAGACGCACACGCGCGCGACCACGTGGGGAGCGAGCAGCTCGCCCGCGCGCTCGAGAAGATCCACCACGACGCGCTCGCGCCGATGGTGACGGGCCGCAAGCGGGTGCACCCCGATCTCTACGACAGGCTCGCGTCGTGCGGGCGCACGCAGGGCGAGCGACCGACGCCGCCGCGGACACGACCAGGTCTGCTGGTGGGGCTCGGCGTGGCGTCCGTCTTGCTCGTGAGCGCGTGGCTCGCGTACGACCTCACGCGGCTGCCCGCGTCGGAGGCCGAGCTGGCGGGCGAGGGCGAGACGTGGCGACGTCTTCGCGTCGATCCATGGGACGGCGGCGCGACGCTCGCGCTCGCCTGGCAGGCGCGGCGCCGCGAGGATCTCGAGCGCGC
>JAFLCL010000281.1 GCA_017303575.1 Deltaproteobacteria bacterium
CCGCGCCGACCCCGTCGAGCCTCGACACAGCGACGGCGTGTGCTCGCGCTCGACCGTGCTGCGCGGCGTTCGTCGACGCGATCGGCGATCCCGTGGAGGCCGAGCGCGCGCGCATCGCGTGCGAGCAGATGGACCACCTCGAGGAGCTGGGCCAGGCCTCGGGTGAGGCGTGCGTCGCGGCGATCGATGGCTGGCGCCGCACGCTCGAGCAGGCCGAGCGAGAGATCCCGACGGCATGCCGATGAGCGCGTCGCGAGTCGAACGAACCCCCGCGCGTCGCGCTACCATGCGCGCCGACGCATCGCTGCGATCCCCACGATGAGCGACCACTGGGACTACTACTTCTTCCTCGTCGACGGGAAGCCGTGCTCGACGGTGCTCGATCTCGGGCTCATCAACGAGGCTCCGCTCGAGGCCAAGCCGTGGCTGCTCTCGGTGCGCTTTCCGTTGCTCCGACCGCGCGTCGACGGCCTCACCGACAACGCGGAGGCCGACGAGCTCGGCAAGGTGGAGGAGGCGCTCGTGCGGGCGCTGCGCACGCACTGCGATGCGCAGTTCGTGGGGCGCATGACGTGGAACGGGACCCGCGATCTCTTCTTCTACGCGCCACGCGCGGACAACCTGGGCACGGCGCTGGGCGAGGCCCTGGGGCCTTCACCCACGCGACGCGTGATGAGCCAGGTGCGTGAGGACAAGGAGTGGCAGCACTACCTCCAGGTGCTCTTTCCCGGCGCGATCGAGCAGCGCTGGATGGCAGATCGTCGCGTGGTCGACGAGCTGAAGAAGGCGGGCGATCGGCTCGAGCAGCCGCGCGCCATCGATCACTTCGCGACCTTCACCCGCGAGGTCCACGCGCGCACGTACGCCGAGGCGTGCGCCGGGCTGCGCTTCGAGACGGAGTCGCGTGAGCTCGACGACGGCAGCGGCTGGTCGGTGCGCGCGACGCGTGTGGACTCCGCGGAGCTGGTCCACGTGCACGAGATCGCGGCGAGCCTCCACCTCCTCGCCGAAGAGCACGACGGCAAGTACGACGGCTGGGGCTGCCCGGTGAAGAAGGACAGCGACGCCTGACTGGTGACGAAGCGCGTGCCAGCACATCGGCCACGCGCGCGTCGCGAAGCGTCGGCGCCTGATCAGAGGAGAGGGCTGAACAACCTCGCGCCGCCTTCACCCAGGCGCTCGAGGACGCTCTTGTCCCGGACCTCACGCACCTTCACCGCGGCCGACTTGCGCAGGTCCTCCTCGAACGCACGCGCGAGGTCGTTGGTGGTGGGCACGTCGTAGATCGCAGCCACGACCTCGAAGTTCAGGCGGAAGCTGCGGTTGTCGAAGTTCGCCGTGCCGACGATCGAGAGCGCGTCGTCGATCACCATCGTCTTCGCGTGCAGCATGCCCTCCGTGTACTCGTGGATCTGGACGCGTGCGCGCACCAGCTCCGGGTAGTAGGAGCGCGCGGCGTAGTCGACGAGCGCATTGTCGCTCGAGCGAGGCACGAGGATGCGCACGTCCACTCCGCGGAGCCCTGCGGCCACGAGCGCTGCGAGCATCACCTCGTCGGGGACGAAGTAGGGTGTGGTGATCCACACGCGCGTCTGGGCCTGGGTGATGGCGCCGAAGAAGAGCTGGTGGATCGCGTAGAGGTCGCGGTCGGGGCCGGAGGAGACGATCTGGACGAGCGCGTGGGCGTCTGGGTCGTTGGTGACCGGGATGAAGTACGGCTCACCCGTCGGCGGCGACTTCCCGCTCGCGAAGTACCAGTCCTCGAGGAACACACGCTGGAGCGCGCGGCACGCGGGGCCGCGGAAGGACACCTGGGTGTCGCGCCAAGCGGATCCCCCCGAGCTGAGCATCGAGTGGCTCTTGGTCACGTTCATCCCGCCCGTGAACGCGAGCTGGCCATCGCAGATCACGATCTTGCGATGCGTGCGGAAGTTCGCGAGGCGTGGACGAAAGCCCGAGACCGGGTTGAACCACGCGACATCGCCGCCCGCCGCGCGGAGCGGCGCGATCGCGCGGCTCGACAATCGGTAGGCGCCGATGCCGTCGAGCACCACGCGCACCTCCACGCCGGCCTTCGCGCGCTCGGTGAGCGCGGCGATCATCCGCTGGCCCACGGCGTCGTCGTCGAAGATGTAGTACTCGACGTGCACGTGGTGCTTGGCCGCGCGGATCGCGGCCTCGAGCGCGTCGTAGAGCGGGTCGCCGTCGAGGTAGAGCGTGACGTCGGTCGCGGGCAGCGGCGGTGACTCACCGGCCGCGATCGCGAGCCTCGCCAGGCTGTTCCAGCGCTCGTCGCCCTGCTCCTGATCGAGGTCGCGCATCGCGCGCAGGAGGAGGCGCGAGCCTTCCTGCCGCCTCATCTTCCGACGGCGCAGGCGGCGCGGGCCGAAGAAGTAGTAGATGACGATCCCGAAGATCGGCAGCCACGCGAGGATGCCGATCCAGGCCAGCGTCGCGACGGGCGATCGTCGCTCGAGGACGATGCCGATCGAGATGACGATGACCCAGCCGACCTCGAGGACGGTCAGGGCGGTCGTCCAGCTCGACATCGTTGGAGCGAGCCGCTCAGCCCACGCCGAGCAGCTCGACCTCGAACACGAGCGTCGCGTTGGCGGGGATCACGGGCGGGAAGCCGCGGGCGCCGTAGCCCATGTCGGCGGGGACCACGAGCTTGCGCTTGCCGCCGATCTTCATGCCGAGCACGCCCTCGTCCCAGCCGCGGATCACCTGACCGCGGCCGAGGGTGAACACGAACGGCTCGCCGTGATCGTGTGAGGCATCGAACTTCGTGCCGTTCGTGAGGGTGCCCACGTAGTGGACACTGACTTTCTTGCCGGCCACGGCCTCTGCGCCGGTGCCCACGACGAGGTCGGTCTTCTCGAGCATCGGCGCTTCGTAGTCCGATTTGCGTCGACACGGAAGGGCCTCGCGCAACCCGTGGCGCGTCGGGGCGATGAGGCGCGCCATGTCGAACCCAACCGTCCTCACCCTGAGGCGCGCGGAGCGTGGCTACCCGCCCGAGCTCGCGCGGCTCCTCGAGCCTCCCGAATTCCTGCGGATGCGGGGCGTGCTCCCGCCGCTCACGCGCGCCGTCGCGATCGTGGGAACGCGGGCAGCGACTGAGCGCGGGCTCCACGTCGCACGCACGCTCGCCGCCGAGCTGGCGCAGGAGGGCTGCGTGATCGTGTCGGGCGGCGCGTTCGGGGTCGATCACGCCGCGCACCTGGGCGCGCTCGACGCGCACGGCACGACGATCGTCGTCCATGCGACGGGCCTCGAGGCGCGCTACCCCGCCGAGCACGCGCCGCTCTACGAGCGCATCGTCGCGCGGGGAGGGTGCGAGCTGAGCGAGCGCGACGACCACGAGACGCCGCGGCCGCGACACTTCCTGGCCCGCAACCGGATCATCGCCGCGCTCTCGCGTGCGGTGATCGTGGTCGAGGCGCCTTCACGATCGGGGGCGCTGTCGACGGCCGCGCATGCGCGTGCCCTCGACCTGCCGGTGCTCGCGGTCCCACGCGTGCCCGAGCACGAGGAGGCCGTGGGCTCGAACGATCTGCTCCGGAGCGGCGCGCTGCCCTGCATGGCGGCGCGGGACGTCCTGCGGGTCGTCGAGAGCACGCCGTTCTTGCCGTTCGTGCGAGGCGCCCGCGCGGCCACCCGACGCGAAACACCCCACCGTCGTGGGAGATCCGTGGCTCGCGCGGCTTCCGTGGCACCCGACCTCGGGTCGCTGGGATCGCTCTCGCGCGAGGTGCTGTCCTGCCTCGAGGAGGGCATCGACGAGCTCGATGCGATCGTCGAGCGGCTCGACCGACCGGTGGCGGAGGTGCTGGCAGCGGTGGCCGAGCTCGAGCTCGCGGGGGTGATCGTGCAAGGACGACGGGGAACGCTCGCGGTGGTCGGTTGACCTCCTCGGCGCGGGCGCTACCCCTCGCGCCGCCATGGCTCAGCTTCGATCCTTCGGGTGCCTGCGTGCGGTCGCGATCTCCTCGGTGCTCACCTCCTCTGCCCTCGGCTGCGGCGGAAGCGAGGGCCCTCTGGATGCGTCCTCGGGAGGCAGCGATGCAGTCGTGCCCTCGAGCGATGCGGGCGCGGTGGATGCCGCGGTGATGGGCCTCGGCACGTGCGCCGCGCCGCGCCGCGTGACGCTCGCGCTCGGCGAGTCCATGACCCTCAGCGGCAACACCACCGGCGGCGTGGCCGGACCGCTGATGCTCGGCGCTTCGTGCACCAACCCGGAGGTCAGCGCGCGACCGCCCCAAGAGGTGGTGGCCGTCGAGGTTCCTGGCTCGGGCGACGTGGGCATCGCGTTCGATCTCACGAACGGGACAGCCGTGGCCTTCGACACCGTGGTCGAGATCCGCACCGCGTGTGAGACGACGCCCACCAGCTTCGAGGCGTGCTTCGACGACGTCGCGGAGGACGAAGTGCGCAGCGCGGGCGCGTTCACCGCCACGGGCGGGACGACGATTTACTTGGTGGTCAGCGGCTACGAGGGCACCGAGGGCACCATGTCGTCGGGCAACTACACGCTCGAGCTCGAGGCGCAGCCCAACGCGGCGCCCACGCTCACGGCCGCGACGGCGCGCCGTGTCGACGATGATCGCCTCGAGATCTTTGCGACCGGCATGGACGCCGACACCAACGCGACCGGCGTCGGCTTCCAGCTCCTCGCCAGCGACGGAACGCCCATCGCGCTCGACGCTGCGGTCGCCGACGATCTCGGGCCCTACTTCTATCCGTTCGATCTCGAGGTGACGACCGGCTCGTTCGCGATGCAGCTCGCGACCGCGCCGGGCAGCGCGGACTTCGATGGCATCGGGAGCGCGACCACGCTGCGACTCTTCACCTACGACGCGTACGGCGCACGGAGCGCGACGCGCGACGTGGTGATCGACATGGTGAGCGAGGTGGGCTTCGGCGGCAGCTGCGACTCGACGCGCCTCTGTCGCGCGCCCAACACCTGTGAGGCGGGCACGTGTGTCGCGTCGAGCGAGACGCTCGCGCTCTGCGGGGCCGCGACGGCGATCACGCTCGCGGCGCCGACGCCGAGCGAGCCCAGCGTGTCGACGCAGGTCGTCTCGCTAACAGAGGGCGTGGGCATCGCGTCGGGCACGGGGTGCGAGTACACCGCGGACGCGGGCGAGCGTGTGCTCGCTGTCACGGTGCCCGAAGGCAGCTTCGATCTGATCGCGTCGACGAACGTCGCCGCGAACCCGATCGATCTCGACACCGTGCTCTACGTGCGGTCGAGCTGCGAGAACGAGACGACCGAGCTCGTGTGCGACGACGACTACGTCGGCGCACCCGAGGGCGACTACCGCTCGCTCGCGCTCGTCGAGGGGGCGAGCCCCGGGACGCACTACGTGTTCGTCGACGGCTACGCGCCGTTCGAGGCCGCGACGAGCGTGAGCGTGGAGCTCCGCCTGCGCGCGGTGCTCGAAGCAGGCGCGGCCTGCGATCCGATGGGCGAGGACAATCGCTGCGCGACCGGCGAGTGCCCCGCGATGGGCGCGGCGGTCTGCCCGTGACGCTCGAGCGTGTGACGAGGGCGTGGTGACCGAGGTCCTCGTCGTCGGCGGAGGGCTCGCGGGCTGCGAGTGCGCGTTCCAGCTCGCCGAGCGCGGCGTGGACGTGTGCATCGTCGAGCAGAAGCCGGGCAAGCGTACGCCCGCGCAGATCGGTGACGGGCTCGCCGAGCTCGTGTGCTCGAACTCGTTCCGTGGCGCCGCACTGACCAACGCCGTCGGCCTCCTCAAGGAAGAGATGCGTCGCGCGGGCTCGCTCGTGATGGCCGTGGGCGACGAGGTGCGCGTGCCTGCGGGTGGCGCGTTCGCCGTCGATCGCGAGCTCTTCTCCAAGGCCATGACCGCGCGCATCGCCGCGCATCCGCGCATCCGGGTCGAGGCGCGCGAGGTCACCGAGATCCCGACGGAGCGCCCCGTCGTGATCGCCACCGGCCCGCTCACGGGCGATGCGCTCGCGGCCTCGATCGCCGCCCTCGTGGGCACCGATCACCTCGCCTACTACGACGCGATCGCGCCGATCGTGAGCGCGGCCTCGCTCGACGAGAGCAAGGTCTTCCGCGCGAGCCGCTACGACAAGGGCAACGACGACGCGTACGTGAACTGTCCCCTCGACAAGGTGCAGTACACGGCGTTCGTCGAGGCGCTCCGCGCGGCAGAGAAGGTCGCGCCGCGCGAGTTCGAGAAGGTGAAGTACTTCGAGGGCTGCTTGCCCGTCGAGGTCATGGCGGAGCGCGGCGAGCGCACCCTCGCGTTCGGTCCGATGAAGCCGGTCGGCCTCACCGATCCGCGCACGGGACGCTGGCCTTATGCAGTCGTGCAGCTGCGCCCCGAGGACGAGGATCGCACGGCCTTCAACATGGTCGGCTTCCAGACACGCATGAAGTGGCCCGAGCAGAAGCGCGTGTTCTCGATGATCCCCGGCCTCGAGAACGTCGAGATCCTCCGCTACGGGAGCGTACATCGGAACACCTTCGTCGAGGCGCCGCGCGTGCTCGAGGACGATCTCTCGATCCGTGGCGCGCCGGGCGTGCACCTCGCGGGGCAGGTCGCGGGCGTCGAGGGGTACGTGGAGAGCGCGGCGTGCGGTCTCTTGCTGGGCATCGCGCTCGGTCGTTCGATCGCCGAGGGTGCGTCCTTCGCCGACAGCTTGCCGCCGCGGCCGAGCGCGCTCGGATCGTTGTGGTCGCACCTCCGCACGCCGAGCGATCGCTACCAGCCCTCGAACGTGATGTTCAGCATGTTCCCCTCGCTCGAGGTGCAGGTGAAGGCGAAGAACAAGGGCCTCCACAAGCGTGCGCGCTACGCCGTCCTGGCCGAGCGTGCGCTCGAGGCGCTCGAGCCCTGGCTCACCGCCGTGGGCGCGACCAAGCTCGCGACGGCTCGCGTCGGTCAGGCGCGCGTCGAGGACGAGGCGCCCGAGGCCGGCCCGACGCCCCCGCCCGCGATGTGAGCGAAGAGACGAGATCGATGACCAACGCCGCCCCTCCCGACGAGAAGAAGAAGACTCCGTGGTGGCTGCCGATCATCGTCGTGCTCGGCGCCGCCCCGGCGATCTTCTCCCTCTACATCCTCTACTTCATCAGCCGGTACTCGATCGCGCACGACGAGGAGCGCTGCCCCTACGTGCACGTCGAGACGCGCGACGTGAGCGCGGGCGTGCGCGTGCGCGAGGAGAGCCGACGCTGCATCGACGAGGTCGAGGAGCACCGCTGGCTCGTGCAGCGAGGGACGGAGCCGCCGATGGAGCTGGGCCGCTACCCGCTCGAGGCCGCGCAGATCGAGGACGGCTTCCCGTGGACCGCGACGCTCGACGACGCGCGCGTCGTCATCACCGTGCAGAACCAGGGGCGCGGCGAGATCGTGCTGCGCGAGCCCCGTCCGGGTGAGATGCCCGAGGGACCGTGATCGGGCGCTCGGGCCCGACGCTGCGGTAAGCTCGCGCCGCGATGTGGAAAGACGTCGTCGGTCTCGTCCTCGTGGTGCTCGCGCTCGTCGGCCTCGGCTTCGGTGTGCGTGAGGTGACCGTGCGCGACTACGTGGCGGCCGCGCTCCTTCTCGTCGCGGGCGCGTCGGTCCTCTGGGCGGGGGTCGGTCTTCTCCGACCCACCGTGGGGGAGTGAGCGCGTGCAGCGAGCCCCGCGCAGCTCCGTCCGATCGCTGGCCCTCGTCGCGGTGCTGTCGCTCGTCGCGGTGGTCCCGAGCGCGTGCGGAGCCGATCGTGGATCCTCGGCAACGCCTACGCCGGAGGGCGATTCGACGCACGCTCCGATCCCCGAGGCGCGCGCCCGGGAGTCGGCGGAGGTCGGTGGCGACGTGATCGCGACGGTGGATGGCGAGCCGATCCGCGTGAGCGACGTCGAGGCCGCGGCCCGCGCGGACGGTGTCTCGCCTGCGGTCGCGCTGCGGCGGCTCGAGGAGGATCTCGCGATCGCACACCTCGCGGAGGCGAGCGCGGTCGCCGACGATCCCGAGGTCAGGGCGGCCGCCCGACGCGCTGCCGTGCGCGAGCTCCTGCATCGCGACATCGAGGCCACCCGCACGCCCGAGGGCGTCCCCGACTCGGTCGTCGAGGCCCGACGCGATCAGATCGCGGGCGCGCTCTCGCAGCCCGAGACGCGCCGCGCCACGCACTTGCTCGTCCCGCTCGAGCCCTCCGCCGATCAGGCGCGCGTGGACGCGGCCTTTCGTCTGGCGCGGAGCCTCCGCGACGAGGTCTCGACCGAGGCCGATCCTTCGGCCGCGCTCGATGCCCACGTCGGTCGCGAGGGGGCCTTCGAGCTCACGGTGGAGCACCTCGAGGCGATGCGCCCCGACGCGCTCGATGCGTCGTTCGCGAACGCGCTCTTCTCGGCCGCGGCGCCCGGCCTCCTGCCCGAGGTGGTGCGCTCGTCGTACGGGGTGCACGTCGTGGTGCTCGACGAGATCGTGCCGCCTTGGGAGGTCCCGCGCGACGAGTGGCTCCCGGCTCTGCGTCGACAGATCTCGGCCGAGGAGCGCGCTGCCGCGACGAGCGAGCTCGCGGAGAGGCTCGCCGAGCAGCAACCCGTGCTCGTGAACCAGCACGCGCTCTCGATCGCCGAGCAGATGCCCCTCGGCACGAGCTCGAGATCGCTCGATTCGACAGGCGACCCGAGCCGCGGTGGAGGCCCCTGATGCCCGCCGAACGACAGTCGCGCGTGTCGCGCGCGGAGACACCGCGCGACATGGCGGAGACCGGCTTCACGCCCATCCTGCGTCGCTTCTGCACGAACGTGCCGGAGCTGCAGGTCGCTGTGTTCGTCGACGACGAGGGCGAGTGCGTCGACTACTCCGCACGCATCGGGCTCTTCGACGCGAAGATCGCGGGGGCCCAGATCCACGTGCTGACGCACACGATCGTCGAGCACGGCAAGCGCTTCCTCGGTGCGCCGCACGCGTACCACGTGGTCGCGGACGCACGGGAGATCGTCGTCCGACGCGTGAGCGACGAGTACACGCTGGTGCTCGTGTGCGATCCCCCCGCGCCGCTCGGCGCGCTCAACCACCTCGTCGATGCGGCCGTTCGTGACCTGCGGCTCGAGGGCGGTATCGCGCCGCCGATCTGGGAGCCGCACCGCGAGACGCTCAAGGTCGAGGTGCGCGCGTCGGCAGGGTGGGGCTACGCGCCGACCGCGTTCTCCGAGCGCGGCCTGCGGCACGAGCTGATCGCTGTCGTGGGGCGATGGATCGATCACGAGGAACAGGGCGCCGTGTGCTTCATGGTGCGGACGGCCTCGGGCGAAGAGACGGTGCTCGTCCACAAGGCGCGTGAGGGTCGATGGCTTCGGAGGGTGGATTGACGAGGGCGGCCCGTGCGGCGATCGCGGTGGGGTGTGCGCTCTGTCTGGCGGGGTGTGCCGCGACCGTGCGTGTGCGTGTGCTCGCGCCCGGTGAGGACTGCGCGCGTGACTTCGGCTCCAGCACCGCGGCCGCCAAGATCGAGACCTACCTCGCGGCCTCGAGCGCCCTCGTCCTCGAGGCCGGCGAGCTCGGCGTCGATCTCGACGAGGCGTGCGGGCGAGGTCTCGCCATCGCCCGCGAGGGCGCCGCGGCGACGAGCGACGATGAGGCGTCGCCTTGTGATGCGCTCGCCACGTGGGTCGCCACCGAGCGCGAGGCCTTGCCCCTGGGTCCATCGCTCGGGGTACACGCGGATGCCGTGTGTGATGCCTCGGAGGGCGACTTCGCGGAGTGCGTGTCGCGCTGCGAGCTACGCTACCGACCCGAGGACGTGCGCATCGTGCGCGACGAAGAGGGCCTCCTCACGGCGCCGAACGTGAGCCCGCGCTGTCGCGCCTCGTGCGGCACCACGAGCGCGATCGAGACGTCGTGCTCGCCGCGCCTGCGCGTGGAGCCAGGGGAGGTGACGGACACGGAGCGGTCGCGGGCACAGAGGCTGACGCGCGCGCTCGAGCAGGCGGCCGTGGCCATCGATCTGGGCGAGCGCGCCCGACGGCTCTCGCTCGCCGCGGAGCGTCTCGTGACGATTGCGCCCGTGCTCCCGGAGGCCGCGGCGACGGTGAGCATCCGAGCAGTGGCCTGCGTGCAAGCCGCGTCGGAACCGGTACGTACGGCGGCTGCGCGGCTCGAGTCGGCGCACGATCGCACGGGCGCGCTGCGTCGACGGATGCGCCCCGACGTGCAGCTTCGTTGAAGCTGGATCACGCGACGGTTAGCATCGCCCCCGTGAGCCGTCGCTGCCCGAGCTGCGGGACCATCTACGAGGACTCGATCTCGTTCTGCGGCAAGGACGGCACCATCAACGTGCACGTCCAGCCGGAGGACGAGGAGCCCGATCGTCGGCTCGGCCGTCGCTTCGGCGACTACGTCGTGGTCATGCGCGTGGCCGATGGCGCGATGGGTCGCGTCTACGAGGGGCGGCACGCGACCACGCGGCAGAAGGTCGCGATCAAGATCCTCCACGACGACGTGGCCAAGGACCGCATCGCCGTCGAGCGCTTCAAGCGCGAGTACGAGACCGCGAAGGAGATCGAGTCGCCCTACGTGGTGCGCGTGATCGACTTCGGCGACACCGGCGATGGCTCGTTCTACCTCACGATGGAGTTCCTCCATGGTGAGGAGCTCGGCACGTTGCTGCGGCGTGAAGGAGCCCAGCCCGTCGCGCGGGTCGTGCGCATCCTCGCGCAGTTCGCGTGCGGTCTCGAGGACGCGCACAGCTTCGGCGTGATCCACCGCGACCTCAAGCCCGACAACGTCTTCCTCGTGAAGGGCGAGGCGGGTGACGAGCTGCGTATCCTCGACTTCGGATCGGTGAAGCTCCAGATGGAGACCGGCCCCAAGCTCACGGCGTTCGGCACGACGCTGGGCTCGCCGTTCTACATGTCGCCCGAGCAGGCGATGGGAAAGGCGGACGTCGACAACCGCACGGACCTGCTCGCGCTCGGCGCGATCACGTACGAAATGCTGTGCGGCAAGATCGCGTTCGACGGCCCCGCCGTCGCGCAGATCCTCATGAAGATCGTGAACGACATGCCGGCGCCGCTCTCGTCGCAGCGCGCAGGCATGCCTGCGTCGCTCGACGACGTGATCGAGCGCGCGCTCGCCAAGGACAAGAAGAAGCGACACGACGGAACCGCGGCGTTCGCGGCCGACGTGCTCGGGGCGTTCGGCCTGATCGCAGCCGGTGCGCCGGTGGATCGTGGCGCGGTCGAGGCCTGGGGAAAGAAGAGCGTCGCCGAGATCGAAGCCGCCCTCGCGACCGCGACCCCGCGCGCGGCGCAGGCGTTCGGCGCCACACCGGCGGTCGCT
>JAFLCL010000282.1 GCA_017303575.1 Deltaproteobacteria bacterium
AGAGCTCGCGGCGCGCACGCGCACCGCGCTCCAGACCGCCCGCCCGTTGCTGCGCGCGTCCGGCGAGCTCACGCGCATCGAGCGCGCCCTCCCGCGCACCGAGTCCGAGATCCAGCGCCTCGCGCACCCTGCGCGACTCGCTCGCATCCCGCAGCTCTCGCAGCGCGAGCTCGCCGATCTGCGTCGCGACTGGCGTCGCCACGCGCACCACCTCGAGGACTGGCAGGCCGCGATCGCGCAGCGCGCAGGGGAGGTGGAGGAGGCACGCACCGCGCTCGTCGATCTCAAGCGCACTTGGCAAGACCTGCGTGATCTCTCGGACGCTGCCGGCCAGCCCGAGCCGCGGCATGGCCGCGTGATCGCGGGCCTCGAGCAGACCCGTGGCGGTCTCTCGCAGCTCGAGCAGGTGCGCGACGACCTCGCGACGCTCTCCGATCGCGTGTCCGACGTTCAGATCGTGGTCGAGGACGTGGCCGATCAGCTGCGCGACGCGGCGAGCGCGTATCGTGAGCGGCTCGGCGTGCGTGACGCGCCCCCGCTCCACCTCGGCCTCTCGAACGAAGAGGCGGACACGTCGGTCGCGGCGCAAGCGCGCGACACGTTGCTCGAGCGCACGGAGACGCCCGACGAGCTCCTGGCCGAGCTCACGCCAGCCTTCGTGGCGCTGGCCCTCGGCTTCCTCGTGCTGATCGTGATGCTCCGTCAGCTCGAGCGTGCGCGCGCCCTCCAGGGCGCGGAGCAGAACGCGGCGATCGGTCCGCTCGCCGGCGAGGTGCTGAAGAGCCCGATCTCGGCGGCCCTCCTGCTCGCGCTGCTCGGCGCGAGCGCGATGATCGAGCACGCGCCGATCGTCGTCTACGACGCGCTCTTCTTCGCGACGCTCGTGCCACTCTACAAGGCGGTGCCGCCGCTCACCTCGCCCGTGCTGCGGCCCGCGCTGAAGGGCGTGCTGGTGTTCGTTGCGATCGATCGCGTGCAGTCGATGCTCGTCGAGGGCAGCTCGCTCCTCCGCCTCGTTCTCCTCGTCGAGACCTTGGTCACCGTCGTCGCTCTCGTGCTGTGGCTGCGCGGGGCGCGCGAGCCGCTCCCCCTCTGGGCGCGCACGCTCGCCTCGCTCGTCGTCGCCGTGCTCGGGGTCGCGTTCGTCGTGAACCTCGGCGGCTACCTCTTCCTCGCGACGGTGCTCACGCGCGGCGTCGGCTTCAGCACGTACACGGGCGTCTCGCTCGCGGGCGCCGTGGTGCTCGCGGAGGCGATCATCGACCTCGTCGTCGTGAGCTCGGCCGGCCGACGCCTGCGATCTCTCCGGGATCACGCCGCGCTGGTCCATCAACGAACGCTGCGTGTGCTGGGCGGGATCGCGCTCGTGCTCTGGCTCGTCGCCACGTTCGAGGGCTTCGGTGTGTGGGGACCGCTCTCGTCGTGGCTCGAGAAAGAGCTCCGCGATCGACACGAGATCGGCAGCCTCGAGATCAGCATCGGCGCCGTGCTCGGCGGCATCGCGATCCTCATCGCCACCACCTTCGTCGTGCGCCTCGTGCGCTTCGTGCTCGATCTCGACGTGCTCCCCCGCCTGTCCCTCGACCCCGGCGTGGACGGGGCGATCTCGGGCCTCACCGGCTACACGCTCGGAGGCACCGGTCTCTTGCTCGCGCTGGCGTACCTCGGGATCGATGCCGCGCAGATCGCGCTCGTCGCGGGCGCCCTCGGCGTCGGCATCGGCTTCGGCCTCCAGGGGATCGTCGCGAACTTCATCGCGGGCATCGTGCTGATGCTCGAGCGTCCGGTGCGCCTGGGCGACTTCATCGAGGTGGGATCGCTCGTGGGATCCGTGGAGCGCATCGGCCTTCGCTCGAGCACGGTGAAGGCACTCGACGGGGCCGAGGTCATCGTCCCGAACGAGAGCTTGATCGGGCGCGAGGTCGTGAACTGGACGCTCTCCGATCGGAAGCGTCGCGTCGAGGTGAAGGTCGGCGTCGCCTACGGCACCGATCCCCACGAGGTCGTCGCGATCCTGCGGCGCGTCGCGCTCGAGCACCGCGACCCGCAGGTCACCGTCGATCCCGAGGTGCTCTTCGACGCGTTCGGCGAGAGCTCCCTCGACTTCACCTTGCAGTTCTGGGCCCGTAGCTTCGCCGACTCGATCGAGCTCAAGAGCGATGTCGGCCTCGCGGTGCACGACGCGCTGACGAAGGCAGGGATCCAGATCCCGTTCCCGCAGCGCGACGTCCACATCGTCAGCCAGCCTACTGAAACAGATCGTTCAGGTAGTGGATCAGGATCGCCTTCCGAAGGGCCGGATCGAGGGCCTGCAGGATCAGGTTGATCCCCGCCGTCGACTCGGGGACGCCTGCGCCCGTCATGCCAGCGAACGAGAGCAGCTTCTCGAACGCGGCGTCGTCGAGCTGCGCGGGATCGATGTGCGACGCCATGAACGCGACCTCCTCGGCCGTCGTGTCCTTCGGGATGGCGCGTGCCTCGTCCACGCACGCGCGCAGGTCGGCGAGGAAACGATCGACGTGAGGCACGTTCGCGGCCGTCACCGAGAGGTGCACGTGCTCGCGCAGCGGCGCCGCGCTCTTCTGCTTCGTCCCGAGCGTGGGCTGGATGTACCAGCCCCGCTTCTTCATCAGGTCCGGGAGGTGGAAGACGTGCACGTCGTCGGAGGTGAACGCGATCAGCGTCATGTCGGGCCGCGAGATCACGCGGAGGCCGGGAATCGCGGCGATGCCCTCGACGAACCGCTGGGTCGCGTCGCGGACCTCGCGCGTGATGCGGAGGTAGCTGTCCTCGCCCATGCACTGCATCGTCGCCCATGCGCCTGCGAGCGGACCGCCGCTCTTGGTGCTCTGCACGGTGGCGTTCACGATCGTGTAGCCGGCCCACTCGGAGCACGCGTAGATCTGGTGCTTGCGGAGGGACTTGTCGCGGTAGAGCACCACGCTCGCCCCCTTGGGGCAGTACCCGTACTTGTGGAGATCCATCGAGAGGCTCCACACACCGGGCACGCGGAAGTCGAACGGCGCGACCTCCTCGCCGTTCTTCTCCATGAACGGCAGGACGACACCGCCCATGCACGCATCGACGTGCATCCACAGATTCTTCTCGACCGCGAGCGCCGCGAGGCCGGCGATGTCGTCGATCACGCCGTACGCGTACGAGGGCGCCGAGCCGACCAGCACCAGGGTGCGATCGGTGAGCGCCGCGCGCGCGGTGGCCGCGCTCGCGCGGCACGTGTCCGCGTCGACGTCGAAGGTGCGCATCTCGAGCTCGAGGTACGCCGCTGCCTTGTGGAACGCCGCGTGCGCGGTGATGGGCGCGAGCACCTCGGGGCGACGACCGTCCGCGTACAGCTCGGGGCGATGCTTCTTGGCCCAGTCGCGGGCCGACTTCATCGCGAGCAGGATCGACTCGGTGCCGCCGCTGGTGAAGTTGCCGACGACCTCCGCGCCGCCGTGCACGTGCGTGGCGCACATCCTCACCACCTCGTTCTCGAGCCGGAGCAGTGAGGGAAACGACGTGGGGTCGAGGCCGTTCTCGCTCATGAACGCGAGGTAGGCGCGCTTGCCGGCGTCGAGCGCCTCGTGACGCGCGTCGAAGACGTAGCCGAAAGCCTTGCCCTCGCGCCACGGCACGTCGTTCGCGCGGAAGGTCTCGAGCTGGGTGAGCACGTCGTCCTTCGCGCGCCCGTTCGCAGGAATCCCGTTCGTCATGTTCTCGCTCCTGGTTGTTCCCGAAAGATCAGCCTGCGAAGCCCGCCTCGAGCTCCGCGAACGTCTCGCGACCGAGGCGCACGAGGTCCGTGCTCGCGCCGCCCTCCAGCCACTCCCGTACCGTGGCGCGCAGGGCGCCCGTGATGGCCGATGCGCGCACCCGCGCCCGTCGTCGCGCCCTCGGCGTCTCCCGCTCCGCCGCCATGAACGCGTGCTCGATCGCCGCCTCGAGCGCTCGATCGATCGCGAGCTCGCGCCCCACGAGCCACGGCTCGGACTGGATGACGCGGAACTGCGCCAGCTGTCGCTCGCGATCGTCTTGGTAGTGACGACCGAGGGCGAGGCAGGCGCGTCGCACCGTCTCGAAGGCGCTCTCGCCCTCGCGCGGCACGAGCAGCGCCTCGAACTGCGCTTGGCGGGCGGCCTGCTCCGGAAAGACGAGGTCGTCCTTGCTCGCGAAGTAGCGAAAGGCGGTTCGGCGCGAGAGGCCCGCGCGCGCGGCGATGTCGTCCATCGAGCTGGCTGCGAACCCTCGCTCGGCGAAGAGCGCGTAGGCGGCCGCGATCAGCGCGTCGCGGCGCTCGCGGTTGTTCCGGTCGCGCAGGCCGAGGTCGTCCGTGGTCGCCGTGGAGGTCACGCGCCGTGTCTAGCAAAATGGCACTCGGTGTCAAAAAGAATCTGGCATCGAGTGCCATGTTTTGGCGGCAGGCTTTCCGACGTCAGCCGACCACGTAGAGCAGCTCCTTGTTGCGGAGGTGGCTCACGGCGCCGACCTTCGCGCCTTTGGGGCTGAAGATGCCGATCTGCGCGCCGACGTAGCGCTTGTAGTCGTGCTCGATCACGCGCACGGGGCCCCGGCTCGAGAGGATCTCGACCGCGCGATCACGCGAGAGGAAGCCTTCGTCGTTGAACGACACCACGAGGTGCTTCGCGCGCACCACCCGGATCAGCTCACGGAACGCATCCTCGAAGCGCACCTGCGAGTTGAAGTCGCTCCGTCGCGTCTTGGTGTCGACTCGCTTCTGCGCGATCCCATACGCCTCGGGGCGATCCCAGCGAACGAGGGTCTCCCACACGTGGTAGTTGCCGAGGTACTTGTGCTGGTTGTAGGGCGGGTCGAGGTACACGACATCGCACTCGACCTCGGCGGCGACTGCGACGGCGTCGCCCTCGATCGCGCGGCCTCTGCCGTACGTCGCGCGCGGCAGCACGTCCGGCATGCGGAGCTCGAGGTCCTTGTGGGCGCGCGCGGCCCATTGCTTGAGGTAGGCCATCTGCACGCCGGTGGTGGAGTCGACGCGATCGGCGGCCTCCATCAGCGACACGAGCAGCACCGCCTCGAGATCGGGCGCCAGCGACTTCGCTGCGATCGCATCGCGGATCGCGTCGATGCGGGCACCGTTCTTGGGCTGGAAGAAGCGGCTCCTCTCGCAGAAGGTCTCGGTGAAGTAGCCTGGGCGTCCGGGCAGACGAGACAGCTCCGCGATCAGTCGCTCGGCGTCCGGGAGGACGTCCTCTCGGTCGGCCTCCACGTAGCAGCGCGCGAGCGTCGCTGCGTAGGCGTTGTGATCGTTGGCGATCACGCGGTAGCCGCTCCGCTTGAGCGCGTGGCCCACGCGCGAGGTGCCCGAGAAGAGATCGAGCACCGAGCGCGCGCCCTCGAAGCCCGCGATCACCTCGAGGATCGCAGGCACGAGCAGCCGCTTGCTGCCGAGGTACTTGATCACGCCCGCGACCGTACAACGGCGCGCTCCGAGCTCGCGCAGTCGATCCGCGTGCTCGGAGGCGCGCTTGACCGCGGGGGACGCCTTCGAGAGCATCGCGTCCGTGCTCCAGATCGGCTGGAGCCGACACAGGGTGGGCACCCACCGAGCCACGGGGGTCGCATGCTTCGATCCGTCTTCATCGTCGCCGTCTCGCTGGTACCGGTTCTGACGGGCTGTGGCGGCAGCACGCCACGTCCCGTCGTCGTCGACGAGCCGCCGCCGCCTCCTCCTCCGCCCCAGCCCTCGCACCTGCGTGGCGATCGCAGCGTGCACGGCGTCGTCGGTCGCGCGGGCGGATCGATCGCGCTGTCGAGCGGTCTGCGCATCGACATCCCCGAGGGCGCGCTCCACGAGGACGTCATCTTCGATGTCGGCGTCGGCGCAGCGGCCAACGTGTGGAGCAGCGAGGAGGGCGAAGTGGAGAGCGGCCTCCTCTACGATCTGCGCCCCGCCGTCGTCGCCGACGAGGGGCACCGCTTCACCATCTCGGCGCCCGCGCACGCGGCGCCCACGGGCTTCGAGTCCGCGCGGGTCGCGCTGGGCATGGAAGAAGAGCGACCCCGCCGCGCCTTCACCGACGTGGTGCAGACGCGCTGGCAGTACATGCGTGCCCGACGCGAGGGCGATCGCTACGTCGCGGAGGTCGCCCTCCTCGGCGGCCACCGGCTGCAGTTCGGGCTCGTGCGCGAGTAGTCGGGCTCACTCGCCGAACACGCGCACGAGCGTGAGGAACGGCGGGAACGTCGCCACGAGCTCGGCGAGCGGCCCGCGTGCCCGCGCCCAGAAGCGAGAGAGCGATGCGTCGTCGTGCGTGTCGAGCGATCGCACGAGCGCGTGCACGCTCTCGAGCACCGGCGCGAGCTCCGGCACGCGGATCGGATCGTTGCCGAAGCGAGGGGCCAGACAGTTCACGTCGAAGTGCTCGGTGCGAAAGAGCGTCGGCGCCGCGGAATCCGTGGGCTCGATCAAGAGGTGCAGCGTCGCTGGCGCGCCTTCGAGGCCGAGCGCGCGGACGTCGCACGAGAGTGCGAGGCAGACGAAGCCCAGCGTCTCGGGGATGGACGTCTCGGTGGCTTCGTCGAGCGAGCGCCCGCGCTCGGTTCGCTCGACCCGAGCGTCGCGGGTCTGCTCGCGACGCTGATCGAACGCGAGGTTGCCCACGAGCCCGCTGGTGAGCACGAGGAACGCGCGCTGTGGCTTGAGGCTCGTGTCGTCGTTCGCGAGCAAGATCGACTTCGCCTGCCAGAAGTAGTCGTCGTTCGTGAGGTTCTGTCCGTAGAAGAAGCGCACGATGCGCAAGAGATCGCCGAAGAGCGTTCGGTGCGCGCGGGTGTAGGCCTCGAGCGCCGCTCCCTCTTCAGCGCTCCCTTCACGTACGTCGGCGATCGCGCGCGCGGCGCTCCAGCCTGCGTGCATCGCGAGCAGGACGCCGGTCGAGAGCACGGGATCGATGAAGCCGGCGGCGTCGCCGCATGCGAGCCATCCCGGCCCCGCGACCTCTCGGTGTCGATAGCTCCAGTCGCGCTCCCATCGTACGGGGCTCGCGCGCCGCGCGTCGGGGCCGATCACCTCGCGCAGCTCGGTGTTGGCCTCGATCAGCGCGTCGTAGTCGTCCGTGCGGCCGTCGAGGGTGACGACGCCGATCGAGCATCGCCCGCCGCCGAAGGGGAACATCCAGGTCCAGTGGGTCGCGCTCGCGATGAAGAACGCTTGGTCTTCGCGCGGCGCGGGCAGGCACGCGGCCGCTTCCCAGTGAGCCCAGCCCGCGAGGTGCCGCAGCCCCTCGAGCGGCTCACGCAGGTCGCGGGCGCGCGCGACGAGTCCCGGCTGTCCGCTCGCGTCGATCACGAACCGCGCGCGCACCTCGTGCTCGGCGTCTTGGTGCGTGTAGCGAACGCCCACAGCGCGCTCGCCCTCGAAGATCACCGACGTGGCTCGCGCGCGCGTCAGGCACCGCGCGCCCGCGCGCTGCGCGGACTCGAAGAGGATCGCGTCGAAGCGCGCGCGCTCCACGAGCCACGCGTGATCGTAGGCCTCGCTGTCGCGGAACCACAGATCCCACGCGGGCGTCTTGCCCCAGCCGTGGTGTGTGCTGCCGCTCTTGCGGCGAAAGCCCGCGGCCTCCACGGCCTCGAGCGCTCCCATCGCTTCGAGGATCGGGATGATGCCCGGCAGGAGGCTCTCGCCCACGTGAGGGCGTGGGTGCGTGCCCCCCTCGAGCAGCAACACCGAGAGCCCACGACGCGCCGCGATCGCCGCGGCCGTGCTCCCCGCCGGACCTCCACCCACGACGACGACGTCGAGCTCCTCGCTCACGATCCTCCCTCCACCGCGCGCACGCGATCGTAGGTGCTGGCGCGCGCCGCGCGTTCGTCGACCAAGTAGGTCCCGCCCGCGATCGCGCGCAGTGTCGTGTCCCAGTCGATGGCGCCGCGGGCCTCGATCGCTCGCACGCGCTCGATGCGCTCGAGGAGCGAGCTGCGCCGCGAGTCCTCGAGCGTGGCGCCGACGTGGCTGATCGCGAGCCGGCTCGTGCAGGCGAAGGCGCGCGGCGGCTCGCCCGTGAAGGGCACGACCACGAGGCGCATCCCCGGCGTGATCACATCGAAGGAGCGTCCGAGTCGATCGATCGCGAGACCGAGCGGCGGGCTCGACGCCGCGGAGGGCGTGTACGCCAGCGCGCGGGCGAACGTCAGCACGGTGTCGAGGTGCGTGTCGCGCGGTGCCTCGTCGAGCTCGACCGGATCGAGCAGCTGCGCGACGTCCAGCTGGACGAGTCGCTCCCAGACGCGCTCGACCGCGCGGCGCTCCTGGTGCGATCCGAGGGGGAGGTGAGCGACCGACGCCACGATTGAGGCCCGCAGCGTGGAGTCGCGATCGAGCGCGATCCCCAGCGGTGAGCACGCGTCGCTGCCGGCAGGGAGCACCACGCGGGCGAGCAGGTCCATCGGTGTGTCTCGACGACGGATCTCCGTCAGCGTGGTGAGCGGCCAGCCCGCCAGCGTTCGATCGGAGTAGTGACGCGTCCGCGCGCGCACCTCGAGGTGGTCCAGCCGCAGCGGCCGATCGAGGCGCGCGCGCCAGCGATCGAGGAGGTGTGAGTGAACCGCGGTGCGCGCCTCGTTCTCGTCGGCGTGGCGCGTCGTGATGTCCGCGAGTCGATCGAAGAGCGCGCGATCGACACCGTCCGCGCTCGTGTCGCCGAGCACACCACGCGCGAGCGCCAGCTTGTCGGGGCGGATCACGTCCAGGCCATCGCCGCCCGCGCCCATGCGCGCTGCGAACGGATCGCGCACGAGGCCGAGCGTCATCGCGAGGAACGCACGCGCGTCGTCGGCGGTCGAGGTCTCGCTCGCCCGGAGCGCCGCGCGCTTGGCCTGCCACCACCACGAGCGGACCTTGTCGTTCCGGCGGTACCAGATCTGCGCGACGCGGTGATAGCCGAGGGCCAGATCGAGGTAGGTCTCCTCGAAGCTCGCGCGCAGCAGCGCAGCGTCGACCTGGGGCTCGTTCCATTGCGTGTGGAGCACGCCCGCCGCGAGCGAGGCGCCCACGATGGAGAGCACGACGCCGCTCGTGAGGATGGGATCGACGAACAGGGCTGCGTCTCCGACCAAGAGATGGCGCGGCCCCGAGAGCCGCTCGGCGTACGACGACCAGTCGCGCTGGACGAGCACGCGTCGTCCTTGCGGCGCGAGCGGATGAGGCTCGAGGCGCGCGTCTCGCAGCAGCTCACCGAGCGCCCCGGCGGCGCGGACGTTCTCCACGTAGAACGCCTCGAGCGCCTCGGGCCCGCCGTGGGGGATCGCGTCGCGGCTGGTCACGAGGCCCACGCTGACGATCTCGTCGCTCAGCGGGATGTGCCAGCACCAGCCGCTCGTCGTCGTCGCGATGAAGGTCCAGAAGGTGCCGTCGGGGAGGCGTGCGCCGTGCTCCTTCTTCGCCGAGCCCCGCCAGTAGCCGTGCACGGCGAAGTTGCTCATGTCGTCGAAGCCGATGCGAGCCTCTCCGCGCGCGCGGCTCACCACGCGCGCCAGGCCCGACGCGTCGATCACGTGCGCGGCCTCGACGTGATGGCGTACGCCCCCGTGGTCGACGTCGAGCACGATCCGATCGCCCGCGTCGGCGAAGCCCTCGACCGTCGCCTCTTCGATCACCTCCGCCCCGAGCGCGCGTGCGTGATCGAGCAGAAGGCGATCCAGCACGGCACGATCGACGTGGTAGCTGGCGAGGGGAGGGCGACCGGTCGCACCGTCGCGAAAGTCAGCGGTCCACGTCGCGGCCGATCCGCTACCCCAGTGAAAGACGATGCCTGCCTTGCGCACCACGCCGCGTCCGCGTTCGGCCTCGGCTTCGAGGGCGTCGAGCACGCCTGCGCGCGCGAGGATGGGCGCGATGCCGGCGATGAGCGACTCACCCACGTGATGGCGCGGAAAGCTGTCCTTCTCGAGCACGAGGACGCGCTTGTCGGGATCCTGCCGACGCACGAGCGCGGCGGCCACGCTGCCCGCGGGTCCGCCTCCGATCACGGCGAGGTCGACACGGGGCGGAAGCTCGCGAGGCACGCACGCATCGTACACAGCGCGCGCGCTTCGAGGCTGCGCTCGTGCTCACGCGCGCGGGCGAAACGGCAGGAGCAGTGGGAGCGGCGGGTCGAACGGGATCGGGACGCGCGCGCCATCGATCAGGAGCGCCCCTCGCGCGAGTGACAGCGTCCTCGCGCGCTCCACGAGCGCGATCGCACGTGCGGCGATGGCCTCCTCCCGCGGATCGCCGGGCGCCCGCGGGTCCGAGAAGACGCGCGTGCCGAGCACGCGCTCCTCGTCTCCGTCGCGCTGCAGTCGGAGCTGCACCTCGGGCGCGAGCACGAGCCTCGGCGCGCCGAGCGCGTCGTCGAGGAGGCGCACGAAGTCGGGGTGCTCGCGCGCGACGATCTCCGCGAGCGCATCGGCGAGCGCGATCGAGGGCACGCAGTCGAAGCGACACGGAAACCAGCTCACGTACGCGAAGGTGTTGGGATCGGTGATCGCGAGGCGCGCTGCGAACGCGTCGGGGGGTGTGCGCTCGGCGGCGCTCGCCCAGAGACGCACTGCGCGCCGGTCGGCGACGTGCGAGACGAAGGCCTCGACGCAACACGAGGGATACCCGAGCAATGCCCCGAGCGCGCGCGCACCCTCGAGCGTGTGGGCTCGCTCCGCGTCGATGGCCTCGCGTAGGCGCGCGCGGTCGCGACCGACGTACATCGGCTGCCGATCGAGGGAGGAGGGCCGGGGTGTCCCCGCCCGCGACTCGGGCCGACCGAGCCATCCGTCGTGCGTGGGGCCGAAGACCAGCGGCGAGACCTCCACGCGCCAGCCGTCCGCCTCGAAGCGGGCCCGCGCGCTCTCGAGATCGTTCACCGCGATGAGCTCGCGGAGCATCGGCTTGAGGCCAGCTTCGAGCGCGATGGAGGCGCCGCGCCCGCGACCGAGCGGATGAGGGAGCCTCCGCTCGCGCACCCGCGCGAGGTGGGCCGCCGAGGCCTCTCGCGGCACGAGGTGCGCGTCGAGCACGTCGAGCGCTGCGCGATCCGCAGGCACGATCGCGCTCCCGATCGCGGCATCGTCGTCGAGGTCCTGGGACACGAGCCAGCCATCGACGAACGGCCCGGTCGCGTCGTGGAAGTCGCGCGGGATCGCCTCTCCGCGCACGGCGAGCGAGGCGCCACCACGAAGCGTGATGCCCGCGAGCGCGCCATCGCGGAGCCGCGGTCGCGCGTCGGCCGATCGCGCGAGTGTGGTCGTCGCGAGCCACAGCGGCAGC
>JAFLCL010000283.1 GCA_017303575.1 Deltaproteobacteria bacterium
GGGCCCGCCGTCGCGTGTGCCTCCGTCCATCGTCTCGCCGCCGTCGCGCGCACCGCCATCGCGCGTGCTGCCGCCAGTGTCCTGAGGGCCCGTGCCGCCTTCTGCGCAGCCGGTGAGCGTGGGCGCGGTCAGGGTCAACGCGGAGACGACGAGCAGGCACGCGCGAGCGCGCGACGAAAGCGAGATCATCGCGCGATCGTGCCGAGCCTCCGACGCCGACGCAACCGCTCAGCGTGGCGGCGCGAGCCGCGGATCACTGCGTCGTGTGTTCGGCGTCGTTCGCCGAGGCCGCCTTGGTGTCATCGCTCTCGCCCGTCGCCTCGCGCGCCAGCGCGCGGACCCGGGGTGCACCCAGCTTCGCGAGCCCTGCGAGCACGGCGGGATCGAGCTTGCGCAGCTCGGCGTGCGCCTCGTCCTTCTTGCCCAGCTCCGCCAGGCACGCGGCGCGCACGACGAGCACGTCGTCCGCGAGGCCTGTCTCGTCGCCGGGGACCTTGGCGAGGATTCCGTCGAGGCCCTCGAGCGCCTGCTTGGCTTCGCCGCGCTCGAGCTTGAGCATGCGCGAGAGGAGCTCGATGCGCGCGTCCACGTCGGGCTCGGTCGGTGGGCGGTGCGCGCGCACGGTGGCCTCGGCGTCCTCGAAGCGGCCCGCCGAGATCTGGGCCACGGCCTTGGCGTGTCTCACGACGCCGCGGCGCGCGTCGTCGAGCTCGTCGACCTTCACG
This sequence comes from Deltaproteobacteria bacterium, assembly GCA_017303575.1. Taxonomy (GTDB): domain Bacteria; phylum Myxococcota_A; class Polyangia; order Polyangiales; family Sandaracinaceae; genus JAFLCL01. The sequence goes on from JAFLCL010000283.1 coordinate 726, forward strand.
CGCGAGAGCACGTCACACGCCTCCTCGGCGCGGCCGCTCGCGTCCAGCAGCTCGGCGAGGATCACCGAGAGGTGCGCCTGCTCGATCTTGAGCCGCGGCCCGAGGCGGTACGATCGACGAAGCGCCTCACGCGCCTCTTGAATCGCCGTCGGGCGTGCGTCCTCGTCCATCACCGCGGCCTCCCACCGATCCCAGCTCGCCTCCCGCTCGCGACGCTGCCGCCCCATGCGCCACGACTCGGCGGCGTAGAGGCCGACAGCCACCAGCGCGATCGGGATCATCGCCCAGCCGTACCCGAAGTACGCGAGCGCGTGATAGAGGAGGAACGCGACGCCCGCGACGAACACGATGCGCAACACGACCCACATCGGGCCCTTGCCGAAGCCATTGGCGAAGAGGGACGACACGTTCATCGCGAGCCCGGATCCAACATGAGCGCGAAGCTACCAAACTCCTCTCGCATCGGGGCGCTCGCGCTGATCGCGATGCTGACGTCGGCGTGTGGGGGCGAGCCCACGAGCGAGCTGCGCGAGTGGCGGCCCAGCGATCACCAGCTCCCCGAGGGCATGGAGGAATCGGATCCCGATCCGGTCACCGCCGCCGATCCAGGCGCGGCCCTCTACGCCACGCACTGCGCGAGCTGTCACGGCGCGTCGGGTCGAGGTGACGGCCCAGGCGCACCGCCGATGGCGCGCGTGCCGAGCTTCGCCGATCCAGTGATCCAAGCGCGCAGCGACGAAGAGCTGACGCAGGTGATCGTCGCCGGCCGCGGTGGGTTCATGCCCGCGTTCGGCGATCGGCTCGCGGGCCCCGGCATCGCCGCCGTCGTGCGGCACCTGCGATCGTTCGCGCGCTGACGCTCTGAGCCGACGCGCGCGCCGCCCGGCCAGCACTCAACGCAGGATGCCGGTCATCACGCACATGAACGCGCTCGCGAGGCACATCAGCGAGACGAGCGCGACGACGGCGACGCCGATCAAGAGACCGAGCTGCTGGCTCTCCTTGGGCGGGCCTGCGATCGGCGTGGAGGTCGCGAGCGGCTGGGGCGTCCCCGCGAACGGCGCGTGCGACGAGGGTGTGTGCGCGATCGCGACGGGCGGCGCGGGGACCGAGGGTGTGTACGAGAGCGCGCTCGGTGTGTGCAGGCTCGGCGTAGGCGGTCGCGGTGCCTCGAGCTCGCGCTCGAGCTGATCGAGCAGCGTGCGCGCCTCTTCTCCGTGCGCGGGTCGGTGCTCGGGACGCTTGGAGATGAAGCGCAGCACGAGCTCGTCGAGCGCAGGCGGGATGCCGGGCGCGAGCGAGGAGGGCGGCGTCGGTGGCTCCGAGAGCGCGGCCGCGAGCACGCGGGCCACGTTGTCGTACGGGAACACCACGCGACCCGTCAGCGCCTCGTAGAGCGTGGCGCCGAGCGCGTAGACGTCCGCGCGCGCATCGACCGACGAGCTCTGCGCCTGCTCGGGCGCGAGGTACCAGAGCGTTCCGAGCGTGAGCTGTCCTTGCGTTCGCTTCTCGCCGTGCACGAGCCGCGCGATGCCGAAGTCGCTGATCTTCGCGATCTCGGTGACCACGCCGGGTCGCGTCTGATGACGCACGATCATCACGTTCGCGGGCTTCACGTCGCGATGCACCACGCCGCGGGCGTGTGCATGACCGAGGCCCGCGGCCACCCCCGAGGCCAAGCGGATGGCGCGCACCGGCGCGAGGCGACCCTCGCGCTTGAGCAGCGACGCGAGCGTCTCGCCGCCGTCGACCAGCTCCATCACGATCGCCCACGTGCCCGCCTCGCCCACGAGGTCGTGCACCGTCACGACGTTGGGGTGGTTGAGCTGCGCCATCGCCTGCGCCTCTTGTCGGAAGCGCCCAGCGATGTGCGCGTCGTAGACGAGCTGCGGGTGGAGGAGCTTGAGCGCCACGCGTCGACCGAGCACCGAGTCGAGCGCGGAGTACACCGCACCGTTGCCTCCCTCGCCGAGGTGCGACTCCACCACGTACTTGCCGACGGAAGTCCCCGGCGCGAGGGGAGGGCGCTGCGAAGGGATCACGCGAGGCGGAGGGTAGCCGACGCGTGGCGACGCGCGCGATGTCTCGGTGAGACGCGTGCGCGCGCGCATCACCCGGCGTAGAGCGCAGGCGATCGTCCGCATGGAGAGCCCGTCGTCCCCGCCCGCCGCTGCGCCTCGATCGAGGCGCTCTCGTGTCGCGTCGCTCTCGCGGCTCGCACCGTTCGGGGCCGCCCTCGTCGTGCTGGGGCTCGCGTGGCTCGGTCGTGGCTACACCGCTGACGACGCGTTCATCCCGGGTCGCTACGCGCTGCGCGTGGTCGCTGGCGACGGCTACACGTTTCGCGACGGACCGCCCACCGATGGCGTGACGGGCCCCGCGCTGCTCGCGATCGAGATCGGTGCTGCGCGCCTCGGGCTCGATCCGGTCGACACCTCGAAGGGGATCGGCGCGCTCGCCGTCGCGCTCGCGGCGTTCCTCGTCGTGCGTCGGGTGCGTGCGCGCGCGTCGGGCGCGTTGGGGAGCATGGTGTCGGTGATCGCCTTCGCGTGCTCGGGCGCGCTCGCCATGCACGCGCAGTCCGGGCTCGAGACGGGGCTGGCGACGTGCGTCCTCACGCTCGCAGGCCTCGGCGCGACGACACGATCGCGCGCCGGGTGGGCGCTCGACGCGCGGGTGATCGCGGCGCTCTTGCTCGTGCCGTGGCTGCGTCCCGAGCTGGTGCCGGTGACGTGGGCGCTCGCCACCGTCGATGCCCGTCGTCGCTCGCGCGAGGCGTCCGCGCCCGCCATCGCCCTCGCGGTCACCGCCGCAGCGATCGGTCTCGGCAGCGTCGTCGCGTTCCGGCTGGCGACGTTCGGCAGCGCGATCCCGCTCTCGGCGCAGGCCAAGCCCACCGATCTCGGCAACGGCCTCGGCTATGCGCTCGTGTCGCTCGCGACGCTCTTCGGTCTCTCGCTCGTGCCTGCGCTGAACGCCGCGCGCACCTCGCGCGACGACGGGGCGCTGCTTCTCGCGCTGGTGGTCGCCGTCGTCACGGTGATCCTCGGCGGTGGTGACTGGATGCCGGGTGCGCGCCTGCTCGTGCCGATCGCACCGCTGGTGATCTCGCTGTCGTCGATCGGCCTCGCGCGCTTCGCACGATCACGGCCGCGCGGATGGGTCGTGATCGTCGCGGGCATCGCGCTCTTCTTGCCCCAAGCTGCGCTGACCGCGCTCTCGATCCAGCAGGCCGACGAGGTCGCCTTCTCGCGCGCCCACGCAGGCCACGATCTTCGCTCGCTGCTCGATCGCGAGGCGCGCGTCGTCGCGCTCGTCGACGTGGGCTTCCTCGCCTACCGCGCGCGCTGGGAGCCGTTCGATCTCGCGGGGGTGACCGATCCTGCGATCGGGACGCGCGCGGGCGAGCACTGTGCGAAGGAGGTCACGCTCGACGATCTCCTCGCGCGCGACGTCGACACCGTCGTTCTGCACTCGGGCACGCCGCCGCGCGTGACCAACGGCGTGATCGTCGGCATGCGAGGTCACCCGGTGGAGCAGGCGCTCGCCTCCGATCCGCGCATGCGCGAGCTCTACGTCGTCGTGGGCGTGGTGCGCTGGGCGCCGGGCTATCACTACGTGATCCTCCGCAGACGGCGGTGATGCACCCGCAGCGCGAACTCTGGCACTCTCGATCCATGCACGAGCGATCGCGAGGCGGACGGCGTCGTGCGAACGATCCACGCACGCTCGCGCCTGGCTTCGTGGTCGCCGCGCCATCGCTGCGCGATCCGAACTTCGAGCGCACGGTGGTGCTCCTCGTCGAGCACGGCACGCAGGGCTCGATCGGGTTCATCGTGAACCGGCTCGCGCCCGTGGCGTTCAAGGACGTGGCCGAGTCGATCGGCGTCGAGGCCGACACCGAGATGCCCGTGCTCGTCGGCGGACCGGTGTCTCGCACGGGCTGGGTGCTCTTCGACCCGACGGAGGCCGACGCCTCGTTGTTGGAGGACGCGGTCCGCGTGCACGAGCGCATCGCGGTCACGGCCTCCCGCAAGGCGCTCGAAGCGCTGGGCGAGCCCGTGTCGTCGCGGAGGCGCTTGCTCCTCGTCGGCTACGCAGGCTGGGGTGAAGGACAGCTCGATGACGAGCTCGAGCGCGGCGTGTGGCTTCCCCTCGCGCTCGACCCTGCGATCGTCTTCGAGTGCGCGATGGTCGACCGCTGGGCGACGGTGCTCCGCGCCTCGGGGATCGAGCCGGGGCGCATCATGAGCAACCCCAGCGGCATGGTGTCCTGACGCGCGAGCCGAGCGCTCGCGACCTCACTGCTGGAGCGAGCCGGTGGGCGAGGGCGCAGGAAGTCGCTCGCGCGCCGTCGGGCCGAGCTGTTGCGCGAGCGGACGCATGCCCTCCGGCAGCTGCACGCGGTGCACGATGCTCGGTGCCGCTTCCTGGGCCTCGGCGCGCGGTGCGCTGAGGCGCACGCGACCAAAACGCGCGGGCACGTGGAAGTCGCCCTCGAGCGGCGGCGACCAGCCCACCGCGCGCTGCCCACCGCCACGGCGCGTGTCCATCACGTAGAAGTTCATGCGCCAGGTCGAGCCCGTCGGCGGCGTGCCCATCTGCGTGGAGGTGCCGAACTGGAAGCTCGACCACGGGATGCGGATCTCGACCGAGTAGCCCTGATCGTCGGCGTCGTCGTTGGGCGTGCCGCGCGTCGCGACGCGGGTCTCGATCTGCGCGTTCCAGTCCGCGTGGCCGATCGGCTGCGGCACGCGGCGCGAGTCGTAGAAGGTGTCGAAGACCTCGCCCGTCGGCGAGACCTGGAGCTCGAAGTAGTTCGCTCCGTCACCGTCGGGGTCGACCATGATCTCGACGCAGTCCTGGCCCCAGAGGTGCGCGTCGCGGCCGGTGAGCGTGTTCTGGAGGAAGTCGTCGTTCACGTCGAAGCCGACGTAGATCGCGTCGTCGTTCCACAGCACGCGCGCGCTCGCGCTCGGCTCCGCCGCGCTTCCGTTCATCGTGTTGACGAACGTGTTGGTCGGCGTGGCCTCACGCCAGTCCGCCTCCTCGAGGCGGCCGTCGATCGCGATCTGTCCGCTGACGCGACGACCATCGAGCGTCACGATCACCGGCGCGGGGCGCTCGGCCGCGACGATCGTGGTGGGCGTGGGCGCCTCCGCGGCGGACGCGCTCACCGGGATGCTCGCCGCGCGCGCGCGGTTGTCACCGTCGCTCGGTCCGCTCGAGACCTGGAGGCGGTGCGCCTCGTGCCAGAAGCCGTGGAAGAAGACGACGCGATCGGAACCCCAGTCGGGCGCGAGCGTGATCGTCTGCACGTCGCGGATGTACTCGTTCGGCCGCCAGCGCGAGGCCTGGTAGCGCTCGCGGATCGTGCCGTTGTTGTCCTGGTTCAGGCGATCGGCGCCCGAGCTGTCCGCGAGGTGCGTGAACTGGAGCCAGCCTCCGCCGAGCCGACGCTCGACGTGCCAGTACCAGGTGATGGTGAACGGCTGGCCCGGCGTGATGCTCTCGACGTCGATGTCGTAGCCGATGAGGCGGACCTTGTTCTCGAACTGGATGTCGAGCTCGTGCTGCGGGTGCGGGGCCTCCGTGAGGATGAACTCGCGCAGCGCTTCGCGTTCGGTCGCGGTCAGCTCGGGCGACTCCTCGACGCACGCAGGCAGCGCGGCGCTGCTCGTGGCGAGGGCGAGGACCAAGAAGACCTTCTGAGCACGCTTCATGTTCAAGCTCCCAATCGTTCGATCGTCAGTGTCGCTGGCCCCTCGTCGAAGCGAGCTGCCGAAGCTCAGCGGCGCGACTTCTTGCGCGCCTTCTTCTCTTGCTTGCGCTGCTGCTTCTTCTTGTCCTTCTCGGACTGCTTGAGCGCCGCACGCTGCGGCGCCGCGCCGCCCATCCCGCCGCCCATGCCACCGAGCATGCTCGCCATGCCTGGCGGCAGCTGCATGCCGGGCGGCAGCTGCATGCCGGGCGGAAGGCCCATACCAGGCGGCAGCTGCATCCCGGGCGGCAGGCCCATGCCCGGCGGCATCCCGCCGCCGCCCTGGAGCATCTGCGCGAGCTGCTGCATCTGGGCGTTCTTGTTGCCGGCCTTGCCGCCGCCCGCGACCGCCGCCTCGAGCAGCTGATCCGCGAGCGTGGACATCATCGGGTTGGTCTCGAGGCCCGTGGTGCGGACGGCGTCCTGCAGGCGTCGCGCGTTGGCGAGCTGCTTGAAGCCGGGGATCTTCGAGAGCAGGCCCGCCTGCTGTCCGATGTCTCCCATCATCTGCTTCATGAACGCGAAGCGCTGGAGGAGATCGACGATGTCTTTGTCCTCGCGGCCCGAGCCTCGGGCCACACGCGCGATGCGCGTGGGCTCCTTGAGGAACACGTCCGGATCGAGGCGCTCGCGCTTGGTCATCGAGCAGACGATCGCCTCCGCGCGCTTGAGCTCCTTCTCGTCGACCTGGAAGCCCTCGGGCACCGAGTCTGCGAAGAACGGCAGCTTCTCGAAGATCTGCTGCAGCGGCCCCATCGACTGCAGCATCTTCAGCTGCTCGAGGAAGTCCTGCAGCGTGAACTGGCCCTTGAGCATGCGGGCCGCGTCTTTTTCGGCCTTCTTCTCGTCGAGGACTCCCTCGAAGTCCTTCATCAGGCCGACGATGTCGCCGAATCCGAGGATGCGGCTCGCCATGCCCTCGGCGCGGAACTCCTCGAGCTTGTCGAGGCCCTCGCCGGTACCGACGAACTTCAGCGGCGCGCCCGTGACCTCGCGGATCGAGAGCGCCGCGCCGCCGCGCGCATCGCCGTCGAGCTTGGTCATCACCACGCCCGAGAGCGCGAGGCGCTGATGGAACGCGGCCGCGGTCTTCACCGCGTCCTGGCCGATCATCGCGTCGACCACCATGAAGACGTTCTGCGCGCCGGTCTTCTGCTTGATCTCCGAGAGCTCCTGCATGAGCGGCTCGTCGATCGCGAGGCGGCCCGCGGTGTCGAAGATCACCGTGTCGCGCTTGAGCTTCTTGGCGTGTTCGACGCCCTGACGACAGATGTCGATCGGGCTGCCGCCGGGGATCGCGAAGACGGGGATCTCGAGGCGCTCGCCGAGCACCTGGAGCTGCTCGATGGCGCCGGGGCGCTGCACGTCGGCGGCGACGAGGAGCACCTTGCGGCCCTGGGTCTCGAGCAGGCGCGCGAGCTTGCCGCTCGTCGTCGTCTTACCGGAGCCCTGGAGGCCCACCATCATGATCGCCGTCGGCTGCGGGCGCGGCGCGAACGAGATGACCGGTCCCTCGCTCGCCATCATCGCGACGAGCTCGTCCTGGCACGCCTTGATGAAGCGCTCGGCCGGGCCGACCTTGATCTTCTTCCCCTTGGTCTCGACCTCGTTCTGGATCGTCTCCCCGACGATCTGCGACTTCACTCGCTCGAGGAAGCGCTTGACGACACCGAGCTCGACGTCGGCCTCGAGCAACGAAAGGCGGACGTCGCGGAGCGCGGGATCGAGGTTGGCCTCGTCCAGCTCCGTCACGCCCATGAGGCGGTTCCGCGCGGCGCGGAAGCCCTTGGTGAGGGTCTCGAACATCGGTAGGGGGGGCGGGGTAGCACGCGCCGGAACAGCGCGGCAAGACGCCGGAACGCGCAATGCTCGCGGTCAGTTCCCGCCCGGCATCGTGATGCGACTCAGGGCGCCACGATCTCCGACTCGACGACCATGTCCAGCACGTACGCGATCGACGGGCCGTCGGCGCTCGGGCTCGCGATCGTGTAGCGAGTGAGCCGGAGCACGTTCCGCACGCCGGCCTCGTGGGTGTACCCCTCGATCGGCTGCGTGAGGATCTCCCAGCCGCCGCGATCCACGACGATCCCGCTCTCGTCGTAGCGCACCTCACGCACGCTCAAGCACCCGTCGCCCTGGCCGCAGCTCACCCGTGCGGGGGCGATCTCGAAGAACACGCGCTCACCCGGGCCGCCGTAGCGTGCATCGGCGGTGGGCTCGCCGCGGAAGCGCAGCGTGTCGCTGCCCGGCGTCGTCCACACCAGAACACGGTCCCCCTCGTTGGCTTCGATGCGCAGGGTGCCGCCCGCGCGCACCACGCGGCCGATCGCGCTCTCTGCTCGCATGCGCGCATCGTCGCACGCCATCTCGGTCTGCATGACGTCGCCGACCGTGAGGCGATCGTCGGCGAGCGTGTACGTCCCGCTCATGCGGTTGCAGGCGTTGGACACCGAGACGCGGCCTTCCGCGAAGTCGATCTGGATCGCGCGATCGGGATCGGGAAACAGGTCCGTGATGCGCGCGCCGTCGGCCGTCGTGGCCTCCACCAGCTGCCAGTGATGCGTCGTCAGCGCATCGGGCTCGGCGGTTGCGCTCGGCGCTGTGGAGCTCGTCGGCGTCGAGGCTCCCGCGCACGCGCCTACCGACACGCCGAGCAGGGAGAGGATGAGAGCGGAGAGAAGGATGTGTCGGGTCACGGTGCCTCGGACTGTGCCATCAGCCGTGTGATTCACACCCATGAGCTTCCGGTACGCTCCCGGCGTGCTGCGACAAGTGCGATCGCTCGATGCGCCCGAGATCGGCGTCGCCTACCGCGCGATCGATCTACGCGCGCCGCTCCTTCGTGTCGGAGTGCAGAGCGGGCACGGGATCGCCTCGGACTACGGCCTGCTCGATCGGGCGACGCCGTTCGTTCGCGACGTGCGCCGCGTGTGCTTGTCGGTGCTCCTCGAGGGCGAGGGTCGCTTCGACGAAGGCGATCGACGGCTCTGGCTTCGGCCCGGTGAGGCCGTGCTCTCGGACGCGAGCCGCGGCGGGACCGAGGCGTATGCGGGCCCTCGCTCGCGCGTGCTCGTGCTCGAGTGGGCTTCGGGCACGCTCGGTCCGAGCGCCGACGTGGACGGGCTCGTCGTGCGGCTCGGTGAACGCGAGATCGCGGCCCTCGCGCGCGCGGCGGACGCGTTCGACGGTCCGCAACCCGTGCAGGCGGTCCTCGAGATCCTCGCGGTGATGCGCAGCGCGGGTGTGGCGCTCGAGCGCGTCGACGTCGGCGATCTCACGGAGGGGAGCGACCCTCGAGATCTCGCGCTGGCGCTGGCGCTCGACGGACCGCTGTCGAACCTCGCCTCGTTCCCCGCGATCGACGACGTCGTCGACGAGCTCGGCTGGTCCCAGCGCTTGGTGCATCGTCGCATCGCGGCGCTCGCGAGCCGCTACGGCTTCGCCTTCGACACCTGGCGCGCGCTCCTCCATCACCTCCGCCTCGCCATGGCGCTGCGCCTCGCCTCCGCGGGCGCGACCACGGAGCTCATCGCGAAGAAGACGGGCTATCGCTCCCCCGTCGCGCTCTGTCACGCGTTCGCGAAGGCGGGCCTCCCTTCGCCTGGCACCCTCGCCCGCGAGGCGCGGCGCGACGTGCTCGACGCGTGGGCCACGCACCTGCGCGATCGCTCCTGACTCAGCGCGCGAGCAGCTGGATCAGCGCACCGCCGAGGGCCAAGAGCACACCCGCACCGAACAGCACGAGGAGGCGTGGTCTGATGCGCCTGCCCTGATCGCTCGGGAAGATCTGTGCGCTGCAGTGCGGACAGCTGCGCGCGGCGCTCCCGGCGAAGAGGGACTGGTTCCAGGCCGCCACCCACACGACGGACCCCTCACATGCGGGGCAGCGCAGGTTCCGCGCTGTCGACACGATCCCCGCGATCGGCACCGCGAGGAACGAGATCGGAAAGAGCAGCAGGAGCGCTTCGGGCGGTCGGCCTCCCGAGAGCACGGCCGCGACGGCCGTGACGACCACTGGCACCAGCACCGCGAGCGCGACAGTGGCGAGCACCGTCGCGAGGTGTGTCCGTACGCGTCCACGCATCTTGGTCTCGAGCTCCGTCATCGCATCTCCTCTGCGGAGACCAGCGTACGGATCGGGACCCCAGCGCGCGATTGACCTTTCCGGACCGCGCGTCGCCTACGCCTTCTCGATCATCGGCGCGATCGCGTTCCTGAAGCGATCGCTCCAGGGGCATGGCGCGAACGTGTGCGGATCGAGGCGCACGAGACGGGTCGAGCCCTGCGCATACACCTTCGAGCCATGGAGCGCGCACACCTTCGCGCCGAGCACGAAGCTGGTGGTGCCGAGCTTCTTCGGCGTGAGCTCCACGACGAGCTCTCCTTCGCCGCGGACAGGCGCGAGGTACTCGATCTCGTGCGCGGCCACGACGTGGAACTTGTCGGGGTTCACGGCGAGGTCGTCCTCCCAGCGAAAGCCGAGCGCCTGGAAGAGCTCACCGCGCGCGCGCTCCATGAAGAGCACGTAGCGGACGTTGTGGAGGATGTTGAGCGCGTCGAGGTCGTCGAAGTAGACGCGCTGCGAGCTGCGGAACGGCGCGCGGATGGTCATGCGGCGCGCAGTAAGCCACGCGCGCTGACGCTGCGGTAGCGGCGTGCGCTTGATCAGCGCGGTATCGCCGTGGCGCGGCGCACGCGCCGACGCCCCGCGAGCACGAAGGCCGCGAGCGCGAGCGACCACGGA
>JAFLCL010000284.1 GCA_017303575.1 Deltaproteobacteria bacterium
GCCGCCCAAGCTGCTGCGCGCGATCGCGCTCGCGTGCGAGGTCGCGGGCGTGCGCTTCGTGCGGAGCCTCGTGCGCGGCGTGCGCATCGAGCGCGATCGGGCGACCGGCGTGGAGCTCGAGAGCGGTGTGATCGAGGCAGAGGACGTCGTCGTCGCGGCGGGCAGCTGGACCTCCCTCGTGCCTGGCGCGGGCGGCGCGGGGCCGGGCGTCGATGGCTCGCCCGAAGGTCGCGCGAACCGCGACGTCACGCCGGTGCGCGGACAGCTCGTGCACTGCGAGGCGCACCCGCGCCTGGTGCGACGCGTGGTGTTCGGGAGCGGCGGCTACGTCGTGCCGCGCGGTGATGGCCGCTACGTGTGTGGCGCCACCACCGAGGAGGCGGGCTTCGAGAAGGAGACCACGCTCGGCGGCATCCACGCGGTGCTCGAGCGTGCGCTCGTGGTGATCCCCGAGCTCGCGAGCGCGCGCTTCGTCTCGCACCACGTGAACTTCCGCCCCGGAACGCGCGATGGCCGTCCGCTGATCGGTCGCGGCGCCGCCGACGGCCTCTGGATCGCGAGCGGCCACTACAGGAACGGCATCCTCCTCGCGCCGATCACAGCGACGCTGATCGCCGATCTCGTCACCCGCGCGCGGGACGACGATCCGCGCCTGATCGCGCTCTCACCGCTGCGCTTCTCGCCTGCACCCACCGAGGCCTCGTGAGCACCCCGATCTCGTCGTTCGTCGAGGCCAACCGCCTGCGCCACCACGTGCTCCGGTGGGAGCCCGAGACGCCCACGTCCGAGCGGCCGATCCTGCTGTGCCATGGCTACCTCGACGTCGCGTGGACCTTCGATCCGCTCGCGCAGGCGCTCGTCGCGCGCGGTCGTCGTGTGGTGTCGTTCGACTGGCGCGGGCACGGCGAGACGGAGTGGGTGGGGCGCGGCGGCTACTACCACTTCGTCGACTACGTCCTCGATCTCGACGAGCTCACGCGCGCGCTCGGCCTCGCCGAGGACTTCGATCTCGTCGGTCACTCGATGGGCGGCACCGCGTGCGCGATGTTCGCGGCGACGCGACCCAAGGGCCTGCACGCGCTCTCGCTGCTCGAGGGCATGGGACCTCCGCACACCGAGGGCGAGACCTTGCCCGATCGCATCGATCAGTGGCTCGCGACGACCAAGACCCTGCGCGGCAAGACCCCCAAGCCGCTGCGGGATCTCGACGACGCGATCGCGCGCCTGCGCGTGATGCACCCCGACCTCGAGGGCGAGCTGGCCCGCTTCGTCGCGGAGAAGCACACGGTCCTACGGGACGGATCGCCCTACTTCGCGTTCGATCCGCTGCATCGCACGCGCGCGCCGATCCCCTTCCGGGTGGAGGCGTTCCTCGCACAGCTCGAGCGCATCGAGGTGCCGACGCTGGTCGTGAGCGGCGAGAACGGGTGGAAGCCCGCCGATCACGCGTCGCGCGTGGCCAAGCTCGCGGTCCACCAGGAGCACGAGGTCGCGGGGGTGGGCCACATGCTCCACTGGCACGCCCCCGACGCGCTCGCGGATCGGCTCGCCGCGTTCTTCGCGTGAGCGCCGACACGCTGCGCCGATCGACAGTGACGATCCGCCGATGGTACGGTCGCGCCCATCCCTCGGGAGGGTATCGACATGCACGCTTCCAGCTCCACGCGGCCCGTCTCCCCATGGCTGGCCATCGCTTCATTCCTCGCACTGGCCGGCCTCACGATCAGCACGCCCACGTTCGCGCAGACCCTCGAAGAGGAGATGGCGGCGACCGAGGGTGGTGACGGCAGCACGGACACGAGCTCGACGGACGTCGAGACCGCCGACACGGCCGACGGCACGACGTCGGCCACCGGTGGCCACGAGCTGAACGACGATCAGGCGGTCTACGAAGAGCGCACCGGCGGCGACGAGGCGATCGGTCCGAGCGAGACCGACCCGCGCGAGCGTCCCGACACGGACTACTTCTTCCTCGGCGCGTTCGCGCGCGGCGTGATCGTCCCGACCTTCATCCAGGGCCTCCTGGTCCAGTACTCGGCGGGCCAGGGCTCGACGGGCGAGCCTGTGAACATGGGCGCTGGCGGCTTCTTCACCTGGCGCCGCAACGGCTTCGGCGTCACCGCAGAGGTCTGGTACCTCGGCTTCGGGTCGACCGGCTACTACCACGGCCTCGGCGCGGCCGACGACGAGTACGAGCGCATCGAGTCGAACCTCGGCGTGGTCTTCGGCAACTTCCTCTTCGGCTGGAGCATCGACATCACCGAGTGGCTCGGCTTCGACATCGGCTTCGGGCTCGGCTTCGGCGGCATGGTGGGGAACATCTACCGGACCGAGGCCTACCGCCAGACGGGCACGCAAGAGCTCGCCGCGTGCACGGGCCCCGGCACGCCCGCGGCCTCGGGTTGCGAGAGCTCGCTCGAGCTCCGCGGCACGGGCGGTCGCCTCGACGACACCCGTCAGCGCGGCGGCACCTACCAGCGCTTCGTGAGCGGAGACCCGACGGTCGACGCCCGCAACGGGGCCAACCCCTGGTACTTCGGCGACGGCGGCATCCCCCCGATGTTCTTCTGGCTCGACCTCCCGCGCATCGGCCTCCGCATCAAGCCGATCCGTCAGATCCAGATCCAGATCAACGGCGGCTACAACCTCTACGGCTTCAACTTCGGCGGCTCACTGGCCTACGGCTTCTGATCACCGAGAGAGCGATGGCGAGACGCCCGCGAGCGAGAGCTCCGCGGGCGTCTTCGTTTCTGGGCCACAGGCTCGAAGCCGGCCGCCCCGAAGCCCTTCGTGCGTGGCACGAACGACCTCACAGGCACCCATCTCCCACATCGGCGACGTTGCTGAAGACCTCACGGTCGCGGCACACTGCTCGTCGCATTCGCGGGCGAGTGCGACGGGAGTGATCTTGCAGGAGCCGAAGTACGACCACGCTTTCCGCGCGGTGAAGCTCGAAGATCTGTGTGTCGTCGACTACCCCCACTACCACCGAACCGGAGCGTTCGTGGCCTGGTGTCACGGACCGACCGCGCTGGGCGTCTTCGCGGTGGGAACCCAGCGCAAAGAGGATGTCCACGCGAGCGCCATCGCCATCAAGCAGCTTCGTCGCAGCGCAACCCACGCTGCGTTCATCGCCGACGCGCGAGAATTCGGCACCGAGCCCGAGGCTCTGACTGCACTGTTCCTGCAAGTGCCGTGGGCCGCGCTCGAGATGGGACACCACTTCAGCCGAATCTCGCTGGTCATTCCACAAGGCTGGGCGAGCGCCTGGTGGCAGGGCTTGATGCAAGCCAAGGAGTGGTCCGGGCTCCGCCTACGCCTGCATGAAGACACGGCGGCGGCGGCCGACTGGCTGGGCATCGACCCGGAGTTGCTCGCCTCCGTCGAACGGCTCGCGACGCGTCTGAGGGCGGAGACTGTCACCCATCGCGCGCTGGAGTCGTTCCTGCGACTCCACCCGACAGCGAGCATCGAGGCCGCCGCACGCGCGACAGGCAGCTCCGCGCGCACCTTGCAGCGCCTGCTGGCCGAGTCCGGCACCTCATTCGTGGAGGTCCGTGGCCGTGCGCGACTGGAGCTGGCGCGCCAAGCCCTCGGGACGGATGTGAAAGTGGAGACAGTCGCGGCGCGGATCGGGTTCGCGTCGCGATCGCACTTCGCGAGGTGGTTTCAGGCGATGACCGGCACCACGCCCACGGCCTACCGCCGCAGCCGCTGACACGATCCTTCGTCTCAGACTCCGTCGTCGGGGCGGAACGTGTGCGCCTCCACGTGTCGCTCGTCGTACCGCTCGAAGCGAACGTCACCTCGCTCAACCAACTGCGAGACGTCGCCGAGCTCGGCGGCCAACTCCCCTGCCCGAGCCGGGTCGATCGCGACCGACTGACCCGCGAGATACTGCTGGAGATTTGCCCAGTGCGGGCTCGCGGGCGTGAGCTTCTCGTTCACGTACCCACCCCAGCCCATCCGAGGCGCGTGGAGCGTGCCGTAGTAGGTTCGGCCCGCCGCGACTTGCAGCTCCCACACGTCGACGACGGCGGGGGTCCACGCGATGTAGAGCCGATAGGCTCCCGGCGTGAGCGACGCAGCGCAGTGGGTGCCTGGGGGTACTTGGCAGACGACGGTGCCGTCGGCCGTGAAGACGACGGGATTGGAGGCGTCGCCCGCTCCATGAATGACCACGAACCGCGCCTCGCCCGGCGGGGCCTCCGGAAGGGCTCCCGAAGTCCCACGAACTGTCGTGTCGTCGAACCCCCGCGCTGCGCGCACACAGCCTTGTCCCGCGATCGACGCGAGCAGCAGAACGGAGTAAGCGGCTACGCGGCGACCGGATCGGCGTGAGGGTGAGGTCGTCATTCGCACACCCGTCCGACTGATGGGAAGCCTGGGTCGTCGACGCAATCCATTCCGTACGGACAACTTCCGTCCGGACAGGCGAGGACGCACATGTAGGACTCGAGATCGCGCGAGGGGTTGCCCTGGCACGGTGCGTGGGCCTCGAGCCCCGCCGGCGCGCTGGCAGGATAGGGGCACGCAGCGTTGTCGCAGGTGGTTCTGATGTCGCCACTCTCGGTGTGGGTGCAGTGCCCGATCTCGCCACGGGCGACGCACGTCAGAGGTCGACCACACTGACTGTCATCGGTGCAACGGCCGTAGACGGGCACGGTGCCGCAGAGCGCGCCGGCGAATTCACGGCAGACCGAGACACCGGGCCTCTCGCAGTAGAGCGTCCCCGTGCATTGGTTGACGTAGCAGTTCGTGGCACCAGGACAGTCGAAGTCTGGTCCTGGTCCGCACGGTCCACACTCACCGGGACAAGGGCCGCAATCACGGTGACACGTGGTGCACGTCTCGTCGCCGTTGCACGAACCGTCTCCGCAGCGAGGACAGGCTCCGCAGTCGTCAGAGCACGTCCCGCAGTCCTCACCGATGGCGCTCTGACAGTCTCCATCGCCGCAGAAGGGGCACACGCCACAGTCTCCAGCGCACGACTCGCACGACTCGCCCGTCGCCGTCTGACAGCGCCCGTCCCCACAGAACGGGCATGCGCCGCAGTCTCCTGGACACGACTCGCACGACTCGGTGGTCTCGCATCGGAGGTTGCCACAGCCCAGCGCACACATGCCGTCGATGCACAGCTCGTAGCGGCCGCAACCCACCTCCTCACCTCGACCCTCGTCGACGGTTCCATCTGCGTCGTTGTCGACGCCATCGCAGGGATCGAACGTGAGGCGCACCGTGGGTCCGCACGCCGCGAGCACGAGGGCAAAGACGCTGATGCATGTCGTGTTTCGCATGTCACCACTCCAGCCGGAGGCCGAGCCCGCCGCGGTCCGCGCCGGGTGCGGCGGAGACGAACGACCATGCCGTCGGCGACGCATCTCCCCGACGGGCCACATCCACCCGCAGCGACCGCGGTCGCTCGGTGATGCCGACGAGGAACAGGATGCCACCGACGATCTGTAGGATTGCCCCCGGGATCGCCCCGCCCCAAGGAGTGTTCGAGAGGGCATAGTTGCTTTGAACGACCAAGTCTCCGGCCCTCACTACGTAGTACGGCACGGTGCAGGTCGCAGTCACGATTCCGGCCAGGAGCGCTCCCACGACTGGAATCAAGAGCAAGCCACCTTGAGCGTCACGACAAGACGTGTCCTCGAATCGCCCCTGTACACGCCCGGATCCGTCGACGATATCGTAGGAATAGTTGAGTTGATTCGGAGACCTATGATTCTCCCAATCAGTAGAACTACGCGTGAACGCGAACACCGACATGCCGATCTGCTCGAGGTACCCTGTCAAGAAGAGGGTGGTCCCAGCGATGACCAGGCCTTCGTCGAAGTCCGCTGTGTGCCAGTGGAGGTTCCTCAGTCCTTCGGGCCCGCCGGGCGGGGCGATCGGCCACTCCGCGGGGCCGAGCGCCGCCGCGGGCACGGCGGCGACCTGCGCGACGGTGGCAGTCGTGGTCGGCGGCGTTCCTGCGGGCTCGAGCACTGCCGTGGTCGGCGCAACCGCCTGAGCCCCGTTCGGCATGAGCGGTGTGATGCGTGGCCTCGTTGCCCCGGGAACCGACGCCGTGGGAGCGCTGGGCGCGCTGGGAATCGCTCCCACGGGCGGCGAAGTCGTGCGAGGTGCGATACACGAATCGCCGTCCGCCACGAGGCCCGTGGGACAGGATGGGGGCCCATCGCAACGACGGACGTCCGTCGCCCACCGCTGCCCGGGCCAGCAGCATCGCCCCGCCGTCTCCGCGGTGCGGACTCGCCCCTCCGTGCACGCATCCTGCGCTCGTGCGCCCTCCGACGCGGAGAGAATGAGGAGGCTCACGCTCAACCACGCTGCAAGATGAGACTTCATCGGGTCTGCCCCCCACTCGGCCGGGACGCCTCGACTGACTCCATCAGCGCGAGCGTGTAATCCCGGTATTCCTCGAAGAGCCCGCTGGGCATGGACATCTCGTCTCCCGTCCGTCGGATGGAGGGACCCTCGACGCGTATCTGGAACCAGCCGGGCCGGTAGCACTGCACGACGAACGTCGCGTGCTGACTTCGGGCGAGCGTCGTGTGCGCTTGCACTGCGAACACCCCTCGCTCGACGTCGGCGCTCTGAAGGTCGTAGCCTCGAGACCGGCTCGCGCTCGTCAACTGCTCGAAGAAGGAATGTTGCTCGAGCGTGTAGGGGCCCGCGACGTACGGCAGCGTGGTCGCATTGCCGCAGGCGCTCAGCAGGCCGATCGCGGCCAACGCGAGAGTCCCGGTGATTCGATGTCGATCTTTCATGTGGCTCCCCGAGCACCGACGCTAGAAGGAATGAGCTGCGAAGACGCCGACGGTGTCAGCGCCACCCCAGGGCAGGACTGCGACCTCGGGTGGTTGGATGTCGACCTGCAGAACCGACCCGAGGATCAGCATGGCCAAGCCGCCGACCTGAAGGACTCCGTCGATCGCCAGACCGACCTCGAATCCACGCGGATTGCGACACGCTCCCACCATGCACATCCAAGGTCCGGCGAAGGGGATGGCGAGGATCCCCACCTCGCCAGGCGGCACGCCGAAGGCCGCTGGGATGGCGAACCCGAAGATGTAGACGCTCGCGTAGGTGAGCGCGCCAGTCAGCTGGAGCGGGACCAACGACTGTGTGCGTGGCTCGACTTCGCTCACGGTCGGTGGTTCCACTGGCGTGCTCGAGCTAGTCAGTCCGACGAGTCTCTCGTCGGCGATGACGGGCAGTGCCGTGTCCCGAGGTTCGGCCGGGGCCGCGATGCAGTCGTCGCCCTCCTCGGAGAGACCTACGGGGCATCTCGGAGGTCCTTCACACCTCGCGTCGGTCGCATTCCAGGTCTGAGCCTCCCAGCAGCAGCGACCCGCGCTCGCAGACGTGGCCACGCGCCCCTCGGCGCACGTCGGCAGTGGCTCGCACGAGGTCCCCGCGACAAAGGTCGCCGAGGGGCAGGTGGGCTCTCCCTCACAAGCGCCGTTTGCTCGCGACCACCGCTGCCCCGGCCAACAGCATCGCCCTTGGGTCTCCGCAGACGCGACTCGTCCCTCGGTGCACACCTGCGCCAACACCGGCCCGCACCAGAAGACGACGCACAAGCTGATCCAGCAAGGCGCCACGGCTCGCGACCAGGGTGAGCACACAGGCGCTGCGAACGACATGAGTCGCACGCGCCGATTCTTCGTGGAGGCGATGTGCGAACGGGTGCCAACGTCGTGCTCTCTCGCGCCACCGCGCCCGCGGTTCCTTCTGGACGCCCGCGGTGACCGCCCATCGAAGCCGGGATGATGTCACCACGCACAGTCGCTTCCATCGAGCGTGGGCGAACTGGTGGCCGTGATGGTCTCGGCGTTCGAACCTTCGACAGCTCTGGGCGAGCCCTTCGTTACGGGCCGCGCCTCGACGCTCTGGACGGCGTCGAGGCTGGTTGACCCGTCGGCGGGTCGATGAAAGAACCGACGCCGCATGACGATGCCTCGTTCTCGTGCCTGGATCGCCGCGTTCCTCGCCCTCGCGGGGGTGGTGCCTGCGGCTGCGATCGTCGCGTCCGCTCCGCCTGCGGTCGCGCAGGAGTCGGGCATGCCCGATCCCGATCCGACGCAGCCGCAAGGCGAGCCGCCGCCCGTGGTGCGTACGCCCGAGGACGAGGCGCGGCGCGCGCAGGCCGTCGCGACCATCGGCGACGTGCGGATCACCGTGGGACAGATCGAGGACGAGATCGCGCGACAGACGCCGTTCATGCGCGCGCGCTACCGCGATCGCGCGCAGCTCGAGGAGCTCGTGAGCACGCTCGTGCGCTTCGAGCTCCTCGCGCGCGAGGCCGAGCGTCGGGGCATGGGCACCGATTCCGAGGTGCGTGAGGCCACCGCGCAGAGCGCCGTGCAGCAGATGATCCGTCGCGACTTCGACGAGCGGATCACGGTGGAGTCGATCCCCCAGGCCGACGTGCAGGCGTACTACGACGCGCACCCCGAGGAGTTCTCGCGGGCCGAGGTGCGACGCGCGAGCCAGATCGTGCTCGAGACCGAAGAGGAGGCGCGCGCCCTCGTCGACGAAGCTCGCAGCGCCGACGCGCGACGCTTCCGACAGCTCGCGCAGGAGCGCAGCATCGATCCCGAGTCGCGCCAGCGTGGCGGTGACCTGCGCTACTTCGACGATCACGGCGTCTCGCCCAACAGCGCGGATCCCGCGGTGGACGCGGCGATCGTGCGCGCGGCCTTCGCGCTCACGAACGTGGGCGACGTGGGCGATCCCATCGCCGTCGGCCCCGCGGACGGCACGCGCCGCTGGACCATCGTGAAGCTCACGGGCCTGCGTCCAGCCGAGCACCGCCCCGTCGAGGAGGCCGGCCAGGGCATCCGTCTACGCCTCTGGCGTGAGCGTCGACAGGAGGCGCTCGAGGCGTTCGTGGTGGAGCTCCGCGGTCAGATCACGACCGAGGTGAACTACGAGCGCATGTCGGGCATCCGCTTCGATCCGCCCGATCGGCTGAGCGATGATCCGCACGCCGAAGGTGCGGAGGGCGAAGGCGCCGAGGGTGAGGCCGAAGGCAGGGGTGAGGCCGAAGAAGGCACCCTCCCCGAAGGCCACCCGACCGTCGAGGCCGAAGAAGATTGAGCGAAGCGAGAGATCGCGCGCGCTCGCGGTCGTTCACTCGATCCCGAGCTCGCGCTCGAAGTCGCTGACGCCGACGAGGCCGGTGCTCATGCCGGTCGACATCATCGTGGTGCCCGCGGCGGGCTCGGCGGGCTCGGTGCTCATCGTCGTCGACGTCGGGAGGGTGCTCGCCATCGTCGTCGCGGGCTCTTGATCGCGCGCGGCGACGGTCGTCGCTGTCGCAGTCGGCGGACTCGATCCGGTGCTCGCTTGCCCGCCCGTCGGTCGCCCTCGGCCGCCGCCTCCCGCTCCCGCGGGACGCGAGGGCCGCGTCTGCTCGACGCCGCCTTCGGTGGGCGCGGAGGATCCAGCGGAGGGCACTTCGTCGGGCGCCGTCGCCGTCACCGTCGAGGGCGCAGTCGGAGGGGGCGCGATCGGCGTGGTCGGCACGATCGGCGCGGTGGGCACAGGCACCGGCGGCAATGCGATCGTGCGCGGCTCGGGCGCCTCACGGTTCGCGATGACGTAGGCGCCCACCGCGCCCACCGCGAGGAACGTCACGGTCGCCGCGACGCCGACGATCATCGCGACGTTGCTCCGTGGCTCGCGGCCCGGCAGCACGTGCGTCTGCGATGCCATCGACGGCGCGGGCGGCAGCGACATCGGGGCCGGCGACGAGAGCGACAGCGGCGCGGCGGCCGTCTCGATCTCGATCGCGATCGGCGCCAGCGCGGCCGCGGGATGCGGCGTTGGAGCAGACAGCGTCAGCTCGGCGCCGCCCGTCGATCGACGCACGCGAGAGAGCGCAGAAGGCGACTGCGCGCGCAGGCCCTCCTCGAGCTTCATCAGCGACTCGCCGCCGTGCTCGCGCACGAGCGCGGCGACGGCCGCGGTGCCCGCGGGACGAAGCGCGTAGCGGAGCTCTTCCGCAAAGTCGCCGGCGGTCGGCGTGCGATGCGCGAGATCACGCTCGAGCGCGTGCGCGATCGCGTCGGCGAGGGAGGCCGGCACGTCGGGTCGCAGCGCGTCGAGGCGCGGGATCTCCATCGACATCACCATGTCGAGCGTCTGCGCGGGGTTGTCTCCGGAGAAGAGACGACGACCCGCGAGCGTCTCCCACGCCACGATGCCGAGCGCGAACACGTCGGTGCGTCGATCGATGTCTTTGCCCCGCACCTGCTCGGGCGCGAAGTAGCCGATCTTGCCCTTCACCTCGCCGCTCTGCGTGTGGGTGGCCCGCTCGAGCGCGCGCGCGACGCCGAAGTCGGTGATGCGCACACGGCCCGAGACGTCGATGAGGATGTTCTGAGGCGAGATGTCGCGGTGCACGATCTCGAGCGGCTGCCCGTACATCGTGCGCGCCTCGTGCGCGTCGTGGAGGCCCATGCCCGCTTGCGCGAGCAGATCGACGACGACGGGCACCGGCAACGACGCACGCTTCTTCAGCACCGCGCGGATCAGCGCGGAGAGCGAGACGCCGACGACGAGCTCCATCACGAGGTAGAGCGAGTCGTCCTCGGCGCGCCCGAGGTCGAGCGTCTGCACCACGTGCGGGCTCGAGATGTGCGCGGCGAGGCGGCCCTCATCGAGGAACATCTGCACGAAGCGCTCGTCCTCCGCGAGCGTCGGCAGCATGCGCTTGAGCGCGACGGGCTTCTCGAAGCCGCCCTCGCCCACCATGCGCGCGGCGTACACCTCGGCCATGCCGCCCGCTGCGATGCGGAACATGACCTCGTACCGGCCGAAGCGGAGGGTCGAGCCAGGCTCTCGCATCGAGTACGACAAGGCTCGCGACTCTACCATTCGGAGGGTTCGCTCCCAAGTCTCGGGTGGGTCCGAGCGCCGGATCCCCCCACGTTCGAGGGTGGCGTTCGAGGGAATCTCTTCGCGGGGCCGACCACCATTGGTAGGCTCGTCGCGATGAGAGTCGCCGCGCGTGGTTCAGCTTGGCGAGAGACGTTTCTGCAGCTGGTCGCGGCCGTGCTCGCGTTCTGCGTCGTGACGCTCGGCGGACCTGCCGCCCACGCGCAGCGTCGCGGGCGACGCGCTCCGCGCCGTGAGACGCCCACCGAGCCGACGCCCCCGCCC
>JAFLCL010000285.1 GCA_017303575.1 Deltaproteobacteria bacterium
GCCGTCGGAGGGGCTGCCGGTTCGCGGCGGCAGGTCGTTCGGGCGAGGCGGCAGGGCGTCTCGGTGGAGGCGGCTGGTCGTTCGGTCGCGCCGGCAGGTGATCCACGCGGCGCCGGACGGCGTGACGGACGAGGCGGCAGCCTTCAACCCAGCGATTGGCTGGGGTGCACGAGATGGAAGCGGGGGTCGGCCGGATCGCGGTCGGCCAGGGATCGCTCGAAGCGCAGCGCGCGAAGGTGCACTGCCGTGTTGGCGGCGTCGCCGCGCGGGGCCACGTCGGCGTCGCGCAGGCGCGCGTGCTCGCGCAGGCCCGGCAAGGACGACTCGTACGGCGAGAGTTGCTCGCGGCTCGTGCACTGGCTCGTCACCACCGCGACGCGCGCGCGATCGATCTGCTGGACGAACGCGACCGTCAGGTGCTCGGGCACCACGCCGCCCGTGGGGATCACCACCAGGCCGCTGGGGAGCAGCGTGGGCTCGTGGATCTCGACGAGCTGATCGGCGCGCAGGCGCGACAGACCTCCGCGCACGTCCGTCGCGCGCTCGGCCTCGGTGCGCGCGCGTGTGAGGGCGCCAGCGCCCAGGATGATGCGGGCGCCGGGAAAGAAAGGAGCGAGCGTCCCCTCGACGCCGTCTCCGTGCGTGGTGCCGAGGAGCTCGCGCATCGACTGGATCGCGAGGCTCGTGAAGATCACCTCGGTGAACGGCGAGCGGGCGTCGGCGCGCGAGAGCTGATCGGTGGCCCCCAGGGCTTGGGCGAGCGTGAGCGGGAACGTCTCGCTCGTGCCGCGCTCGTGCAGCGATCGCATGCGCTCGCCGAGCGGGGTGCGCGCCCACGCGTCGGGCAGGCACGGATCGATGCACACGAGGCCGGTCTTGGTCTTGACGATGGTGGCCGTGCGCAAGAGACGCACGATGCCGCTCTTGGCCAGCGGCTGACACGCTGCCCACGGCTCGAGCCACATCGGAGCGATCGATACGCGCGAGAGCGAGACCGCAGGCGCGAGCTCGCGGCTCATCGCCCACGCGATGCGCTCGGCGGCGTGCACGGCGCTCACGTCGTCGTGGTGCGTGTCCTCGTGCGCGGCATCGGCGGTGAGGCCGTGCGCGGTGCGGAGAGCCTCGGAGAGAGAAGTCGTGGTCATGCGCAGAGAGCCGGTATGCCGCGGGAGCTCGAGGGGCAGAGCTCCCTCGACCCGAGCGGAAGAGACGGTAGCACCGAGGGCCGTGTCAGTTGCGGGGCGCGGCCTTCGTCTGGGTCGACATGACCTCGCTCGATGTGGGCTCGAACTTCTCGGACACCGCCTACGCAGGCGTGGAGTCGCACATCGACTGGGGCGAGCCGGCCCCGACCGAAGAAGAGACACGCAGCGCGCTCTTCTTTCGCGCGCGTGACGTGGTGAGGGGCCCGATCGCGAGCGAGCTGGTGTCGCTCGCCATGCGGGTCGCCGTGGGCGTGGACGATGACGTGTTCGCGCTGCGCGAGGCGGCGCTCGAGGCGCTGCTTCACCACGCGAGCGAGGCGAAGCGACGCAAGCTGCGCATCGTGCGCGTGTCGCGAGGACGGCAGGACGTGGGCGAGTGGGCGGTGCACGTGGAGGACGCCCGGTGGTCGGAGGTGAGGCACGTCGTGGTGCGAGGCTTCGCGCCGCTCGAGGCGAGCTGCGGCTGCGCGGCGTTCGTGAGCTCGGGCCTGGGCGCGTGCGATCACGTGCTCGGCGTGGTGCTCGCGCGCGCGCAGGGGCGAAAGGAAGCATGGAGCGAGGGCGGGCCGCGCCTCGCGCCGCCGGACGTGGCCTTCGATGGGATCACCCGCAGCGAGCGGGTCGACGATCCTTTGGCCGCGCTCTCGGTGCGGGACGGAGCGCGCGCGGAGCGGCCCGTCCTGCG
Organism: Deltaproteobacteria bacterium; assembly: GCA_017303575.1. Lineage (GTDB taxonomy): Bacteria > Myxococcota_A > Polyangia > Polyangiales > Sandaracinaceae > JAFLCL01. The sequence goes on from JAFLCL010000285.1 coordinate 1,891, forward strand.
TCGCCTCGCGGGGCTCGTGCGCGATCGCCTGCGGAGCAAGGACATCCCCGCAGCCCGGCGGCTGACGATCGTGCGCGACGTGCTCGAGGCGGCGGTGCGCGCTGAGGTCACGCTCGATCCGGGGGCGCGCGCCGTGCTCTCGGCGCTCGAGGCGAGCACGTCGCGCGAGCTCGCGTGCGTAGGCGAGCTCGAGGCCGCGTGCGCGACGCTGACGACGCTCGAGCGCAAGCTCTATCCCTACCAACGCGAGGCCGTGAGGAAGTTCCTCGCCGGAGGTCGGCTCCTCCTCGCCGACGACATGGGCCTGGGCAAGTCCACGCAGGCGAGCGCGTGCTGTCATGCGCTGCTCGCGTCGGGGCGCGTGTCGCGCGTGCTGCTCGTGGTGCCGGCGTCGCTCAAGCCTCAGTGGCGGCGCGAGTGGAGCGCCACCACGCCCGAGGAGATCGTGCTGGTGGATGGCACACCCTCGGAGCGCGAGCGCCTCTACCGCGAGACCTCGCGAGGCGTGCTCGTGATCGGCTACGAGCAGCTGCGCATCGATCTGCCGTTCCTCCTGGGCTTCGACCCCGAGCTCGTGGTGCTCGACGAGGCGCAGCGCATCAAGAACGTGCGCACCCAGACCGCAGCGGCGGTGCGCGCGCTCTCTCCCGCGTATCGGATCGCACTGACGGGCACGCCGCTCGAGAATCGTCTGGCCGAGCTGCTCTCGGTGATGTCGTTCGTGGACGCCGAGGTGCTCGGGCCACCGTGGCGAGCGACGGCGCGGTACACGTACGACGACGGCGACGGCGACGAGGGACGCCGCGGCGTGCACCGCCTCGTCGAGCTGCGCGCGCGCCTGGCGCCGGTGCTGGTGCGTCGCCTGCGACGTGACGTGATCGGACACCTCCCTGCGCGTACGGACGTGCGGCGTCCGGTGCGGCTCACCGAGCTGCAGAAGGGCGAGCACGACATCCTCGAGTCGAGGATCGCCTGGCTCATGAAGAGGGCGAGCGACCGAGCGCTGACGATCGACGAAGAGAAGCGCCTGCAGCGCTGGCTCACCGAGATCCGCATCGTGTGCAACGGCATGGCGCAGCGGGACTTCGAGGAGCGCTGGCCCGAGATCGAGCACGCGGCGCCCACGACGCAGCGCCTCGCGAGCCTCGATGCGCCCAAGCTCGCGGAGCTGCGCGAGGTGGTCCGCGAGCTGTGTGTGGTGCAGGGCCGCAAGATCGTGGTCTTCAGCGCGTGGCGCCGCATGCTGCGCCTGGCGGAGTGGGCGATCCGCGACGTGCTGGCAGACGTGGGCCTGCGCGCGGCGTTCTTCACCGGCGCCGAGAGTCGACGCGAGCGCGAGCGTGCGATCGTCCAGATGCACGACGATCCCAAGGTCGCTGCGCTCTTCCTCACCGACGCCGGCGGCGTGGGCCTGAACCTCCAGCGCGCCGCGAGCGCGTGCGTGCTGCTCGAGCCGCCGTGGAACCCGGCCGTGCTCGAGCAGCGCATCAGCCGCATCCATCGGCCGGGGCAGCGCCAGCCCGTGGACGTGGTGCACCTCATCAGCGAGGGCAGCTTCGAGACGAAGCTCGAGCAGACGATCCGCAACAAGCGCGAGCTGGCCCACGAGGTCCTCGACGGCGACGCCGACGCGCTGGCGACGAGCCGCGGTCTGCTCGCGGCGCTGCGGGTGCCGAGCGAGAGCGAGACCGGCGCCGTGGCCGAAGTCGCGACGGCGCCCGAGGTGTCCGTCTCGCTCCCGCGCGTGCACGAGGATCCGGCATCACTGCCACCCGCACCACAGCCGCCGCCGCTCGGTGCACAGCCACCGGCGCCACTGCCATCGGCCGAGGTGCCGGCGATCGGGCTCGAGCCTCGACCCGATGGGCGCTTCAACGTGGTCGTCACGCCGGAGCAGGCCGCGCAGCTCGCGCTGCTCTTGGCGGAGCTGGGCCGGAGCTACGCGACGAGCACGATGGTGCGGACGTAGCTCATCGCTTGGACAGCGCCTCGTACGAGCGCTCGCCGCCCGCGCCCGTCTCTGCGGGCAACGATGCCTGCGACCAGCCCTCGTCCGTCACGCGACCGAACGCGTCGCGCGCGCCGCCCCAGCCTGCGCGCTGATCGACGAGCGAGCCGTAGCCGCGCGCCTCGAGCGCCGAGAGCGCCTGCATCGAGCGATTGCCCGACATGCACGTGAGCACGACCTTGCTGGCCTTGTCGGGGAAGGTGCGCTCGAAGACCTCGACGAAGTCGGGGTTGAGCGCGCGACCGTGCGCGTCGATGTGCATCCACGGGATGTTGTGCGAGCCCGCGGGATGGCCCGCCTCGAACTCGGCGACCGATCGCACGTCGACCTGCACGTAGCCTTCCTTCTCGGTCAGCGCGTGCGCCTCTCGGGCGCCCACTCGTGTCGGCATGACGTCGGTTCTACCATCGCCGCCGATGAAGATCGTGTCGCCGGCCGAGTGGATCACGCAGCCCTGGCGCAACGGTGGCGGCGTCACCCACGAGGTGTTCCGCGAGGCGTCAGCGTCGGAGCGCAGCGACACGTTCACCCTGCGCGTGTCGGTGGCCGAGGTGACGCGGGACGGGCCCTTCAGCCGCTTCGAGGGCATCGATCGCTGGATCACGCTGCTCGAGGGCCACGGCTTCACGCTGCACCGAGAAGGTGGGCCGCCGCGGGTGATCGATCGCGCGTTCGAGCCGTTCGCGTTCCCGGGCGAGGCTGCGATCGACTGCACGCTGATCGACGGGCCGGTGCGCGATCTGAACGTGATGGCCGATCGCGCGCGCAGGGACGTACGCGTCGCGGTGCTCGCGCCCTCGGGCGGTGCGTTGGTCGTCGGTGCGGAGTCGATCGAGGGCGCGAAGCTCCTCGTGTTCGTGCTCGAGGGATCGATCGAGGTGAGGGGCACGACGCTCGCGCGTCACGCGCTCATGATCACCGAGGCGCGCGGCATCGAGCTCGTCGGCGCCGCGCGCTTGATGGTGATCTGGGCGACACCGATCCGCTGAGCCGGGGAGCTGCCGGCTTCCCCCGTACCGAGCGCCGGAGGCGCGGAAATCAGGGCCGGGGCGTCTCGCAGGCGCCGAGGCTGTCGTGACAGTGGCCTTCGACGCACGCGGTGCCGCACGGACAGTCGACGTCGCTGCTGCACGCGGTGCGCACGCAGCCGTGCGGATCGCCCGAGCCGGACGGGCTGCACGTGGTGCCGAGCGGACAGGTGTAGCCGTCGTCGCCGCACGGGTCGGCGAGGCAGTGGCCGCTCGCCTGACAGGTGAAGCCGTCCTCGCAGCCCGTCGTCGCGCAAGGCGGAAGACAGTAGGTGCCGACGCCATCGCCGCTGCACGGGCACGAGACCTCGGCTTCCTCGCAGACGTACTGCACGCCGCCGAGGTCGGGGCAGTCCGAGTCGAGCACGCAGTCGCTCGGCGGATCCATGCAGATGCCGCACGTCGCGGGCTCGTCGGGCGCGATGCAGCGCTCCGCCGTCGACGACGAGCAGTCGCCGTCGTTGCGACACGGCGTGGCGCCCGTGGGCTCCCGCACTGCGCACATGCCGACGTCGCTCGCGGCGTCGTCGATCACCCCTGCGTCGAGCGAGCCCGCCTCGGACGTGACGACGAACGCATCGAGTGGAGCGGGGCCCGTGTCACAGCGGCCGATGAAGAAGACCGTCACACCTTCTCTGCACTCCACTCTCATGCCGGGACAGATCATCCCGCACGCCTCCGTGAAGTCGCAGGGCGTGCCGCGCGGCAGGCTCATCGCGGCTTCGCAGTCGTGCACCGTCTCGGGCGCATCGAGCGGAGCCGCGTCGAGATCCTCGACGTGGGGCGTCGCTCGTGACCTCGGGCGAGGGGCAGCCGGTGACGGAGATCGCGAGGAGCGCACAGAGGGCGAAGGGTCGACGTCGAAGCACCCCCACGGGGTAGGGGACGACCCGTGCGCGTGCAATGACTTCGGGCGGTTGACGCGCTCGCGTTCGCGCTCTCCAATGCCGCGCATGAGCGACGATTCGAAGCGAGCAATCAAGACCGACGACGAGTGGCGCGCGAAGCTGACGCCCGAGCAATTCCGCATCGCGCGTCAGGGCGGCACCGAGCGCGCGTTCACCGGCGTCTACTACGACAACCACGACGCCGGCATCTACCGCTGCGTGTGCTGCGACGCCGAGCTCTTCACGAGCGACGCGAAGTACGACTCGGGCTCGGGCTGGCCGAGCTTCCACTCGCCGTGGTCCAACGACCGGATCTCGACGAAAGAAGACACGGCGCACGGCATGCGACGCATCGAGATCAACTGCGCCCAGTGCGACGCGCACCTGGGCCACGTGTTCGACGACGGCCCCAGGCCCACGGGCCTGCGCTACTGCGTGAACTCCGCGAGCCTCTCGTTCGAGAAGAAGAAGTGACCAAGCCCAAGATCTGGGGGTACGCCGGCTGCTCGACCTGCAAGAAGGCGCTGAAGTGGCTCGAGGCGCACGGGGTCGAGCACGAGTCGATCCCGATCGTCGAGTCGCCGCCGAGCCTCGCGGAGCTGAGGAAGCTCGTGCAGAAGAGCGGCCTGCCGGCGCGCAAGTGGATCAACGCCAGCGGCCAGAGCTACCGCGCGCTGATCGAGTCGCGCGGCAAGGAGGCCGTGGAGAAGCTCACCGACGGGGAGCTGCTCGACCTGCTCGCGAAGGACGGCAAGATGATCAAGCGACCGGTGCTGGCTGTGGGTGACGTGGTGCTCGTGGGCTTCTCCGAGCCTGCGTACGAGGCGCAGCTCGCGACCAAGAAGGCCCGATGAGCGCGCGCTCGACGGTGCTCGTCACGGGCGCGAGCGCAGGCATCGGCCTCGCGACGGCGGTCGCGCTCGCGCGGCGCGGCTACTCGCTGCGCCTGGTCGGTCGTGATCCGGCCAAGACCGAGGCGGCGCTGAAGGCCGTGCGCGAGCTCGATCCGAGCGCTGTCGCGTTCCGCGCGGACTTCTCCTCGCTCGAGTCCGTGCGTGGCCTCGCCAAGGAGCTGCTCGCGCGCGACGAGCCGCTGCACGTCGTCATCCACAACGCGGGCATCTGGCACCACGCGCACAAGCGCAGCAAGGACGGCATCGAGGACACGATCGCCGTGAACCACCTCGCGCCGTTCCTCCTCACGCACCTCCTCTTGCCGCGCCTGCGCGAGACCGAGGGTGACCGCCGCATCGTGCACGTGAGCTCGCGCCTCCATGCGCAGGCGGGCGAGACCGCGAGCGCCAGCGCGCGGATGGTGCACCTCGCGAACATCGCGGGCCTCCGCGTGCGCTCGCACGGCGGCAGGCTCGACTTCGACGCCTTCGACGACGAGCGCAGCTACCGCGGCATCGAGGCCTACGCGCGCAGCAAGCTCGCGCAGATCGTGTTCTCGTGCGAGCTCGCGCGACGCGAGCAGGGCATCACGTCGAACGCCGTGCACCCCGGCTCGGTCGCGACGGAAGTGACGCGCGGCAACGCCGTGCTCGCGCGCCTCAACCAGCTCGCGGCGCCGTTCCTCAAGACGCCCGCGGAGGGCGCGGAGACGAGCGTGTACGTGGCGACGGCGCCGTCGCTGAAGGGCGTGACCGGCCGCTACTTCGCGCGATCGAAGGAGGCGCCCTACGCGAGCATCGCCGACGATCGCGCGGTGGCCGAGCGCCTCTGGAATTGGAGCGCCGAGCGCGTGGGTCTCTGATCCACCGCTCAGTTGTCCGCCGCGCAGGCGCCGCGAGATGGGGGCGCTGCCCCCAAACCCCGTACTGCGATTCGATCCCGAGAAAGAAGGATTCTTTCTCGGTCTCTCAGAGCCCTTGGATGGGCTCGAGCGAGCGAAAGAGGCCCCACTCGCTCGCGACGTACAGGCGACCCTCGTGCGCATCGATCACCGTCACGGCTTCGAGCTCGGCGGGGAGCGTGACGAGGGGCGCCAGCGTGCCGTCGGGCGAGACGATCACCACGCGCGTGGGGCTCGTCGCATCGTCGACGTCGATCCAGCCGAGGATCGGTCCACCGAGCGGTCGGTGAAGGCCCGCGAGGGGCTCGTGCGCACCGATCGAGCGGCCGTCGAACGCGACGAGCTGCCCATCTGACAGCGCGAGCACCGCGCCGCCTGGCTCCACGACGATCCGCTGGAGCGTGCCGGTGGTGGGCGTTCGCTCGGGCATCGAGTCGCGCGAACGAAGCACGGCGATCGCGCCCGGCTCGATCCACGCGAGCTCTCCCGCCTCGTTGCCCACGAGCCCCCGCGCGTCCTCGCCGTCCGCGGGAAAGAAGCCGGTGCGTAGCGGCGTGAGGGTCGAGCGATCGAATCCCTGCCGAGAGCCGAGCTCACCCAGCGCCCAGAGCTCGTGCTCGGTGAGGGCGATGGAGTCGGTCGCGTTCTCCATGAAGCGCACCCCGACGGTGCGCGCGGAGGCACCGCCGTGATCGAGCACGTGGAGAAAGTCGGCGCCCACGATCAGCCGATCACGATCGAGCGCGAGGAACGGCAGCCCATTGCCCGACTCCTCGAAGAGGCGCCCCGGGCTCGAGGCCTCGCGACGTGGATCGTAGAGCGCCTCGAAGTCACCGAAGCGACGCGGCGCCTCGGGCCCATCGGGCCGCAGGCACAGCGTGCGGTCGCACTCGAGCCCATCGGCGCAGCGGACGTACGCGGTGCCGCCGTAGTCGCCGGTGCTCTCGCGAAGACACGGCTCGCCCTCCCCTGGAGCGGGGGCACAGCCCGCGAGCGCGCAGACGAGCGCGAACCGTGTGCATCGATCACCGCGCATCGCGCGCCTCCCTCTTGCTCGCCACCACGGGCTCGTCGAGCTCCGTGTCCACGTCGCTCGGCTGCTCCACGCGCACCTTCGTGATCGGCGTGGCCCGATGCGCCTCGGCGAGCTCGCGGATCCCCGCGAAGACACCCTCGTGGCCCGCGCGACCGCTCCGCGCGGTGCGTCTCGCCAGCGCACGCATGCCGAGGCCACTGCCCGCGACGATCGAGGGGAGGAGCCACGCGAGGTGCCACGGCGAGGTGCCCATGTGCGTGGCCATGTCGAGCACGACGCCCATCACGGGCAGCGAGAGGAAGATGCCCCCCATGGACGCTCCGGCGAAGACGCCCGCGCGAAGCCCGCGCAGGTCCGTCTCGAGCCGGAGGCGCGTCCAGCCCTCGCCCGCCGTGAGCGAGAAGCCAGGCGCAGTGAGCGATCGACCCACCTGCGACACCTGCACCTTGCGGCGCTCGCGTACGAGGTTCGCGATCGCCTCGTAGCCCGCGTCGCTGATCGCGAACGGGAGATCGATCTCGCTCACGAGGTGGAGCGGCTCGCCGAGGACGGCGTCGCGCTGGGTGTCCGCCACCGGCGCGCTCGTCTCGCCGCGCAGCTTCGCCGCCTCGGCCTCCGCGCTCGCGAGCTTCTCCTCGAGCTCGGTCACCTTCGCGCGAAGCGACTCGGTCTCGTCTCGGTACTGCGTCACGCGTGCGCTCGCTTCGTCGCACGCGCGACGCTCTCTTGGGCGTGCTCGGGCTCGTCCTCGGGCGCATCGCGCGACTCGTCCGTCGGGGCGGCCACACGCACCGCAGGAAGCCGTGCGTGCGTGCGCGTGATCTCGAGCAGCGCGGCCCACACGCCTTGGTGGAGCTCGTTCTCTCGACGCGCGATCCGGTTCGCCATCACGCGCGTCGCCACGGTCCCCAGCACCATCGTGAGCACGAGCACGCTCATCGACGTCGACATGCTCACGGCCTCACGGAAGTGATGGAATTCGCTCCACTGCCAGATCACGAGCGGCATCGAGAGCATCGCGCCGAGCACCGGCCCGAGCGCCACGAGCAGCGGCAGACGACGCAGATCCGTCTCGAGCCGCAGCGAGGTGCCGTGCTCGTTCGTCGCGAGACCGAACACGCCCACGCGACGCTCCCCGAGCGCACCCAGCCGCGTGCGCGCGCCCTCGAGGCTCGCGACGCCCTGCGTGACGTCGTGCCCCAACCGCGCGCGCACGACGTTCGCCGCCGCCTCGAGGCCCGCCTCGTCGAGCGTCACGTCCATGGTCGTCTCGTCGACGCGGTGCACCACCTCGCCCACGAGCGAGTCCGGCTTGCGCGTGGCCTTCGACGACGCACCGCGCCCCATCAGACGATCGACGAGCGCCTCCGAGAGCGCGAGCCTTCGCTCGAGCTCCGCGACCCGCGCGCGCAGTGCGTCGTTGTCGTCGCGGTACGCCACCGACGCGAGCGTACCTCGCAGTGGCTAGCTGCGTGCGCGTCGCGTTCGCTTCGGCGCTTCCGCGTCGAGCAGCATCGCCGCGAGCGCTCTCGCATCCTCGGCGGCGTCGGGGTTGCGATCCATGCCCGCGCTCACGACCGCGCCCGTGTAGAGCAGCGCGAGGCGTGCGCCCACGCGCTCGGGCTCGCGCACGCCGAGCTCGCGCGACAGCTCGGTGAAGAGCGCGCGCGTCCAGCTGCGTGTCGAGGTGCACACGCCGCGCACGCCGTCGGCGTCGGGCTGGCCTTCGGCGCTGGCGTTGACGAACGCGCAGCCACGAAAGCCCGGCCGCTTCACGAGCTCGGCCACGACGTCGAACGCCGCGAGGATCTTCTCGCGCGGCGCCGCCTCCTTCGCGATCCGCTGCGTCAGCGCCTCTTGTCGCGTCTGAGCCCGCTCGGTGAGGTACGCGGTGACGAGCGCCTCCTTGCTCCCGAACGTGTTGTAGAGCGAGGCCTTCGCCACGCCGGCGCGCTCGATCACGCGATCGATGCCCACGGTGTGCACGCCCTCCGCGTAGAAGAGCTCGCCCGCGGCGCGCAGCAGCTTCTCTCTCGCGCTCCCTTCGATCTTCTCGGGGGCGCTCCGCGTCGTCTTCTGGTGGACGGCCATGGCCTTGACTATACCGATCTGTCTAGTCATGGTCGAGCACCTAGACAGAGTTGTCTAGTCGGAGGCCCCCCATGAGCGACACGTCGTCCACCACCGCGCCCCGCCGGGCGCTCGTCACCGGCTCCACCTCCGGCATCGGTCGCGCCACGGCGCTCGCGCTCGCGAGGGACGGCTTCGAGGTGATCGTGCACGGTCGCGACGCAACGCGCGGCGAAGAGACCGTCGCGGCCATCCGCGAAGCGGGCGGCGTCGCGCGCCTGGTGCTCGCCGATCTGTCGGACGACGCCGACCGCGCGCGGCTCGCGGACGAGGCCGCGGACGTCGAGGTGCTCGTCAACAACGGCGGTACGTCGTGGTCGGGCCCGAGCGCGGACCTCGTCGCCGACCGCTACGACCGCCTCTTCGACGGCAACGTGCGCGCGACCTACTTCCTCACCGCGGC
>JAFLCL010000286.1 GCA_017303575.1 Deltaproteobacteria bacterium
GCCACAGCGGCAGCTCACGGATCACCCGGGCGCTCGCGAGCTCGAGCCGCTCGCCGCGACCTGCGAGCTCGCGTGCAGCGCCGACGCCGAACGCGCCCGCCCCCACGGCGATGGCAGCACGGAGCTGTGACCCGGCGACGAGACCAGCGAGCCTCGTGGTGGTCTCCCGCGCGCGCAGCGCGATCACCGTGGTGGAAGAGGAGGCACGACCGATCACGCGTGCGCCTGCTCGGTGCGCTGCCAACGCCAGCACGAAGCCGCCTTCCCAGATCGGGATCTCGATCGCCACCTCGTCGTCCGCGCGCAGGTCGAGCGCATCGCACATGCCTTCGATCGCCATCTGCGTCGCGCGCGTGTCGTGGATCGCGCCGCGCGGTCGGCCTCCACGCGTCTCGGGCGCGTAGGAGAAGAAGGCCGCCTCGTCGTCGCGCGGATCGTGCGCCGACGCGATCTCGGGGAGGCCTACGCTTCGCGGGGTGAGCGTCAGCACGTGGTGGCACGACGGCGCGAGCGCGCTCGCCTGCGTCGCGGTCTCGAGGTGTGTCTCGTCGGTGAGCAGAACGGACACGCCTGCGTCGCGGAGGTGGTAGGCGAGAGGCTGTGCCCCGAGGCGCAGCGCGAGCGGCACCGCGATCGCGCCACATGCGCGCACTGCGGCGAAGGCTTCCGCGATCACGTCGAGCGGCACGAAGAGGCCGACGCGGTCGCCGTGCGACACGCCGCGCGCACGGAGCAGCTGCGCGATCGACGCGGCGCTGGTCACGGCTCGGGCGAGGGCGTCGCGACGAAGGTGCCCGAGAGGACGACCTCGCAGTTGGCGCCGGTGTACGTGCCCGTGATCACGCCAGCCGCGTCCCTCGTGCCCGCGAGCCTCGCGCCGCACGCGCAGGTGCCCGAGCACGACGTCGACGCGCTGAGCGAATCACCCTCGAGCGACCAGCGGCCGATCGCGCCGCCGCACGAGAGGAGGCCACCGCACGTTCCGTCCGCCGACCAGTAGCAGCCGCTCCCGAACCCATCGCCCGGCGTGCCGACGAGGCGCGCGATGCTGCGCTGGCCGCTCTCGCCCACGATCTCGAAGCGCTCGATCGTGTGCGCATCGTCGGCCCACCGGTTCGTGCGACCGTCGACGAGATCGACGGAGACGAAGCCACGATCGGCGCGCACGAGCTCTCGCGCCCAGCGGTCGGTGCCCACGCAGTCCGCGCTGTCCCACGCGACCTCGAGCGATCGACCGCGGATCTCGTAGTCACCGATGGAGCTGCACCCCGCGCGGAGATCCTCGCGCGTGACGGTTCCGTCGGGGGCGAAGGTCAGGCGCGTCCCGCAGTCGTGCCACGTCCCCGTGAGATCGATGTCGGGCTCCGCGCTCGTCACGCCATCGAGCGCCGCGTCGGGCGGCGAGTGCGTGGTGCCGCAGGAGCAACCCGTGGACGACGCCATCACGACGAGCAGAGCGGAGATCACCGCGGTGCGCATGCGCCGATGGTACGTCGAGCCGGAGACTCGAGACACTCTCCGGAGGTCAGCGGCCCCTTTACCCGGCCAACTCATTATCCTCTCGCGTCGTCATGGAGCGTGTGCGTGCCATCCGCGGCTTGGGCTGGGTCGACGCGACGTCGCGTCGCTTCGTGCTGCCGCGGTCGAGCGCGTCGAACGTCGTCGCACCGGAGACGGCGCTGCCGTTCGAGCTCGCGGAGCGCGACGAAGGACCGATCGCGATCGTGCGCGGCGCGTCGCTCGATGCTGCGCAGCGCGCCGATGTGCGCGCGTGTCTCGCGGACGTGGTGAGCGAGGTCGCGTTCCTGCTCGCGGGGGAGAAGAGCGCGTATCTCGTCGACCCCGAGGCAGACGTCGTCGCCTGCCTCGAGGCGCTCGTCGCGCTGCGCGGCGAGGCGTTCGATCCGTGGCTCGTCGTGCGAGGGGGCGGTCGCGCGGCGTACCTCGACGCGAGCCTCGATCGTCCGCTCGAGCTCACGCGCCGGCGGGAGCCGCTCGATCGCGCCTACGCCGCTGCCGAGACCGCCGCGGTCATCCGCGCCGACCTCGATCGGCTCATGGTCTACAACGACTGGCTCGGCTTCCTCGAGGGCGACCTCTTGATCGCGCGCGCGATCGGTCTCGCGTGCGAGGTGGCGCGAGGGCCTCGTGCACCGCGTGAGGTGCAGGTCTCGCTCTCGCGGCGCGACGTGCTCGTGCTGGCTGCCAACGTCGATCCGGCCGAGACGCACGCGCTCGCGGAGGCGCTGGTCGAAGGGATGCGGCGCCTGCGCGTGCAGCTCCGTCACCCCGAGGTCCGAGCCGTGCCGTACATGACGCTGAGCGCAGGCGCTGCGTGCATCAGCGACACGACGCGCACGCCGCTCGATCGCGCCCTCGACGAGGCCGACGCCGCCGTGCAGAGCGCGAAGCTCGAAGGACGCGACCGCGTCGTGGTCTCGCGCATCGAGCCGTGAGACGGAGCGCTCGAGGGTCGCGAAGCGCCCTGGTCGCGTAGGAGCGCGCGCCCCTCGTTCGTGGACGCGCGCGCCCGCCGCATACTTGCGGAGCCGCCGTCGATCTCGTGTCGCTGGATTTTTCCGCCCCCGACGAAGTCGCGTCGAGCACGGGCGTTTCGCGCGCCGCAGTGCGATGCTCGCGCTCGACGGGGCGCATTGGCGAGGTGGCGCGTGGCGCAGGTACGAGGACGTGAATTCGAACGACTGTTGGCCGTGATCCAACAGCTCTCTGGTGCGCGCGAGCTCCGCCGCATCCAGGAGATCGTGCGCACCGCCGCGCGCGAGCTGACCCACGCCGATGGCGCCACCTTCATCCTTCGCGACGAGGATCGTTGCTTCTACGCGGATGAGGACGCCATCGAGCCGCTCTGGAAGGGGCGACGCTTCCCGATGTCGGCGTGCGTCAGCGGCTGGGTCATGCACGAGAGGCGGGCCGTCGCCATCCCCGACATCTACGCAGACCCGCGCGTGCCCACCGACGCGTACCGCCCCACGTTCGTGAGGAGCATGGCGATGATGCCCATCCGCACCGACGCGCCCGTCGGCGCGATCGGCGTGTACTGGGCCACGGAGCGCGTCCCCACCGACGAAGAGATGAAGCTGCTCTCGGCGCTCGCCGACAGCACGTCAGTCGCGATGGAGAACGTGCGATTGTTCGAGGAGCTACAGGCGGGGCTACGCGAGCGCGGCGAGGCGCTCGTCCGCGCGGAGCACGAGCTCGCGCAGCGCGAGCGAGCGCAAGACGCTCTGCGACGGACCGAGGAGCAGCTGCGTCACGCGCAGAAGATGGAGGCTGTCGGCCGGCTCGCCGGCAGCATCGCGCACGACTTCAACAACCTCCTCTCCGTCATCCTCAGCTACGCCACCATGATCGTCGACGAGCTCGCCGAAGACGATCCCCACCGCCTCGAGCTCGACGAGATCCGAAAGGCCGGCGAGCGCGCTGCGCGGCTCACGAAGCAGCTTCTCGCGTTCAGTCGTCAGCAGGTGCTCGCCCCGCAGGTGCACGATCTCGACATCCTCCTCGGTGGCATGGAGAACATGCTGCGCAGGGTGGTCGGCGAGGACGTGAGCCTCACGGTGACGCGGTCCGAGCGCCTCGATCACGTGGTCGTCGACGCGGGGCAGATGGAGCAAGTGGTGATGAACCTCGTGATCAACGCGCGCGACGCGATGCCGCGCGGCGGCAAGCTCACGATCGAGACGCGCAACGTGGTGCTCACCGACGACTACGCCGAGACGCACTACGCCGCGACGCCAGGCCCCTACGTGATGCTCGCCGTCTCCGACACCGGGCACGGCATGGACAGAGAGACGCAGGCCCGGATCTTCGAGCCGTTCTTCACCACCAAGGAGGTCGGCAAGGGCACGGGCCTCGGGCTCTCGACGGTCTACGGCATCGTCCACCAGAGCCGCGGACACGTGTGGGTCTACAGCGAGCCCGGCGTGGGGACGACGTTCAAGGTCTACCTTCCGCGCAGCGAGGAGCAGAAGGCGAGCGTGCCTCCGCCGGCGCTGCCCGTCGCGCGGCTCAGCGGCCACGAGCGGGTCCTGCTCGTCGAGGACGACGCGCAGTTGCGCGTGGTGTCGCGCGAGATCCTCACGAAGTACGGCTACCGCGTGCTCGAAGCGGGCACCGCGAAGGAGGCGCTCGCGCTCTGCGAGGGCCTGCACGAGCCGCTCGATCTCCTGCTCACCGACGTCGTCATGCCCGAGCTGAGCGGTGTCGAGCTCGCGTCGCGCCTCACGGTCGCGCGCCCCGGCGTGAAGGTGCTCTTCATGTCGGGCTACACCGACGACGCGGCCCTCAGGCACGGTCTCATCGAGCCGACGATGATCTTCGTACAGAAGCCGTTCACGCCGAGCCTGCTCCTCACGAAGGTGCGTGAGGTCCTCGACGCCGAGTGAGGAGGCGCGTGCTCGGTGACGCGTGAAGTGCCAAGCCTCGCGCATGAAGCCGCGCGCGCCTGCTCTCCTCGATGGCTCTCGACCTCCCTCGCGTCGGGAGCCGGCGCGCTCTCTCGTCGCGCCCGCGCGTGACGCGCACGAGCCCGCGACGTCTCCGAAGCGCACGATGGACGCACGCTGGCATGCGTCGCACCCGATGCCTCGTGGTGCCTCGATCCCGCAGCGCATCCAGTGGCACCTCGATCACCAGCGCGCGTGCGGGTGCCGCCCGATCCCGCTCAAGCTCCGAGCGATGATCGCGCGCGGCACCAAGCCCAGCCGCGTGCCGTGGAAGCCGCGTCCCGTGTCGGACGAGCCCGAGAGCTGACGCCGGGCTCAACCCCCGAAGCCGCCCTCGTCGAGGAAGGCCTTCTCCTCCGCGGTGGTCTCTCGCCCGAGCAGCGCGTTGCGGTGCGGGAAGCGACCGAAGCGCCGGATGATGTCGCGGTGACCGTTCGCGTGCTGCGTCTCGTGGATGCGCTCGTGGAGCGCGACCGATCGATCTTGATCCTCGAGCGACTCCGAGTGCGCGAACGGTAGGTAGAAGAAGAAGCGCATCGCGGGATCCACACGCTCGTCGTGCCCGAGCTCGATCGCGCGGTCGGCGTAGCGACGCGCGAGCGGATCGGTGGCGTACATCCGCGCGGTGCCCCGGAACGCGTTGCGCGGGAACTGGTCGAGGAGCACGAGCAACGCCAGGGCTCCCTCGTGATCGTCGAGCCAGCCCTCGAGCGCGCCCGCTGCCGCGATCTCGTGCGTGCGGAGGAACGTGTCGCGAAACGTCGCGTCGAAGGTCTCGTCCTTGTTGAACCAACGCTCGGGTCCCGCGTCGCGCCAGAACGTGACGACGTCGGTGGGCGAGCGAGGTGTGTCGTCGTGGTGGTCGGTCATGCGCGGAAGATGACGTGACGTCGCGACGCTGGCCTGCCACGGTTTTGCCTTCGTGCGGGCTCCGCGGACGAGGGCTGCGTGAGGCATCACGCCACGCCGGTCCCCTTTCGCCGCAAGCTCTTGCACGACGAACGCTTCAGGAGCCCGGGTTCGAGGTGGCACGCGTGCTGCTCCTTCGGGTGCAGCGACTCGGTCGCAGAAAGGACGACACCCATGGAGCTCCACGTTCGAACCTTCCGTGATCGCGACGCCGATCGGCGCGTCGGCCGACGCGAGAAGATCGCGCACTGGGGTCGGGGCGCACGCGTCGCGGCCGGAGTGCTCGCAGCCCTGGCCTTCGTGTGGCCGCTGACGCTGCTCGCCTTCTCCACGTGGACGAGCGCGCCGCACGGCGTGCACTCGTTCCTCTCCGCCGCGCCCTACGCGTGGTTCGTGTTCCACACGATGCTCGTGTTCCTCTTCGGATCGTTCGTCATCCAGAACCCGCGCATCTACGGCCTCCGCACGCTCTGGGTGGTGGGCATGATCTTCCTCCCGATCGTCGCGATCCCCGCGTACTGGTGGCTGCACGTGTGGAACGCGCCGTTCGTGAACGACGTGCAGGAAGAGGACGAGCTCACCGGCTCGCCCAAGGGCCTCCGCACGCCGCGAGGCGGCGCCCTCGCCGGCCCACCGCCAGCGTGAGCGACTGAGCGCGCGTGGCTCAGCGTGCGCGCGTCTCGCGGATCCTTTCGGACGCGAGGCGCGCGCGTAGGCTCGGGCGCATGGAGATCCCCTGTCATCAGGTCGACGCGTTCGCGCGCCGTGCGTTCGAGGGCAACCCCGCGGCGGTGTGCCCCCTCTCGTCGTTCCTCGACGACGCGATGATGCAGGCGATCGCTGCGGAGAACGCGCTGTCCGAGACCGCGTTCTTCGTGAAGCGCGGCGACGGCGACTACGACCTCCGCTGGTTCACGCCCGCGCACGAGGTCGATCTCTGCGGGCACGCGACGCTGGCGACCGCGTACGTGCTGCGACACGTGATCGCCGATCGGCGCGAGCTCCTGCGCTTCCACACGAAGAGCGGCGTGCTCACGGTGCGCGCGACGGACGACGCGCTGACGCTCGACTTTCCCTCACGCCCGCCCGTGCCTGCGAGCGCGCCCGAAGGGCTGCTCGAGGCGCTCGGTCTCACGGCCGACGAGCAACGCGAGGTCGAGGTGCTGCGCTCGCGTGATCTCGTGATCGTCCTGTCCTCGAGCGATCGCGTGCGCGCGCTCGTGCCGGATCTGGGACGCATCGCGCGGTTCGACTCTCTCTTCGCGGTCTCGGTGACAGCGCGGGGTGGAGGCCGCGACACGGACGTCGACTTCGTGTCGCGCTTCTTCGCGCCGCGCGAAGGCGTCCCCGAAGATCCGGTCACGGGCTCGGCGCACTGCACGCTCGCGCCGCTGTGGGCCGCGCGCCTCGGCAAGACGGTGCTGCGTGCCCGTCAGGTCTCGAAGCGCGGCGGAGAGATCCTCTGCACCCTCGAGGGCGATCGTGTGCTCCTCGAAGGGCACGCGGTGCTCGTGAAGACCGGAACGTTCTTCGTCCCCACGCCCTGACGCCTGACGCCGGACGCCCCACGTGGGCTCATGCGCGCAAGAGGCGACGCACGAGCACATCGAGCACCAGCAGAGCGAGGGCGAGGGCGAGGATGCGCGGTGCGATCTCTTCGTGCGCCTCGATGCGCTCGCTCGCCTCGTGCTCGAGGAGTGGGCGCGGATCGTCGGTGATCGTCGCGCCGTGGGTGCGCTCGGCGAGGCTCGTCAGCAGCGTGGGATCGGGCGTGAGGCGCGCGTACTCGGCGGGGTAGGGGTGGTTGGGGCTCGCGCGAGAGGTGCCGTAGGCGACGCCCGCGATCGCATGCACGGCATCGACGGAGTACGCGCCGTAGCGCGTGAGCGGCACGCGAGCCTCGAGGCGTCCTGGTGCGATCGGCGCGAGATCGATCTCTCGCGTCTCGCGCTCGTCGGGCGGCAGATCGATCGGCCCCTCGATGCGCGCGTGCACCGTCACGTCGTGGAGGAACTGATCGCTCTCGTCGAACGCGTCGGCCGAGAGCACGAGCTCGTCGTCCTCGATGCGCGCCTCGAGCGGAAGGAACGAGCTCTCGTCGGCGCGCGTGTGCTCGCGCAGCATCTGACCGAAGAAGCGCGGGCTGAGCGGCCAGCGCAGGAAGTCTCCGGACCAGCGGGCCGCGAGGTCACTCGTCCAGGCGATGGTGTGGCCGCCGCCGACGGCGCGGCGCGCGAGCAGCGGCTCGCCGAGCTCCGAGCGGAGGATCAGCTCGCTGGGCGCGCCTCTCGGCTGCGTCGCCACGTAGCCGCGGAGGAAGGGCGCGCGCGCCATGTCGAGGCCGCGGAGGAAGTGCGCGCTCGTCACGACCTCCGCGCGCACGTGCTCCTCGACGAGGCTGTTCTGTCCGACCGTGGTCGCCTCGCGGAGGAAGATGCGCGGGATGCTCGAGGGATCGGCGGTGAAGTAGGCGCGCCCGCCGCCGAGATCCGCGATCTCGGAGAGCAGCGTGCGGTTCACGTCCGTGCCCACGCCGACGCTCGTGACGGTGATGCCGTCCGCGCGCATCGCCGCCGTGAGCTCGGGAATGCCGGGCTCGCTGGTCTGGCCGTCGGTCAAGAGGATCACGTGCCGCGTCGCGGCGCGGGAGCTCGCGAGGTCTTGGTAGGCGGCGTCGAGCGCGGGGAAGATCGCGGTGCCGCCACGCGGCGCGAGCCGCCCGATGTCGCGCTGGATCGCGAGACGGTTCGCCGCGCTCTGGAGCGGCACCGTGCGCTCGGCCACCGTGTCGAAGCCGATGACCTCGAGGAAGTCGTCGGGTGAGAGCGCCTCGGCGGTCGCGCGCGCGGCCTCCTTCGCGAGCTCCATCTTCTCGCCCGCCATCGAGCCCGAGCGGTCGATCACCAGCGCGAGCGCGAGCGCCGGTGTGTCGCGACGACGCTCGCCATCGAGCGCCACCGGCATGATCCGCTCGAGCTGCGTGCCGCGCCATCCGCCGGGCCCGAACGCGCGCGGGCCGCCGGCGAAGACGAGCGTGCCTCCGCGTCGCACGTACGCGTCGAGGTTCGCTTCGGTCGACGCCGACACCTGATCGGCGGGCACATCGGCGAGGAAGATGGCGTCGAAGCCTGCGAGCTCGCCGGTGCTCGCAGGGAGGCCGCGCGGCGTGCGCACGTCGGCGTCGATCTCGGCAGCGTCGAGCACGCGCGCGAACGCATCCATGCGCGCGGGCTCGGGCGCGGCGAGGAGCACACGCGGTCTCCCGATCACGTCGGCGGCGCGCACGAAGCGGTTGTTCTCGGCGAAACGATCCTCGCTCGCCTCGAGCGGCTCGACCTCCGCGCGCAGCTCGACCGTGCCGCGCTCGCGCGCGACCGTGCGAAACGCGATCTCGTTGTCGCCCGCGTGGAGGTCGACCTCCTGCACGCCGTCGAGCCCGACGAGGCGGTCGTCCTGGTAGAGACGGACGCGGGCGCGCACGTCGCGCGTCGAGCGCACGCTCGCGCGCACCTCGAACGGCTGTCCTGCGCGGATCTCCTCGGGGAACGAGACACCCGTCACAGTGAGCTCCGACGCGATCGCTCCTTCGAAGGTCGTCACGCTCACGCGCACGCCGCGCGCCTCGAGCTCGGGGGCGGCGGCGAGGGCCTGGCCGCGGGTCTCGAGACCGTCCGACAAGATCCACAAGCGCGGGAGCCGACCAGGGAGGAACAGGCTCTCCGCGAACCGCATCGCAGACGCGAGATCGGTGGCGGGCGCGTCGGTACGTGTCGCGTCGCGCGCGATCGTCAGCTCCTCGGCGTGTGCCGGGACGTGCACCCTCTCGGCGCCCTCGGCGAACGTGACGAGCTCGATGTGGTGTGCGTCCGGCCCGTCGTCGCCGCGGGCCGAGAGGAGCGCGCGCGTGAGGGTCTCGGCGCGACGCAGCGACTCATCGGAGACCGAGGGCGACACGTCGACGAGCACGACGGTCGAGGTGAGCGTCGCATCGGTTCGCAGGGTGGGGCGAGCGAGCGCGACGAAGAGCGCAGCGCCCAGGAGGGCGCGGAACAGCGTGCCGAGCACGAAGCCACGGGTCGACAGGTCAGCGCGTGATCGCAGCGCAGCCAAGAGCGCGAAGGGGATCGTCGCGATCAGGAACAGCGCCTCGGGCGCGAGGAAGCGGAACGACTCGGTCTCGAGCGCGCCCCGCGCGATCAGCGCGCGGATGCCGATCGCGAGGCCCGCCGACACGATGGCGGCTCCTGCGATGGCCGCGAGCGTTCGCCCGGGCGTGCGGCGGTCGGAGGCGGCGCTCACGTGGTCCACCGGCGATGGAAGGTGATCCACTCGATCGCGAGGAGGCACAGCGCGGCGGCGACGAGCAGCACGTGGAGCGGCCAGCGCGGCGCATCCTGTTCGCGACGCGCGCGCGCGGCGATCGCCTGCGCGGCCGCTTCGAGATCGAGCGCATCGGCGCCCTCGAGCCCGGCGGGATCGAGGCGTGACTCGAGGCGCGAGAACAGGTTCGCGACGACGCTCCTGCCCGTGGGCGTGCCTTCGATCGCGACGTCGTAGACGCCGACGCGATCGAGCTCGAGGTGCACCACGCCTTCGCGCGGCACGAGCTCGAGGGAGCGTGGCGCGGCGTCGCGCGAGATCAGCGTCGCGTGGGGCTCCGCGAGCGCGAGGCGGAAGGGGCGACCCGTCTCGGCGCTCGGTGCGAGAGAGACGTCGTCGGGCACGAGGTACGCGATCGCGTCGAGCACGAGGATCGGCCAAGCGATGCGGAGCGGCAGATCGCTCTCGCGCACGTCGAACCCGAGCGCGACGAAACGGGCGCCGTCGCGCACGCCTGTCGTCAACAACGCGCCGCGCACCTCGCCCGCGACCGTCTCGTCGCCCTGCGCAGGCACGATCGGACGGGCCGCCGCGATGTTCACGTCGCGGAGGGCCACGAACGCGAGGAGGGGGTGCTCGCGATCCTGCGTGTCGAAGCGAGGTCGCTCGATCGGCTCGCCGACCGTGAGCCAGTCGCGCGCGGGGTTGCCCGGCGCGAGCACGATCGAAGGCACGCGCGGCGGCCTCGCCGGCGTGTAGCCGTCGAAGATCACGATCTCACGATCGGCCGGAATTCCCTGGGATTCGTAGGCTTCGGGGGACAGCGTGACGACGTCGAGGTGAGGGTCGAGCAAGAGCGCAGCCTCGAGGTAGACATTCGGCGTGCTCGGCGGCGAGACGAGCAGCGCGTGCCGGCGTCGCCGCGGGGCGAGGCGGGCCCACGCCACGTCGTCGATCGCGAGCACGTCGAGCGGCGTGTCCCCATCGCTCTCGGCGGTGAGGCGCGCCTCGAACATCGCGTCGGCGCCGGTGAGCTCGTCGAGCGTGCGCCGGACGCTCTGTCCCGCCGCGAGCTCCATGCGCTCGCGGTGTGCGAGGCGACCATCGGCGAGGATCGAGAGCGTGAGCGTGCGCGCGCTCGCGGCGAAGCTGCTCACCTCGACGAGGAGCTCGGCGCGGCTCGGATCCGCGGGGAAGCGACGCGCCGACAGGGCTGTGATCGCGAGGTTGTCTCCGCGCTCCTCGGTGACGAGCGTGACGTGGGCATCGATGCCCGCTGCGGCGAGCGTGGCACACGACTCCGCGAGCGAGCCGAGGCCGCCGTCGGTGAGGATCTCGACGTCGCACGTCGAGACGCTCTCGTCGGCGTCGGGGCGCGCGCACAGGCTCGCCGCCCACGCGAGCGCCCCGCGCGCGTCGCCCGGAGCGTCCGTGGGCATCGTGG
>JAFLCL010000287.1 GCA_017303575.1 Deltaproteobacteria bacterium
CCCAAGCCTGCGCCGCTTCCGTCCACACCCGCCGTGTCGGCGGCCACGTCTGCCCCGATGTCCGCCCCGACGACGAAGTCTGTCGTCGCGGCCCGCCCGAGAGCTCTCATGAACGACGATCGATCGAACACGCCTCCCTCCACCGCATGGTTGGGCGCGTACCAAGAGGCGCAGCGGCAGACGGCCGAGACGCACGCGACGTTCGCGCGCGCGATGGCCGACGCGCACGCCGCGTTCCTTCGATCCGCGGAGGCGAGCTTCGCGAGCCTCGCGGCGCTGGGTGGTGGCGTGGCACCGCAGCCGGTCGCGTACATCGCTCCGCAGCCCACGTACGTGCCGCAGGCAGCGCCCGTGTACGCGCCGCCTGCAGCTCCCGCGTACGTCGCCCCGCAGCCGACTGCTCCCGCTCCGCTGACCCACACCCCCAGCCCCTCTCCCGCTGGGCGGGATAGGGGAGGAGAGCTGGCGCGACCTGCACCCGTGGCGCAGACGCCGAAGCCTGCGGCCGCGAACGTCGATCTCGAGGCGACCATGCTGACGGTCGTCGCGGAGAAGACCGGCTACCCGGCGGAGATGATCACGCCCGCGATGGAGCTCGAGGCCGATCTCGGCATCGACTCGATCAAGCGCGTCGAGATCCTGAGCGCCGTGCGTGAGCGTGCGCCCGGTCTTCCCGAGCTCGATCCGGGACAGCTCGGTGCGCTGCGCACGGTGGGCGAGATCGTCGATCACCTCCGCAAGGCGCTCGGAGCTTCGGCTGGAACGGCACCGCTGACCCTCACCCCCGGCCCCTCTCCCGCTGGGCGGGAAAGGGGAGGAGAGCCGGCGCAGCCTGCGTCCGCGGCGCACAGCGTCGACCTGCAGGCCACGATGCTCGCCGTCGTCGCCGAGAAGACCGGCTACCCCGCGGAGATGATCACGTCCGCGATGGAGCTCGAGGCCGATCTCGGCATCGACTCGATCAAGCGCGTCGAGATCCTCAGCGCCGTGCGCGAGCGCGCGCCGGGACTTCCCGAGCTCGATCCGGCGCGGCTCGGTGCGCTGCGCACGGTCGGTGAGATCGTCGATCACCTTCGGAAGGCGCTCGGTGAGTCGGCTGGAACGGCACCGCTGACCCTCACCCCCGGCCCCTCTCCCGCTGGGCGGGAAAGGGGAGGAGAGCCGGCGCAGCCTGCGTCCGCGGCGCACAGCGTCGACCTTCAGGCCACCATGCTCGCCGTCGTCGCCGAGAAGACCGGCTACCCGTCGGAGATGATCACCAAGGAGATGGAGCTCGAGGCCGACCTCGGCATCGACTCGATCAAGCGCGTCGAGATCCTGAGCGCCGTGCGTGAGCGCGCGCCGGGCCTCCCCGAGCTCGATCCCGCCCAGCTCGGAGCGCTGCGCACGGTCGGTCAGATCGTCGAGCACCTCGAGAAGGCGCTCGGCGCAAGCGGCGCTTCGGCGACGCGCGACGCACGCACCTCGAGCGCGCTCAGCGCTTTATCGACAGCCGCCCCGGAGGCCGTCCCCAAACCGGCAGACGGTCTGCGTTGGGTTCTCCGCGCGGTGCCGCGGCCGCCCTCGGGCCTCGTGCGTGAGGGCCTGCTCGGCGCCCAGGATCTCGTCGTCATGGGCTCGCCGCTCGCGGGTCCCGTCGCCGACGCGCTGGCGCGTCGGGGCGTGAAGGCGCGCGCGTCGGATCAGATCGAGCTCGGCACCGACGCTGTCGTCTACCTCGGCGCGCTCGCCGTCGCAGGCGACTCGATCGGCGATGCGCTCGCGGTCACCAAGCACGCATTCCAGGTGGCGCGCGCGATCGCGCCCAAGCTCGCGGCCAAGGGCAGCGGCCCGTCGGGCGCGTTCGTGGTCGTCGAAGATCTCGGCGGCGACTTCGGCCTCTCGGGCTCGGAGCGTGCGTGGCTGGGCGGCCTCACCGGGCTCGCGAAGACGGCGCGTCAGGAGTGGCCGCGCGCCAGCGTGCGCGCGATCGATCTCGCGGGCGGCGCGGGCTCGAGCGATCCCGCGCTCGCGGAGCGCCTCGCCGACGAGCTCGTCGCCGGTGGCCCGGAGATGGAGGTGGGCCTCGGCCTCGACGATCAGCGCGTCGTGCTCGAGAGCGTCGCGCGTGGGACGACGACAGGAGCGCTGCCTCTCGGTCGCGGTGACGTGATCGTGGTGAGCGGCGGCGCGCGCGGCGTCACCGCGGGCTGCGTGATCGAGCTCGTACGTCGCACGGGCGCACGCGCTGTGCTGCTCGGTCGCAGCACCCTCGACGACGAGTCCCCCGAGCTCGCGCACGTGCAGGGTGACGCGCAGCTCAAGCGCGCGATCCTCGAGCTCAGCAAGGCGCGCGGGCAGACGCTCACGCCGCCCGAGCTGGGCAAGCGCGTCGAGCGCATCCTCGCGAGCCGCGAGATCCGCGCGACGCTCGAGGCCTGTCGCAAGAACGGCGGCGATGCGCGCTACGTCGCCGTCGACGTGCAGGACGGCGTCGGCGTCGCGATGGCGCTCGAGCCAGTGCGCGCGGAGTGGGGCCCTGTGCGCGCGATCGTGCACGGCGCCGGCGTGATCGCGGACCGCTTCATCGCGGACAAGACCGACGAGCAGTGGGATCGCGTCATGGACACGAAGGTCCATGGTCTGGCCGCGCTGCTCGAGGCGACGAAGGCCGATCCGATCCGCGCGATCGTGATGTTCTCGTCGGTCGCCGGCCGCACGGGCAACCAAGGCCAGTGCGACTACGCGAGCGCCAACGAGATCCTCAACAAGGTCGCGACGCTCGAGGGCAAGCGACGGCGCGCGCAGGGACACGACGTGGTCGTGCGCTCGCTCGGCTGGGGCCCGTGGGAAGGCGGCATGGTGAGCCCTGCGCTCAAGGCCCGCTTCGAGAAGCTCGGCGTGCGCCTCATCGGCTTGGCCGAGGGCGCAGGCTGGATGAGCGACGAGCTCGCGCGCTTCGATCTCGACGACGTCGAGGTGGTGCTGGGCGGCGAGCCGGTGGCCGAGGCGCTGCTCCACGAAGGTGCGAGCCCGGCGCCGAAGACCGAGTCGCTGGAGGCGCGCATCGCGGGGTCGTCTCACCCTTTCGTCGATAGTCACCGCGTGAAAGGGGCGCCCGTGCTCCCCGC
Source organism: Deltaproteobacteria bacterium (assembly GCA_017303575.1). GTDB lineage: Bacteria > Myxococcota_A > Polyangia > Polyangiales > Sandaracinaceae > JAFLCL01. The sequence goes on from JAFLCL010000287.1 coordinate 3,111, forward strand.
GGTGACAGCGCTCGATCTCATCCTCCGGGCGGCACGTGCGCTCCGCCCGGGCTCCAACGTTCGCGAGGTCACCGACCTCGCGGTGCTCAAGGGCATTCGTCTGCCCGCGTACGACGGCCCAACGGGTGAGCCCGCGCTCGGCGCAGGCGATCGTTTCGTGCTCGAGGCGGAGTCGATCGCGGACGGCTCGCTCCGCGTGACGATCGTCGGCCGAACGGCGAGCGGCCTGCCGCTTCGTCACTACAGCGCGCGCGTCGTCTTCGGCGCGACGGTGCCGGAGGTGCCGCACCTCGACGTGGGCGACGTCGCGATCGTGCGCGACACGATCTACGACGGCTTCGTGCTCTTCCACGGCCCGCTGTTCCACGCGATCCGGACGATCGAGGGCGAGAGCGAGCGCGGCATCCGCGGCACGCTCGTCGGCCGCGAGGCGCTCGGATGGGAGCCCGATCCGAGCGCACCGACCGACGGCGCGATCCTCGACGGCGCGCTGCAGCTCGCGGTGCACCGCACCAAGCACACGCACCACGGCGCGTCGTTGCCCACCTCGATCGCGCGCTACGTGCCCGGCCCAGCCGCGCGTCCGCACGGTGAGGTGCGCTGCACCGTGCTCGCGCGAGGCGCGGGCCCGGAGAAGGCGCGCTTCGACATCGAGCTGCGCGACGCGCGCGGCGTGCTCGTGGCCTTCGTCGAGGGCCTCGAGGTCTTCGTGTTGCCGGGCAGTCGGGAAGAGCTCGCGCGAACCAGCGCGCCCGCCGAGGCCGAGTAGCGGTCAGCGCGAGGTGATCCACGCGAGCGCGCGCTCGCGGGTGTCGAACGTCTCGCTTCGCATCATCCGATCGGGGAAGAACCAGCGGATCGCGGTGATCGTCCCGCGAAGCAGCGGCGAGGGCGCGACGATCGCGAACGCCGTGATCCGGTCACGGACCTCCGAAGCTTCGCCCTTCAGCCACGCGGCCACGCGGCGTCGTCGATCGGCGTCGGGCGAGGCCCCCGTGAGATCGAGCAAGAGCTGGATCGGTCCCTGACGCGCGAGCGCGACCACCCGAGAGAGCGCGCGAAGCAGCGAGTCGAGATCTGGCGCAGCGCCCGATGTCGCGACGTCGAGGTGCACGACCAGCAGCGGTCGCTTGGACTCGTCGAGGACCCAGCTCGGCGCCATCGGCCGACGGTACCACCCGCGCACGGGCGTGCGCGACCGCGGGCCTCACTCCGACAGCATCATCATCCCGGCGTAGGCGTCGTGGACGGGCCGCTGCGGCTGGACGATGAGTCGGCGACGACGCTTGCGTCGCTCGAGCGCACGATCCTCCGCGGTGGGCTCCTCGGTCTCGCAGCTCGCCGCGCCAACCTCCTCGCTCGCCGTGGGATCAGGAACGTCTGCCCCGTGAGCGAGGGTGGGCGGTGCTGGCGCGGGTGGGCTCGTCGTGCTGCTCACGCTCGAGGTGGGAGGCTCCGACATCGGCATCATCACGAACGCGTCCTCGCCTGCGCCGTCGGCGAGAGGAGAGTCCGCTGCGATCGGCGTCAGGCTCACAGCAGGCTCTCCGCTCGGCTCACAGGCCGCGAGCGCGCCCGCGAGCATGGCCCCGATCGCGACACCGGCCCGCGGCTCCGGCTTGAACATCGGCTCGCCGCGGCCGTCGTGGTGCACGTAGCCGCAGAGGTCGCCGCCGCTCGCGCGAAAGAGCGACAGCGCCTGCCGCTCGGTCAACGCGCTGAGGTTCACCACCACACGATCGCAGTCCGCGCAGTGACGCCCCGCGCCTCGCGGCGTCATCGCTTCATAGGGAACCTCGCATCGCTCGGCGACTCGAAGACGCTTCTTGTTCATCGGTCCTCCTCGGCCGTCCCGCACACCACGCGCGCGTCGGTCCGACGTGCGCGCGTCGGACTCCTGCGCGCCCTCAGTCCTTGGCCGCCACGCGCGGCGCCGCGAGCCGGTAGAGCACGTGCGGGCGCAGGGGGTGCCCCGGAGGCACGCGTGGGTGATCGAAGTCGGCGGCCCGATCGCGTGTCATCCCGAGCTTCTCCATCACCGAGATCGAGCGCGTGTTGCGCGGCGAGGTGAACGAGACGATCTCGGGCAGGCCCAGCGAGAAGCCGTGCGCGAGGCACGCCCGTGCCGCTTCGGTCGCGAGGCCGCGTCCCCACGCGGTGCGCGCGAGTCGCCACCCGATCTCGACTGCGGGCAGGAACGGCGCCTCGAAGCTCGGCACCGACAGGCCACAGAAGCCCACGAAACAGGGCGATTCTGCGATCGTGCCGGCCTTGGCCTCCACGGCGAAGAGGCCCACGCCGTGGCGCGCGAGGTCTGCGCGGATGCGGCCCGCGAGCGCGTCGCTCTCGTCCCGGGTGAGCGGCGCAGGAAAGTGCTCCATCACGACCGGGTCCGCGTTGAGCGCTGCGAAGGGCGCGAGGTCGGCGTCGCTCCAGTCCCGCAGGACGAGCCGCTCCGTCTCGAGCTCTCGTGGCGTCGCGCGCACGCTCGGGTCGCGCTCGCGCAGGAAGTCGGCCCACCAACCACGAACCTCGAGCTCGCGCCAGAGGCCCGCGTTGTCGAACGTGCGATCGACTTGGAGCGAGACGCGCGATGCGACGAGGTTGATCGCCGCGAGCTGCTCGGGCGTGACACGGAGCGGGTCGGTCGCGTCGCGGGCGAGCGCGCGCTCCGTACAGATCTCGGTCGGGGCGGCGACGCGTACGATCCGCAGCACGCCGCTCCGTGCGAGTCGCTCGACGAACGCCGCCGTGTGCTCGGAGGCGCCCGTCGTGTCGAGCACGACGAGCTCGTTCGCGGCCAGCGCTGCGAGCGCGTGATCGGCGACCTCGTCGAAGCACTCGCGCGCGCTCGATCGCCCGTCACCCGGCGTGCGCGCCGAGCGCTCGCGCCACATCCGCTCGACGGGCACCGCGTAGGCGCCGAACACGTGCGCGAGCAAGGCCGCGATGCGCGTCTTGCCTGCGCCCTTGGGCCCGATGAGGAGCAGGAGCTGCGGCACGCGTGGTCTCAGCCGAGTCCGATCGCTGTCGAGATGGCGGCGACGGTCTTCGTCTCGTGCGGGGAGAGCCTTCCATCCGCCAGCGCGGCGGCGATCAGCTCGTCGACGAGCGCCCGACGTGCGGTCTCGGGCAGAGCGCGCACGGTGTCCTCGGCCTCCGTCATGCGGTCGAGATCGCTCACGAGGCGTCGCTCGTCGTCGTCGAGCGCGCTCGTCGCCATCGCCTCGTCGAGCACGGCGCGCTCCGCGTCGGTCATGAAGCCGTCGGCGGCGAGCACGCGGGCGAGGAGGAGGCAGCGGGCGACGCGTTCGTTCATGCCCACCGAGCATAGGGGACATCTCACCTGGCCGTTGCTTGCGTTCGCACGAGCTCGCATCGAAGCTCGAGCGATGCGCGCCTCGCTCCCCCTCCTCGCCCTGCTCGCCGTCGTCGCGTGGCCCGGGCTCGCGCGTGCGAACGGCGTCACCGCGCACGCGCACATGACCGACCTCGCGATCGAGGAGCTGCCGCCGGGCGAGCTGAGAGATCTGATGACCGACCCCACGATGCGCGACGCGTACCGCACGGGCTCGGTGTTCCCCGACAGCGGCTACGCCGCGGGGGATGCCTACGGCGAGATCGCGCACTGGGAGGCGTTCACGCAGAGCTACCTCGACTGGATGGCGGCCGAGCATCCGCCGCCCTACGAGACGGACGACGAGCGACGCCTCGTCGCGTTCCTCCTCGGACAGGCCTCGCACGGCATGGCCGATCAGGTGTTCGACTCGCTCTTCATGTCGCGCGCGCTCGCGTTCGACGGTGACGTCTCGAGCCTCGACGAGGACGAGGAGTACTGGCTCGTGGTGGAGCACGAGCCGGGCATCGCGCCGCTCGTGATCTGGGCGCCGTACGACGATCTGCCCGATGTCTTCGCCGCCGAACGCGAGGGCCATCGCCCCGAGATCACGACGATCGAATTCGGCCTGCGTCGCATCGGCGGCGTGCTCGATCTGCTCCAGGCGAGCGCACGCGCACCCTACGCGCGCACGTGGAGCGAGAGCCCGTGGGCCGCCTCGAGCTACTACGTGGAGGCCACGCCCGGGTCGTTGCCGTTCATCGCGCCGATCATCGCGCGCTACTGGCAGGTCCTCTGGGACCGCCTCCACGGCACCGACTCGCTCGAGCGCAGCGTGATCGGGCGCTTCCCCGACGACGGCGCCGACAACCACGAGGTCGATCCTCGCCGTCCCGAGTCGCGCGTGATGATCGTGTTCGGCCACGGCCTCGACGCGATGACGCTCACGCGCGAGAACGTGGTGCTCGAGACGATGGACGGCGTCGCGGTGTCCGCGAACCCGCGCTTCATCTACGGCGCGCCGTTCGCGAACGCGGTGCTCGTCGATCCCGAAGAGACACTCGCGTACGACACGCGCTACCGCGTGACGATCGGCACCGGCGTGCGCGACCTCGAGGGGCGCGCGCTACCGGCGCCCGTGGTGTCCACGTTCCGCACGCGCTGCGCGGCCGATCGTCTGGGTGACTGTCCCGCGCTGCCCGACCCATGGACCGAGCCGTCGGGACCACCTGCGGGCGATGCGGGACCGCGTGCCGACGCAGGGCCCACGCTGGACGCGACCGATGCGGTCGACGCAGCCTCGAGCCTCGCGCCCGATGCAGGCGCTCCCTCGACGTCCCCCAGCGGCTGCGGCTGTCACGCGCCGAGCGCGGCACGAGGAGCTCGGTGGCTCTGGGTGATCGTGTCGCTCGCGCTCGTGCTCGCCCGTCGACGCTGAGTTGTCTGGGTCGAGGGACCTCTGGCCCCTCGAGCTCCCCGTCGCTCGCCTCGTCGCTTCGCTCCTCGACTCGACTCCTGCTCCAGGGGGAGCTGCGCTCCCCCGCCGCAAGGCGCCCCCGATTCTTTCTCGGTCCTTGAGTCGTCTGGGTCGAGGGACCTCTGGCCCCTCCGAGCGATCAACCAGGGAGCATGGAGTGGCGGTCCGGCACATCGAGATAGAAGTGCTTGATCTCGCCGCACATGTACGTGCCGTCGTAGAAGCGCACCCCGCCCGTCTCGACGTCGTAGTAGGCGCCCACGAGGCCGACCTCGCTCTTCTCGACCAGGCTGCGGATCACCACGCTGCGCTCGACCACGGCCTCGACGGATCGGTGCACCTGGATCTCGGCGACGCGCTCCACGAACGCGTCGTTGTTCGAGCTGCGATCGGTGACGGTCTGCCGCTCGAAGTACACCGAGGGCTCGATCTTGTTGAGCAGCGTCGAGAGGTTGCCCAGCTGCACGTGATCGCACGCGCCCTTGATCGCCCCGCAGCTCGAGTGCCCCAGCACCACGATGAGCTTCGAGCCCGCGATCTTGGTGGCGAACTCCATCGAGCCCAGGATGTCGTCGTTGATGACGGTGCCCGCGATGCGGATCGAGAACACGTCGCCCAGGCCCTGATCGAAGATGAGCTCCGCCGACGTGCGTGAGTCGATGCAGCTCAGGATCGTGGCGATCGGGAACTGACCTTCTCGGGTGTCGTTGACCTGCTGCAAGAGGTTGCGGTGGGTGCGCAGGTTGGACGTGAATCGTTGGTTGCCGTCGCGGAGGTGCCGGAGGGCCTCGGACGGCGTCATCTCGAACTGGGACTCACGGGTGCGGGCTCGCATGGACCGCGACGGTAGCACTGGCCTCTGCCCGGTGATCGCTCGCGCACGCCGTGAGGAAACGCGTTGCAACGCGGCGGAGGGGTCACGCTTCGGTCACCACGGCGACGCCACGCTTGCACCCCGGTGCGAGGTCGGTTTCTCTACGCGCCCCCATGTCGAATCCGCCCCGTTCTGCCTCGGAATTCGTGCCCGTCGCGATCGTCGGCCGCGCCTGTCTCCTGCCCGGCGCCGCGAGCCCGAGGGCTCTCTCGGATCTGATCTTCGCGGGACGCGACGCGACGTCGAGCGTCGCGCGTGGTCGATGGCGCATCGCCCACGATCGCGTGATCGCACCGGTCGAGCGCACCAACGGCGATCGCGCGTGGTCCGATCGAGGCGGCTACGTCACCGAGGAGCTCGAGACGCCGTCGGATCTCGCGATCGGAAGGGCCGAGCTCGAGCGCCTCGATCCGCTGACGCGCTGGCTCTGCACCGTGGGCCGGGAGCTGATGCGCGACGCGCGCACCCACGCGGCGCCCTCACGGATCGGCGCGATCGTCGGAAACCTCTCGTTCCCCACCGATCATCTCGCGACGTACGCCGCGCGTGTGTGGCTCGAAGGCACGACGTTCGCGCCGCAGATCGACATCGACCCGCGCGACCGCTTCATGTCGGGCCTGCCCGCCCACCTCATGGCGCAGGCGCTCGGCCTCGGTGGTCCGGTGCACGCGCTCGACGCGGCCTGCGCGAGCTCGCTCTACGCGATGGCCGAGGCGTGCGACGTGCTCGCGCGCGGAGAGGCCGACGCGATGATCGCGGGCGCCGTCAACCGTGCGGACGACCTCTTCATCCACATCGGATTCTGTTCGCTCCAGGCGATGAGCAAGACCGGTCGCTCGCGCCCGTTCCACAAGGACGCCGATGGCCTCGTGCCCGCCGAGGGCTGCGCGCTCGTGATGCTGCGACGCCTGGACGACGCCGTGCGCGACGGCGAGCGCATCCTCGGCGTGATCCGCGGCGTGGGTCTCTCGAACGACGGTCGTGCGCGAGGTCTGCTGGCGCCGAGCGAAGAGGGACAGGCGCGTGCGATGCGTGCTGCGTATGCGAGCGCGGGGCTTCGTCCTTCGCAGATCGACTACGTCGAGTGCCACGCGACCGGAACGCCTGTGGGCGACGCGACGGAGCTCCGATCGCTGCGCGAGGTGCTCGGTACGGATCGATCGGCGCGCCTGCCGCTCGGCTCCCTCAAGGCCAACGTCGGTCACCTCGTGACTGTCGCTGGCACCGCGGGCGTCATGAAGGTGCTGGCGGCATTCGAGAAGGGGCAGCTGCCGCCGACGCCGCACCTCGAGGCCGAGGGCAGCACGCTCGCGAGCGTGGAGGAGCTCGGCTTCGAGATCGTGCGCGCGCCGCGTGCGTGGGCCCGAAGGGACGAAGAGACGCCGCGCCGTGCGGCGATCAGCGCGTTCGGGTTCGGCGGCAACAACGCCCACCTCGTGCTCGAGGAGTGGATCGAACCGGCGCTCGCGCCTCGCACGTCCCGTCCGCTCCAGCGCGAGGGCCGTGTGGTGATCGTCGATCTCGAGGCGCGCGTCGCGTCGCTGCCCGACGCGGCCTCGTGGCGCGAGGCGCTGGCGAGCGGCAGGTCGCTGATCGAGACGCGCGAGGACGGCGCGCGCGCAGGCGCCGCGAAGGAGGTCGTGCTCGAGCTGACGGGCCTTCGTTTTCCGCCCAACGATCTCCAGCGCACGATCGCGCAGCAGACGCAGCTGCTCGAGGTCGCTCGCAACCTCGCGGCCCGTCACACGCTCGCGCGCGAGACGACAGCCGTGCTCGTGGGCATGGGCTGCGACGCGGAGGTCGCACGCTGGGGCGCGCGCTGGCGTCTTCGTGACGCGGGCGTGCGGCTCGGTGCGGAGGAGGCGTGGATCACGCGCGCGGAGGATGCGATCGCGCCGAGCCTGAACGCCGCGACTGTCGTGGGCACGATGCCGAACGTCCCGGCGAACCGGGTCAGCTCGCAGCTCGATCTCGGCGGACCGAGCCACACCGTCTCGGCCGAAGAACGCTCGGGGTTGGTCGCGCTCGAGCTCGCGCGCAACGCGCTGCTCGAGGGCCGCATCGACGCGGCGATCGTGGGCGCGAGCGACTTCTCGGCGGAGCCCGTGCACGAACGCGCCGCGCGCGCGCTCCTGCCGAGCGAGCTCCACGTCGCGGGCGATGCGTCCGTCGCGCTGCTCGTGATGCGCGAGGACGACGCGCGCACGCGCGGCCTACCGATCCTCGCCGCGATCGACGAGGCCGGGGCCTTCGACGAGGCCGCCACCCGCTGGTCGGTCACGCCGAAGGA
>JAFLCL010000288.1 GCA_017303575.1 Deltaproteobacteria bacterium
CCTTTCTCCCGCCGTGGCGATGGCCGCGCGGCGCTGGGGCCGGTCCTGCGCGAATATGTGGTGAGCGAGGCGATGGCGGCTCTCGGGATTCCGACGACGCGCGCGCTCGCGTGCGACGAGCGTCGGCTCGAGCGGTCCGTGGCGCGGTGCCTCGACACAGCCGGCGATCCGTCGCTCCGCACGGCGTGCGAGTCGCTCCGCGATGGAGCGTTCGCCGCACCGACGCCGGTCCGTGACGTGACGCTCGACGTCACGGTCGCGGACGCCGGGGGACGTTCGGCCGCACGTCGCTTCGTGTCACTGCGGTTCCTCGACGGCGCCTCGCTCGTGGTCTCGACGGACGACGCCTCGCGCGTCGCGATGCGCCTCGATCGCGTGGTGGCCGACGGTGACGACGTCGGAGCGAGCGTCGTGATCGAAGACCCCTACGCGACGGTCCTCGAGCGGTGAGCGTTCGCGCGGGAGCGCTCGCGCTGACGACGGCGTGGCTCGCGATCGCGAGCGCGGGCTGCGGTGGTGCGATTCCTTCGGCGCGCTACGGCGTCGCCGAGGTCGACGTGCAGGGGCTGGCGACGCTCGACGACGCGGCGCTCGAGAGCTGCCTCGGAACACGACGAATCCCCACGCCCGGGTTCGATGTCGGCGCATCCTCGGACCCTTCGTGCAACTCGCCGCCCTTCGACGGTCGGCGCTTCCGCATCGATCTCTGGCCCTGGCCGTGGACCCAGTGGCCGCTCTTCGACGAGGCCGTGTTCGAGCGCGACGAGCAGCGCGTCGTTCGATGGCTTCGCGCGCGCGGACACTACGAGGGCCGCATCCTCGAGACATCGGTCGACCCGCCCGAGGCGCGAACCAGCGACGTCGAGGAGCTCGATCACGCGCCGTGCGCCGACGAAGAGCACGGCTGCCAGGTGCGTGTGCAGATCCGCGTCGAAGAAGGGCCTCCCGTGCTCGTGGCGCGCGTCGAGATCCACGGCGCCGACACGATCAGCGACGAGCTCCGACGACAGCTGCGCGACACCATCCCGTTCCGCCGGGGCGAGCGCTTCGACGAGTCCGCGTTCGACACCGCCCGCGACGCGATGGTGAGGCGCCTCGCCGACGAGTCGTACGTGGACGCGCGCGTCGAGGGACAGGTGAAGATCGACATCGCGCGCCACGAAGCGTTCGTCGCGTTCGACATCGAGACCGGTCCGCCCGCTGTGCTCGGTCGCATCTGCGTCTACGGCAACGGCAGCATCCCCGCGACACCCGTGCTCGCGGCCACGTACCTCGATCCGGGCAGCGAGTTCGCGCTCTCCAGCCTCGAGGAGGCGCAGCGCGCGATCTACGCGCTCGGCACGTTCGCCTCGGTCGAGATCCGCCACCGCGCAGACACCGCGACGACGACCCGTGAGGAGAGCGTCGACGAGGAGCGCCTCGAGGTCGACATCACCTCGGCCGCCGTGGTGCCCAACCCCGAGCCGCTGCGCGATCCGGGCGAGGTCGCGATGGAGCAAGCGCGCGTCGAGGAGGCGGCGGAAGAGGGGCTCGCCGAAGGCAACGGTGAGGAGGCCGACGTGGCAGCGCAGGCCGAGGCTGCCGAGGCGCGGGCGCCGGTCGAGCCCGAGGTGCCGAGCCTCTGCCGCAACCCCGAACGACCCGCGCCCGAAGGCACACGCGTCGTCGATCTCGACGTGCGCCTCACGCCCGGTCGCCTCGAGCGCGTGGGCGTCGGCCTCGGCCTCCAGGCCGGCAACACACTGCAGTTCACGAGCGCGGGCGCCTCCACCTCCACGGGCCCGCTCGCGTCGAACCAGTGGGATGTCCACATCCTCTTCGCGTACGAGCACCGCAACGTGTTCGACAACATGCTCCGCGTGCGCTTCGAGGAGCGTCCGCGGCTCATCTGTCCGAACCAGTTCCCCACCTGCGACCTGTCGGGCCTCGAGCAACGCGTGCCCGTCGGCAACCAGATCTCGCTCGACGTCCGATGGCCCGCGTTCCTCGAGCCACGCACTGTGCTCGTCGGCGGCATCACGCACGACTACGGCCCGGCGCCGTTCCTCAACTTCTTCCGTCACGAGCTCGATGGCCGCATCGGGCTCGAGCGCTCGTTCTTCGACGGTCGCTTCTTCCTCGCGGGCGGCGTGCGCGGGAACCTCTTCTTCCCCGACGACGATCAGCGCGTGCGCATCCGTTCGCTCCGTGAGGAGACGCGCGCGCTCATCCTCGAGCAGAGCGCCTACGTCGATCTGCGCGATCAGCCGCGCGATCCGCGCGCGGGCGCCTACTTCGCGCTCGGTCTGCAGGAGAGCGGCTTCGGGGGCGTGTCGTCGTGGGACTACGTGCGCGTCACCGCGGAGGCGCGCGGCTACATCCCCTTGCCAGCAGGCATCGTCATCGCGCTGCGCTTCGGCATCGGCGCGATGTTCGTGCTGAACAGCTACGGCCTCGACCCCGACAACGTCTACGACCTCGCGGGTCTGGGGCCCTTCTCGCAGCAGCTCACGGGTGGCGGCCCCGTGTCGAACCGCGGCTTCCCTGCCGGCTACATGGGCGACGTCGAGCGTCGCGCGATCGAGACGCGTCCGACGCCCGATGGCACCGAGCTGCGCGCGCCCGTGCTCGTGTCCGGCGGTGTCCGTCGCTGGGAGGCGTCACTCGAGCTGCGTGTACCCATCACTCCCGACATCGGCCTCGCGGCGTTCGTCGACGCGGGTGACGTGACGCGACAGCTCTACTGGCGCTTCGACCATCCGCAGATCGCTGTGGGAGGTGGTCTGCGCCTCCACACGTTCATCGGCACGGTTCGCTTCGACGTCGCGGGGCGCCCCGACGCGCTCCAGGTGTTCGGCACGAGCTCGCTTCCTCCACCGTGCGCGAACGATCAGGAGACAGCGTGTCGGCCCGTGGCGACGGTGTTCGGCTGGTTCCCCGGTGCCGTGCACATCACGCTGGGTGAGGCGTTCTGATGAACGAGCCTCGCGATTCGCAGCACGGTGACCGAGGCTCGGAGCTGCCTTCGACGCCCTCGATGGTCCCTGCGCGCGCGAAGCCGTCGTGGCCGAGACAGGTGCTCGCCGTCATCGCCTGGACTGCCTTCGCGATCCTCGTGTTGCTCGCGTCCTTCGCGATCTCCATCCGCTACCACGGCTCGCGGACCGAGGCGCGATCGCTCGCCCGCGTGACGATCGAAGAGCTCGCCAGCACCGCGCTCCGCGGCGATCTCGACATCGGTCGGGTCGACGAGCTCGGCCTCGGACGCGCGCGCTTCACGAACGTCGTCCTCTACGACGATCAAGGGCGCATGGTCATCTCCGTCCCCGAGCTCACGGCGTGGCTCGATCTGGGTCGCCTCTTCGAAGACGGGACCATCCGCATCGCGGGGGGCCGCGCGGAACGACCGTACGTGCACCTCTACACGGTGAACGAGAGCGGCGCGCTCGACCCGATGGGCCTCGAGGTCTCGCTCGTGCGCGCGTTCCAGCCCACCACGCCGGGCGATGGCACGGGCGACCCGGTGCACATCGTCATCGACGGCCTGCACCTCGAGCAGGCGACCGTGGTGGGCGACGCGCCGCGTTTTCCCGGGCTCGTGATGCAGGAGCTCGACGTCGTCGGTCGCATCGACATCGAGGAGGACGTGCTGATCCAGGTGTTCGATGCGCACGGCCGCATGACCGCGCCGTACGGCGGTGACACGCACCTCGATCGCGCCACGGTGAGGTTCACGACGAATTGGGAGGAGGGCCTCGACGCGTACCTGATCGCGCACCGTGAGGGTTCGAGGGCGGACGCGCGCGTGCGGGTCACTCGCCCCGCAGAAGACGGAGAAGACGCTTCGCCGCGCGTGTGGGTGCGCGCCCACGTGGATCCGCTCGAGATGCAGACGCTCGAGGCGATGGGCCTCACCCCCGAGGGCACGCTCACGGGCCGGAGCCACGGTCACGTCGTGCTCGAGGGGCCCGCTGATCACCTGACCCTGCGCGCGGACCTCGACACCGATGGCGGCCCGCTGGTGATCGTCGGATCCATCGGCACCGATGGCCGGTACCGCTTCGAGGCGCACGCCGACGAGGTGGATCTCGACGCGATCGTGGCGCGCGTTCCGCCCATGCGCGTGAGCGGCATCGCAGCGATCGAGATCGACATGTCCACTGGCGAGATGGCGCCGTCGCGCGTCACGATCGATCTCGCGCCGCTCGAGGTCGCGGGCTTCCAGCTGCCCGCCCTTCGAGGCGAGGGGCACCTGGCCGAGGACGCGCTCTTGGTCGACACGATCGCGGCGCCGGATCTCACGGCAGGCGCGGGCGGCACGATCACGGGCACCGGCCGCGTGGGCTACGACGGAGCGCTCGAGCTCGTGCTCACGCTCGACGTCGACGACATCGGGAGAGATCCCAACGTCGCGCGCTTGGTGCCGGGCGCGCACGGCGCTGTCGACGGAACGCTGCGTGTGACGAGCGCGCCGCTCGCCGAGGATCTCGCCTACGACTTCGACATCGACGTGCGCGACTTCCGCTACGGCGCAGTGCGCGCGCGACGCTTGCTCGCGCGTGGCTTCCTCCGAGGTGACGTCGCGCGACCGATCACGCGCATCGCGACGAGCGGCGAGGGCCTCCGCACCGGTTCGCTCTCCCTCGGTCGGTTCCACGGCACCGTGTACGGCGGACCGAGCCAGTACGAGATCGATCTCGGCGTGTCCGGCGGCTCGCCGGTGCGCGCCGCGAACGTCTCCGCGGTCGCGCGCTCGATGGGCGACGGAACCTTCGAGATCACCACCGACGCCTTCGACATCGATCCGGGCCTCGGTCGCTTCGTGCAGGCCGCGCCGATCCGCTTGCGTGTCGGGAGCGCAGGCGTGCGCTTCGATGCGCTCACGATCACGGGCGAACGCCCGAGCGAGGGAGAGGCTCCGCGCTTGTCGGTGCGGGGTGCGGTGGGATCGAGCCGCGCGGAAGACCTCGTCGTCGAGGTGCACGACTACCCGCTCGAGACGCTCGCGCCCTTCTTGTCCGACACGTTCGCGTACCTCGGCGGTCGGCTCGATGCGCTGCTCGTGGTCGATGGTGACCTCGACGCTCCTTCGCTCTCGCTGCGTGGAGGTATCGACGCGCTCTCGTTCGATCGCGTGCGCGCCGCGAGCGTGACGTACGACATCTCGCATGCGCAAGGCGTCCTCCAGACGCGTATCGAGGGCACGCTGGGCGATCGCGGCACGATGCTGCTCGAGGGACCGACACGCGTGCCCTTCGACGCGCTCACCGATGGCGAGCGCTTCTTCGCGGAGGCCTCGTTCGATGGCGTGCGACTCGCCGTCGATCAGGTGGGCATCCCGTTCGTCCTGCCGCTGCTCGGCATCGACAACTCGGTCTACGACGTGTCCGGCAAGCTCTCGGTGAGCGGCGAGCTGCGCGGGACCCTCGATCACCCGAGCGTGCCGAGCTTCGTCATGATCCTCGATCGCATCTCGCCGGAGGGCTGGACCCCGATGCGCGTGAAGCTCGAGCTCGCGCTCGAAGACCAGGCGCTGCGCGTGAATCGTCTGTGGCTCGCCGACGTGGACGGCGAGATCGCTCTCGCGGAAGGGCGATTCGTGCTCCCGCTCGATGCGATGCCATCCACCCAGGCGGGCTGGATCTCGGCGATCTCGTCGCAGCCCTGGATGCTCGCGGTGCGCCTCGAGCCGCGGCGTCTGGACGAGTACCCGCGACCGCTCTCGAAGAGCCTGCCCCGCGGCGTGCGGCTGGCGGGCTCCTTGTCGGCCTCGGGTGGGCCTCAGGGCGCGCGCGTGCGGAGCGACGCGAGCCTGCGCTGGGAGGAGCCGACGTTCGATCACGCGTGCACGCGTCGCGAGCAGCCGACGCTCCAGATCCGCACGCTCACCGAGCCCGACGAGCGCGTCGGCGGCACGCGCCACAACCGCACGCGGGTGACCGCGACGATGTTCGCGGACGAGCGCAGCATCGGCAGCGCGACGCTCACGGCATCGACGCCGCTCGACCGATGGCTCGCCGAGGGCGTGGTGCCCGCGATCCCCGAGACGCTCGTGCAGATCGCGCTCGACGACGTGCCCCTGGGCAAGGTGCCCTGGACGTGTCCGCGCGCCGCAGGGCAGGCCACCGGTCACGCGACGCTCACGCTCTTCTCCGAGACGCCTGCGCTCGATCTCGACGTCGACATCGACGAGCTGCGCATCCGCGATCAAGGCGCGCAGGCCTCGCAGCCGTATCGCGTCGCGCTGCGCGCGCGGACCGAGGGGGCGGACTGGACCTCGCTGGCCGCGTGCGTGGTCGTCACGGAGCAGGAAGCCGATCGCACACCGATCGCGCAGTGCCCGCTCCACTTCCTCGAGGTCGTCGAGGGCGGCGCCGTGCCCTCCCTCGCGAGCTCGACCCCCACACCCATCGTGCCCCTCGAGGGCGAGGCGATCGTGCGAGGCGCGGTGCCGGTGCGCTTCTCGGCGAGCTCGCCGATCCCCGAGGTGGCCATCGATCGTGCTGTGTTCGTCGACGGTCGCTTCTCGAACGCGCACCTCGAGCCCTTGCTCGTGGTGGTGCCGGGCATCTCGCAGGCCGACGCGATCGGCGATGGCTCGGTCGAGCTCCGCTCGCACGACGGCCAAGCCAGCCTCACGGGTACGATCGCGCTCGAGCGCGGACGGGCCCGCATCCTCGCGCTCGGTCAGCACCTCTACGACATCGAGGGCATGCTGCAGCTTCGCGGCAACCGCATCGTGATCGACGAGGAACATCAGCTGCGCGCCGCCGATCCCTCGGGACGCATCGCGGTGGACGGCGAGATCGGCTTCGAAGGCCTGAGCCCCGCGTGGGCCGATCTCCACGTGTTCCCCGATGGCTTCCCGTTCCGTCGCGAGGGCGCGGTCCTCGCGAGCCTCGCGGGACACGCGGGCCTGCGCGTGCGCTTCGAGGACGAGCGCATGACGGGCGAGATCCGCACGAGCTCGTTCGAGGTCGAGCTGCCCGACCGCATGGCCGGCTCGGTGATGGACCTCGGCGCGCGCCGCGACGTGCTGGTGATCGGCGAGGACGCGTTCGAGCTCACGAGCACGAGCGAGACGCCGTATCCCTACCAGCTCCACCTCGACGCCACCGAGCCCTTCCGCGTGTACCGCAACGACTTCGAGGCCGTGCTCACCGCCGAGCTCGACATCGAGTACGCCGATCCCGAGCTGACGGTCACCGGCAACGCCGTGCTGCGCTCCGGCACCTTCGAGATTTTCGGCAAGCGCTTCGCCATCACCCGAGGCTCGCTGCTCTTCTTGCGCGACTCGCCGCTCGATCCCGTGATCGATCTCGTCGCGACGTATGCGCTGCCCGGTCGATCCGGCGCCTCGATCAGCATCGAGGTCGGAGGTCAGCTCTCGAACCTCTCGATCGCGTTCACGTCGACCGAGACGAGCGACGTCGGTCAGATCCTCGCGCTCCTCGTCTCTGGCTCCTCGAGCCGCTCCGCCGAGGAGACCGCACAGCAAGCGGGCGGTCAGGCCGCGAACTTCGTCGCGGGCCTCACCGCGGGTCTGCTCACGCTCACGCTTCGTCGCGAGCTGGGCGAGGCAGGCAACGTCGTGCCCGCCGTGAGCATCGAGACCGCAGGCACGGCCGGCACCCTTCGCGCGCGTGCGTACTGGGACGCGTCGCTCATCATCCCGGACTTCCTCCGCGAGGTCGTGCTCGGCGCGAGCGTGGAGGGCTTCTTCACCGCCGATCAGGGCTCGAGCTCGGGTGGCTCCTCGGGCTCCACGGGCGCGGGCGGTGGCGTGACCATCGAGCTGCAGTTCCCCTACGGCATCCGCTCCACTGGCACCTACGTGCCGCCGCAGTCATGGGGCGCGGACCTGCTGTGGCAGCCCTGAGCTCGCACGACCTCGAGCCCCCGCCCTGGCCGTTGCGCCGCTGCTCTGCCTACCATCGCACCGTGGCCTACCAACACGTGCGTCTCGCGATCGTGTCTTCGACCCTCGCAGTCCTCGGTGCGTGTGACGCACCACCTCCTGCGATCGACGCGAGCCCACCGGTCGACGATGCCCCGCTCGATGCGTTCGCCGAGCCCGATGCGTTCGTCGTGCCCGACGGCTACGTCGATCCCCCGTGCACGACGTTGCTCGAGGATCCCGACGACGGTCTGATCACCACGTGGCCCGAGGTCGCGCTGCTCGTCGACGATCCGACGACCGAGACGGGACGGCGGCTTTTGTTCCGCGAGGCGGACTACCCCACGCTCGCGACGACGCTCGGCGGCTACCTGCCCACGCTCACCGAGGATCTCGCCGAGGTGGATGGCTTCGGCATCAACGCCGAGGTGGTCGTGCAGTTCGGCCGGCACTTCGACACCTCGAGGTTGCCCACGCCCGAGGCGACCGCAGCGGAAGGCGCGCCGCTCGGGATCGTGATCGTCTCGCCCGGTCCACCGCGGCTCGTGCCGGTGCTCGTCACGACCACGGACGTCGACAGGACGCTCTTGCTCGCGCCCGCCGAGCCACTGCCGCCGCACGCGCGCGTCGCAGCCTTCGTGACGGAGGCCCTCACCCCGGCGGCACGTGGTTGCATCGAGCGCTCGCCTGCGCTCGACGCGCGTCTCGGTGGAGCGCTCGCGCCGGACGAACAAGCCGCGCTCACAGCGCTCGTGGATCTCGGTGTCGTGGACGACGTCTCGGAGCTCGTCACGCTCGTCGCGTATCCCACGCAGTCGATCGTCGAGGACGGTCTCGCGATCCGTGCCGATCTCGAGGCGCACCGTCCGAGCTGGGCCAACGAGCCCACGTGCGTGGCCGAGAGCGCCTGGACGCGGTGCGAAGGCGTGATGCGCGCGCGCACCTACCAAGACCCCGAGGACGGTGTGATCCGTCGCGCGCGTGGTGAGGCCGCCACGTCGCACGGCACCTACGAGCTCCCCGTCACGATGTGGCTCCCGTTGGTGGGCGAGCCGCCGTTCCGAACCCTCGTGTACGGACACGGCCTCACGGGCTCTCGTGAGCAGGCCGCACAGCTCGCGGTGTTCGCGGCGCCGCTCGGCATCGCGACCGTCGCGATCGACGCGCCCGCGCACGGTGAGCACCCGAGCGCCGACGAGATGCCCACCGATCTCACCGCGCTCTTGGGCTTCTTCGGCATCAACACGGCGTTGCTGCGCACGCGCGCGCTCGAGGCCGCGCGGCTCCGCGACAACTTCCAAGCAGCCGCGTTCGATCGCTTGCAGCTCGTGATGCTCCTCGACGACGAGCCCGACGTGACGGGCGATGCGATGCCCGACCTCGACACCGATCAGATGGCCTACCTCGGCGTGTCGCTCGGCGGGATCATGGGCGCGCAGCACCTCGCGCTCGACGATCACCTGGGCGCAGGCGTGCTGGTGGTGGGCGGCGGGCGCGTGTCCGCGATCATCAGCGACAGCGCGACGTTCGGATCGCTGGTGAGCGCGCTCCGACCGCGAGGCTCGACCGATGGAGACGTGCGTCGCTTCTTCCCCATCCTCCAGACGGTGATCGAGCGCGGCGATGCAGCGTCGTGGGCGCCCTACGTCACGCGCGCAGAGCTCGAGGGCGAGTCGCGCGACGTCGATGTGCTCCTCGGCGTCGTGCTCGACGACGAGATCGTTCCCAACGTCTCGAACTACACGCTCGCGCGCGCGTTCGGCATGCCGCTCGTCGAGCCCGTGCTGCGGCCCGTGCCCGCGGTCACGTCGGTGCCGGCGCCGCTCGTCGGCAACATCCGCGAGGGAAGGGCGACCAACGGGCTCTTGCAGTTCGACGTGGTGGGCGATGGCGCGGGCGGCACCGAGACGGCCGATCACGGCAACGTCGGCGCGAGCGAGGTGGGGGCGGGCGCGTGGCTCGACTTCCTCTCGTCGCACTGGGACGCACCGCCAGCGCGGATCCGCGATCCGTACGAGGCGATCGGCCTGCCGCACGGCTGAGCACGCCGCGCCCGCGCTCGCGAAGTGCCCGGCCAACTCAAGCCTCGGTGTCTTGCGATCGCGCCCAGTCCTCGAGGTAGAGCGCCATGTGAACGTGGGGCGGCGCTTCGCGCGCTGGGGCCTCGAGCATCGTCCTCGCCTCGTCCAGCATCATCGCGTTGTCCTGCTCGAGGCCGAGCGTCGCGAGCTCTTCGCCGCGCTGCGACATCGCCTCGATGCGCGGCAGCTCCGCGGCGACCACTCGGTCCGTCTTGGCGAGTGTGCGGAGGTGGAGGAGCGCTGCCCGTGCGCGCGGGTTCTCGAGGTCGCGCAGGGCCGTGCGCGGTGTGTTCGTCGGTTCCATCCACCGAGCCTGGGGACAGAACCCCGTGCGCGCAGGTCGCCATCGAGGAGCGGGCTCGACCGCCGCCACCCCGACGCGTCGGACCACCGGACCACCTGCGGCCCACCACCGCCCCCCATGGGTCGCGAAGAGCAGATTCTGAGAGCGGGCTAAGGGGTTCGAACCCTCGACATCCAGCTTGGGAAGCTAGCGCTCTACCACTGAGCTAAGCCCGCGTTGCCTGTCGTTACTAGCCGAGCAGGGCTCTCGGGGTCAAGGCGCGTCAGCGCGCGAACCGCTTCCGCAGGTACGCGACGATGTCGGCGGACTCGGGCAGCCACTCGTCGCCGTCCTCGTGCCGGATGCGGAGCACGGGCACCGTGCGCGCCCCGCGCGCCTCGATCAGCGCGCGCATGTGCGCGGAGTCCTGGTGGATGTTGCGCAGCTCGACCTCCACGTCGAGCTCGCTGAGCGCACGCCGTACACGTAGGCAGTACGGGCACGAGTCGTAATGGTACAGAGAGAGGTCCTCGGCGCGCGCCATCGCAGAGCTATGCGCGATGGATCCGCGACCGTCGAGATCTCCGAGCGAGCAGGGCACATGACGGCATACGACTTCGACCTCTTCGTGATCGGTGGTGGCTCCGGTGGCGTGCGCGCCGCCCGCGTCGCGGCGAGCCTCGGCGCGCGCGTGGCGATGGCCGAGCGGGGACGGCTCGGGGGCAC
>JAFLCL010000289.1 GCA_017303575.1 Deltaproteobacteria bacterium
GGCGCGCCACGTCGATCGCGTCGATCTCCACGCAGCGCTGCACCACCGAGGTGCGCACGCTCCGCGCCTCACCGAGCGGCTCCGTCGCATCGAGCGCCACTTCTGCCGCGCGTCGCGTGGCCGCGACGAGCGAGGGCCGCGGCGCGTCCGAGCTGCTGCGCGCATCGCTCACGCGACGGTACGCCCGCGCGAACACGCGGAGCACACCGGCCTCTGCGTCCTTCTCGAGCGCCAGCGCGAGCGCGTCGATCGCGAGCGGCGCGATCGGCCCTTCGTCCCGCGACAAGAGGGACACGAGCCGGTACGGCGCAGGCAGGTACGCGGGCACGGGCACGACGTGGCTCACGCGCGTGCAGGCGAGCGCGCGGGGCTCCTGCGAGAGATCGAGCGTGAGCGGGGTCCCGAGCACGTGCTCGGCGCGATCGCAGAGCGTCGTGGCCTGATCGATCAGATCGAAGGCCCAGTCGTGCTCCTGTCCATCGATCGGTCGCATCGAGGCGCGCTCGATGAGGAGGCGCGCCGCGCCGTCGATCGTGCTGAGCACCATCACGTCCGGGCAGCCGTCCTGCGGATCGCAGCTCGAGATCCGAACGTTCGGCACTCCGTTGCTCACGAAACGGAGGCCGCTCGCCTCGAGCGAGGCGCGCGCACGTTCGTCGTCGTGGACAGACACGGATGCGCTCATGAAAGGCACGCCATCATGCGCAGCCGCTATTCACGAGCACCCTGGGCGACGTGTCGCTCACGCGGTCAGCGTCGCCCAGCCGTGCGCAGCTGACAAGCCATCGTCACGTGACCATTGCGCCACGTGAAGACGACGTCAGGCCTTGGCCTTGGCCTTGGAAGCTGTCTTGGCCTTGGGGGCGGCCTTCGTCGCAGCCTTGGGCGCGGCGGACTTGGCGGCCTTGGGCGCAGCCTTCGCCGCGTTCTTCTCGCCCTTCTTCATCGAGCGGGCGGCATCGAGCAGGCGCGGCGTCGGCCACTTCTCGAGGCGCGTCTTGAACCCGGTGTCCTTCTCGCGCTTGCCACCCTTGAGGAGCGCGTCGATGAGGCCGGAGCGGCTTCCGTAGCTCTTCTGGACCTCCGAGAGGACCTCGTGGAGGTGGAGGAGCTTCCGGTTGGAGACGCTGTCGAGGCCCTTGCCCTCGCTGACGCGACCCAGCCAGAGCTCATCGGTCGCGAGCGCCTGAACGGCCTTCACGAGACCGGCCTTGTCGGTGAAACGCTCCTTGACCAGGGCGAGCGGCGAGCTCTTCATGACGAATCTCCTGCGAAACCGAGCCGAACCGATGGGGTCGGCGAAAGGGCGCGGTTTCTAGCAAGGGGTGCGGAGAGACGCAACACCGGATCCCACGCGGAGGTGATCGTGTACCTTGCCCCGGCCGATGTCCGAGCTCGTTCATCTCCACGTCCACTCCGAGTTCTCGATGCTGGACGGAGCCATCCGGCTCAAGAAGCTGGCGCAGCGCGCGGCGCAGCTCGGACAGAAAGCGGTCGCGCTCACCGATCACGCGAACATGCACGGAACGCTGCAGTTCGTCGGCGCATGCAAGGACGCGGGCGTGAAGCCGATCGTCGGCTGCGAGGTCAACCTCGTGACCGGCTCCCGCAAGGACACGACGCCGCGTGGTCACACGCACCTCGTGCTGCTCGCGGAGGACATGGAGGGTTACGCGAACCTCTCGCGCATCGTCAGCCTCGGCTGGGTGGACGGGATGCACGGGGGGACGCCGTGCGTCGATCTCGATCTCATCCAGGAGCACCGCAAGGGCCTCGTCGCGACCACCGCGTGCATGGGCGGCTGGGTCGCGCAGGAGATCCTCCTCAAGGGCGAAGAGGCAGGCCGCAACGCGCTCGGCAAGCTCTCGGACGTGATGGGGAAGGGCAACCTCTTCGTCGAGCTGCAGGATCACGGATTCCCCGAGCAAGAGGCGCTCAACGAGATCCTCGCCTCGCTCGCGGGCTCGATGGATCTGCCCGTCGTCGCGACCAACGACTGCCACTACCTCGAGCAGAAGGAAGCGCGCGCGCAGATCGTGCTGCAGTGCATCGGCGCGAGCCGTCAGCTCGCGGACATGGAGCGCGCGCACCACGGCTCGAGCGACATGTTCTTGAAGAGCGCCGAGGAGATGGCGCAGCGCTTCGCGAAGTACCCGAACGCGCTCTCGAACACGCTGCTCGTCGCCGAGCGCTGCGCGGGCAACGTCAACCCCAAGAGCAAGCCCAAGCTGCCGCGCTTCTCGGTGCCGGAGGGCGCGACGGAGGCCGACTTCCTCGCGACGCTCGGGCGCGAAGGCCTCGAGCAGCGCTTCGTGGAGATCGCCAAGACGGGCCGCGCGATCGACGTCGCGAAGTACCACGAGCGCCTCGACTTCGAGACCAAGACCATCGTGCAGATGGGCTTCCCCGGCTACTTCCTCATCGTCCAGGACTTCATCAACTGGGCGAAGAAGAACGACGTGCCGGTGGGCCCCGGACGCGGCTCGGGCGCGGGATCGATCGTCGCGTACGCGCTGCGCATCACGGACCTCGATCCGATCGAGCACGGCCTGCTCTTCGAGCGCTTCTTGAATCCCGAGCGCGTGTCGATGCCGGACTTCGACGTCGACTTCTGCATGGACCGACGCGACAAGGTCATCGACTACGTCCGCGGCAAGTACGGCCACGACTCGGTCGGGCAGATCGCGACGTTCCATCAGCTCAAGAGCCGCAGCGTCGTGAAGGACGTGGGCCGTGCGTTCGGCATGCAGCCGATGGACACGAACCGCATCGCCTCGATGGTCCCCGAGCCGGTGCAGGGAAAGACGGTCTCCATCGCCAAGGCCATGGAGCAGGAGCCCAAGCTCAAGGCGACGTACGAGGAAGAGAGCGCCATCAAGGAGCTCCTCGATACCGCGATGACGCTCGAGGATCTGAACCGCCACGCAGGCATGCACGCGGCGGGCATCGTGATCAGCGAGGGCGCGCTGTGGAACCACGTGCCGGTGTTCTGCCCCGAGCCCGGCGTGCTCGTGACGCAGTACCACAAGGACGACGTCGAGTACGCGGGCCTGGTCAAGTTCGACTTCCTCGGCCTCAAGACGCTCACGGTGATCGATCTCGCGGTGCGCTTGATCGACAAGCGTCCCGATCGTCCCAAGCGCGCAGACGGAACGGTCGAGCCGTTCGACCTCAACGCGATCCCGATGGACGACAAGGCGACCTTCGCGCTCTTGCAATCGGGCGAGACGACGAACGTCTTCCAGCTCGAGTCGCAGGGCATGCAGGGCCTGTTCAAGAAGCTCCGGCCCGACTGCTTCGCCGACATCGTCGCGGCCGTCGCGCTCTACCGACCGGGCCCGCTCGAGACCGGCATGGTCGACGACTTCGTCCAGCGAAAGCACGGGCGCGTGAAGGTCGCGTACCCGCATCCCTCGCTCGAGACGGCGCTCAAGGAGACGTACGGCGTCATCGTCTACCAGGAGCAGGTCATGGAGATCGCGCGCACGCTCGCGGGCTACTCGCTCGGCGGCGCCGATCTCTTGCGCCGCGCGATGGGCAAGAAGAAGGCGGAGGAGATGGCCAAGCAGCGCGGCACCTTCGTCGACGGCGCCGTGAGCCTCGGTCGCGACGCCGCGAAGGCCGGTGAGATCTTCGACCTCGTCGAGAAGTTCGCGGGCTACGGCTTCAACAAGTCGCACTCGGCCGCGTACGCGCTCATCACGTACCAGACGGCCTTCTTGAAGGCGCACTTCCCCGCGGAATTCGTGTGCGCGACGCTCTCGGCCGACAAGGAGAAGATCGAGAAGGTCGTGCGCACGGTGGCCGAGGCCAAGGCGATGGGCATCACCGTCTTGCCGCCCGACGTGAACGAGTCGGCGATCGACTTCGCCGTCGTCTACGACGTCGAGGGTGGCCGCACCAAGGGCACCAAGCGCAGGCCCGACAAGCCCGTGTCGATGGGCGGCGTGATGCGCGATCCGGTCGAGCCGCGCATTCGCTTCGGCCTCGGCGGCGTGAAGGGCATCGGCAGCGGTGCCCTCGAGTCGGTCTTCGAGTCACGCGTGGGCGTCGACGGCGGCGCGGAGCAGCGCTTCCTCGATCTCTTCGACTTCTGCTCCCGCGTCGACATGCGCCGCGTGAACAAGAGCGTCATCGAGGCGCTCGTGCAGAGCGGCGCGTTCGATGCGGCGCACGAGAAGAGCGGCGTGTCGCGCGCGCAGGCCTTCGCGGCGATCGAGCAAGCGATCGAGCGCGGCAAGCGCGACTCGGCCGAGCGCGCCAGTGGCCAGACGAACCTCTTCGGTCTCTTCGACGCGGGCGCGTCGAGCAACGCGAAGAAGTCCAACGCGGGCACGTTCAACACGCAGGTCCCCCCCTGGGATCTCCGCGAGCTGCTCGGGCGCGAGAAGAACGCGCTCGGCTTCTACGTGTCGGGCCACCCGCTCGATCGCTACAAGACCGAGCTCGCGCGCTTCGGCAACGCGTCGACGGCTTCGATCGATGGTCGCGAGGACGGCACGCAGATCAAGATCGGCGGCACCGTCGAGGGCTTTCGCGAGCGGCCCACGCGCACTGGCGGCAAGATCGCGTTCTTCTCGCTGGAGGACGCGAGCGGCCGCATCGAGGTCATCGTGCGCGACCGCATCCTCGAAGGGAACTGCGCGGGCAAGGGCGCCCCGCCGCCGACCGCGGATGCGCCGGTGGTCACGGTGCGCGACGTGCTCGAGTCTGCGGGCAAGACGAACGAGCCAGTGTTCGTCGAGGCCACGATCCGCTTCGAGCGTGATCGCAACGGCGACGAGGACAACGACGCGCAAGCGGAGCCCAAGCTGGTGCTCGACGCGGTGAAGCCGCTCGCGCAGGCGCTGCGCGAGAAGACCAAGAGCGTGCGCGTGAGCGTCACTGTCGAGAAGGTCGATCGCAAGAAGCTCTCGGCGCTGCGCGAGGCGCTCGGCGCGTTCCCCGGCCCGTGCCCCGTGTCGCTCGAGCTCAAGAGCGTGGAGCGCTGGGTGGTGAGCGTCGCGCAGACGGGCCTCACCGTGGAGCCGAGCGACGCGCTGCTCGCGAACCTCGAGCGCCTCTTCGGCGAGAAGGTCGTCGAGCTCCGCTGACCTACGCGGTCGTCGTCGGGAGGGCGCAGGGGACGCCGAACAACTCGACCTTGCGACGCACGACTTCGAGGAAAGCGAGTCGCCAGGCTTCATCACCTTCGAAGTGACGCTCGAGGTTGTGATGGTCGTAGAAGTCGAGGTAGTCCCACTCGCCCTGCACGCTGGATGCGCACTGCGGGCACCCGCAGATGGAGCCGGCCGACCCAACGCGCTCGGCGACGGGGTAGATGCGGTTTGCCCACGCGGCCATGTGGTGTCCCCACTCCCTCCAGGAGAACAGCACTTCGTGGCGTTCCGGATCGACGATCTCGAAGCAGTACTGCAGCGTTGCTCCATCGAGGATGAGATGGGTCTCGTCGAGGAATGCGTCGACGTCGAACGTGCCGCAATCGATGAGGTCGGTGGCGTTGGTTCCCTTTGGGACGATGCCAATCGCGTAGCGCCGCTCGGCCTCGTGGAGGATCCCCGCGGCGACATCCACCACCTCTCGCTCACCCGAGACCACGCGTAGCAGCGCACCCGCGCGCGGGGCACTCGGACTCGGTCGAAGTGGGCGAGCCTGACGCACGCTCACCCACTACCACGCAGTCGCGATGCGTCAGCGCGTGCGCAGAGAGTCGATCACCGAGTGCGCGTCCTCGAGCTCACCGCGCTCCGCCTCCGCGGCGGCCGCACTCAGCGCTTCGTGGAGGGCGCGGCGGTCCTCGCGTTCGAGATCGTCTTCGACGATCGTCAGCGTGATCTCGAGGCCGTCCGGGAGATCAGTCGGCGCATCGACGAGCAATCGTCCTGCACGTACGCGTCCTCGGATGCTCATGCGGTGAGGATGAGCCGCGCGGTGGTGGGCAGGCAAGCGGGTCAGCAGTCGGCCATCACGTCGCAGCCTTGGAACCGAGCTTCGCACGGCGGGTCGAAGGACATCTCGGTGTCCGAGGCGCCGTCGCCGTCGAGGTCGGCCTCGGCGTGGACGCGGCGGCCTGTCCGGTCGTCCCGATAGAACAACGATCGACCCCACGTGCCGTCGGCGTGCTGAACGACGAGCCACGAGAGCACCGCGCCGCGCGCGTCGTGCGTCGCGACGATCAGCTCGTCGAGAGCGAAGGGTGTTGGCGGAACTTCGCGTCGAGCGCGCGTCGCATCACCTCCACTTTCGCCGACACCCAGTCACGTCGGATTCGCTTCGATCGGTCGCGGCCCTGCTTGGCTGCTTCGGCGGATGTCTTGGTTCGGCGGGTCGCGTCGCGGTGCTTGGGGTCGATCATCTTCTGCGCCCGAAAGTAGTGCTCCGAGGTCGGCCACCGGAGCCCATCGATCGCCATGGGGTAGGGCGCGAAGTTGGAGAAGTCTCCGTGCTCGTCGGTGACCGAATGGAAGGCGATCACGCGTCGCGGCGCCGCGCTCATCGCGTGCGCTTGGGACGTCGGCTGAGGGTGAGCGTGAGGAGCGTCAGGCCCACGAGCGGGAGGCGTGCGGTGCCGTGATGCGCGACGCCGCAGGAGGCCGAGCGAGGTGCAGACGCTGTGTCCGTGGTCGTGCTGGTCTCGGGCGGCGGCGGAGGGGGTGGAGGCGGCGGCGGCGACGGTGGATCGGGCTGCGCGTCGCCGAGGACACATCGCAGGGCTTCGTCGCAGACGCCTTCGCTGCACGCCGTGCTCGTGGAGCACGCGCCCGTCACGGGTCGACCAGGTCCTGGATAGGAGCCGCGCGGGCTGTCGAGCGTGCGCGCGCCCGTCGCGCGGGTCGTGCCGGTGGGGACACAGACCGACGTCGTCCGGCAGACCCTCGGAGGGGCCGGCAGCCCGTAGGGATTGCCGACACCCGCACAGTCCGCGTCGGTGGTGCAGGTGGTGTCTTCGCACCATGCGCCCCAGTGCGACGACATCGCGATGGAGCCGGGCGCGCAGTCATCGGGTGGGCCCATGATCGCGTCGGCGCGCGCGGGTGCACCGAGCCCGAGCGTGGAGAGCACGATCGACGCGAGGAGGACGGGGGAGGGCGACGCGCGGGTCATGCGTCGACGATACGCGAGCGGCGATGTCAGACGGGATCGCTGCGCCACACGATGAAGCCGACGTCGTCGCCGAGCTCGGGCAGCGGGACGACGCCGTACGCGTACCAGCGGCCGAACTGTGCCTCTTGGCCGGTGAAGCCGCCGGGGCTTGCCGCGAAGCCTGCGGCGCGCGCGGCCGCGTTCGGAACGATCGTGTCGAGATCCGCGGGCGTGCCGCGGTGATGGAGCGCGTCGCCTCGGTAGAGGTAGACCCACATGATCGTGCCGCCTTCGTCGGCGGTCTCGGCCTGCAGCTGTCGCGTGAGACGCTGCGCCGTGCGCCACAGCGGCGTGCCGCCGAGCACCACGCCCGCGATGCGGCCTTGGTAATACGTGGGGACGGCGTGGACCATGATGATGACTGGCGGCTCGGTGGGAACCAGACCCGGCCACTCCACCAGCGCGCGCGTGGCCACACCCTCGGTGAGGGCGCGGCGTACGTGGGGGAACATCTCGGCCACGTTCTGTCCGGCCATCGGATCGGGCTCGCGATCGCGACAGATCACGATGCCGTCGGCGCCCGCGACCGCCACGAAGGTCATGGGCGAGATCATCAGCTCGGGGATTCCTCGGGGGGGCTCCGTGAGGAGGCGCAGCGCCGTGCGCATCTGTGTCGCGCGCTCGGCAGGGTCCTCGACGACGAAGCCGCGACCGAGGCGCGTCGAGGCGGCGGTCAGGCCTGCCTCGGCGCGCATCAGATCGTCGTGGACGAGCGCCGTGATCCGGGGCGCGTGCTGATCGTGGATGACGCCCTGCGCGTGCTCGGCTGCCTCGCAGCTCGCGAGGAGACTGCCGAGCACGGCGATCGCGGCGAGCGCAGGGACGGAGAGTCGAGGGCGGTGTCGCATGGCGGTGACGCTACCCGTGCAGACAACTGGCGGGAAGGGCAGTTCCCGACGACGTTCGTGTTAGAGTCGGTGCCGTGCCCCCGAGCTCCACAGAGGGTCCGGGTCAGTCCACAGGCCGCGTGGTCGACGGGAAGTACCACGTGCTCCGGCTGCTCCCGGGCAAGGGCGATGTCATGCGCCTCCTTGCCGAGCACCCAGGGATCGGGCGCATGGTCGAGCTGCGCATGCTCTCCCCGCGCGCCGAGCCGGATGGTCTGGCGCAGCGCCTGCTCGAGCGAGAGGCGCGCACGCTGGGGTCCGCGCCCAGCCCCCACATCCAGAGCGTGATGGACAGCGGCATCGACGGCGGCCGTCCGTACGTGGTGCTCGAGGCGCTCGAGGGGCCGAGCATCGGCGAGCTCGTCGGCACGCAGGGCCTCGCGGTGGATCGCGCCGCGCGGCTCGTGATGCAGACGCTCGCGGCCGTGCGCGCCCTGCATGGTCGACGCATCGTCGCGCGCTCGCTCTCACCCGAGAGCTTCGTCGTGGTGACGAAGATGGACGGTGAGATGGTGAAGCTGCGCGGGCTCGACCGCGCGGAGTTCCTCGACGCCGACGCGAGCGAGCTGCCGGTGCCGTTCTCTCCCTACCTCGCGCCCGAGATCCGCCGCGGCTCGGACGGCCGCGACATCCGCGTGGACATCTACTCGGTGGGTGCGCTCTTCCGTCACCTCATCACGGGGCAGACGCGGGGCGGCGAGGTGGACGACGAGCTCGCGTCGCGCGCGATCCTCCGCGCGATGAGCGACGACCCCGACGAGCGCTTCCCCAACGCCGACGTCTGCATGCAGGCGGTCGCCGTGTGCGCTCCACCCGACGAGCTCCCCGTCGCGCGCAAGCTGCCCGACGACCCGCTCGTGCGTGACCTCCACTACCTCGCGCTCCGCAGGCGCACGCGACACGGCAAGACGCTCGACGAGGACCGCTCCGGCTCGACGGTGGAGCTCGGCTTCGCCCTCCTCACCATCGAGGCGATCTACCGAAGGCTCGGCGCGCAGACGTGGACTCGCCTCGTGGACGAAGTGCCCCTGGTCGAGTCCCTGCTCCCGTCCGCAGGACAGACGGGCCGGTACGGCGTCAACGGTGTCCCGCTCGAGCTCTTCGAGAAGGTCCTCGAGGCTGCCGATCACGTCGGCGGGCAGGACGACCTGGGGCTCCTGGCGGAGATCGCGGACGTGATGGTCGAGCGAGGTGTGCATCGCCTCTTCCCCGAGCTCGGCGCGAGCCCGTCGGCCGAGGCGATCGTGGATGGTTTTCCGTTCCTCTGGTCACGCGTTCGACGGCGCGGGCGTGCCGAGGTGCAAGGCCGCGAGGAGCGCACGGCCAAGCTCGTGGTGGCCGAGCAGCACGGCGCCTCACTCGAGCTCTCGGGCCTGTTCGGTGCCGTGATCCGCTCGCTCCTGCGCGCCGCGGCGGGACCGCGCGCGGACGTCTCCGTGCTCAAGTCGGCCGCGTTGGGTGACGACGTCGACACCTTCGTCGCGCGCTGGTGACGGCAGGACGGCAGAGGGCCAATCCCACGTCGGCGTCGACGCCGGCGACCACCAGAAACCCCGGCTAGCCCGTTCCAATCGCGCGGGGACGCGATGTACCCTCCGACCGGGCGCATTGGACTTCGCTGGTCGCACACTCGTCGGTAAGTATCGGATCGAGAAGCAGCTCGGGCAGGGCGGGATGGGATCCGTCTGGCGGGGCACGCACGCTGTCACGGGCCGCAAGCTGGCCGTGAAGATCCTCGACGAGAAGTTCCTCGCCAACGCCAACGTCGTGCAGCGTTTCGGTCGCGAGGCGCGCGCCGCGAGCTCCATCGCCCACGAGGGCATCGTCGAGGTCCTCGATCTCGATCAGACCGACGAGGGCATCCCGTTCCTCGTGATGGAGTTCCTCGAGGGCGAGTCCCTCGCGCATCGCATCGACTACGGCGAGCGCATGACCGAGGAGCAGGTCGTCTCGCTCGGCGCGCAGCTGCTCGACGCCCTCCATGCCGCGCACGAGAGCGGCGTCGTGCACCGCGATCTCAAGCCCGACAACATCTACGTGATCCCCGCCGCGCGCGGCGAGCGCGTGAAGATCCTCGACTTCGGCATCTCGTGGAAGGACGACGAGCAGGACGCGAAGCTCACCGTCACGGGCTCGGTCCTCGGAACGCCGCACTACATGTCGCCCGAGCAGGCGATGGGCGACACCGACACCGATCGACGCGTCGACATCTACGCTGCGGGCGTGGTGCTCTACGAGTGCATCGTGGGCGCCGTGCCCTTCGAGGGCGCCAACTACAACAAGCTCCTGCGC
This sequence comes from Deltaproteobacteria bacterium, assembly GCA_017303575.1. GTDB lineage: Bacteria > Myxococcota_A > Polyangia > Polyangiales > Sandaracinaceae > JAFLCL01. The sequence continues at coordinate 10,323 of JAFLCL010000289.1, forward strand.
GTGATCCTCGACAGCACGCCCACGCCGCCGAGCAAGCGCGGCGTGCGTCTGTCGCCCGCCGTCGAGGGCGTGATCCTCAAGGCGCTCTCGAAGCGCAAAGAAGACCGCCCCTCGACCGCCGCCGAGATGCGGCAGATGTTGCTCCGCGCCAGCCGCGGCGACGACGAGCCGAGGCGCTCTGGAATTCGCAGCGGTCTCACCGACCTCTCGGATCCAGGTCTGGGCTTGGGACTGCACTCGTCCTCGTCGTCGGGCGCGTTGCCCTCGCCGATCGGTCGCACCGAGGATTCGGTCGCCGCGCGCTGGCTCGATGCAGGGCTCGAGCGCGAGCCCACCCCGAAGTCGCGGCCCGAGGTGCAGATCACGCCGCGGCTCGAGGCCCCTTCGCGCAAGAGCAGCGCCACACCTGCCGCGCTCGATGGCCTCGATCCGCTCTCCGATGGACCGAGCAGCGCGAGCCTCGAGATCGACGAGCGCGCGCTGGCCCGCAAGGTCGGCAGCTCGAGCTCGCGCCAGAGCATGTCGCGCATGCCTGCCCTCGCGGGCGCGAGCGCCACGCGGAGCTCGAGCGGCACCTTGCCCGCGGCGAGCCCGACGCCCGCCATCGA
>JAFLCL010000029.1 GCA_017303575.1 Deltaproteobacteria bacterium
CAGGCCCGCGGCGTCGGCCGCGGCGTACCGCTCTCGCCGCTCCCGATAATTCGCGTCGAAGCGCAGTCCGTGGGCGGCGCCGTAGGCGCGTCGACCGAGTCGGCTGTCGAGGATCTTGTCTCTGAACGAGCTCACGTCGCAGCTCCACGTCGGGCACCCAGCGCGGTGCTCGCCGACGACGACATCGTTTGGCAGTCGTTCACCGCGCGAGCCTCTCATAGACGTCGCGGTACCGATGCGCAGGCTTCGCGAGCGGCCACTCTCGTTCCGCGTGCTCGCGACAGTGCGCGCGCATCGTCCCCGCGCGTGCGTCCTCGCGCGCTCGACGGAGCGCATCGGTGAGCGCGGCCGCGTCGCCCGGAGGGAAGAGCCAGCCCGTCTCCCCTTCGCGCACGACGTCGGGGAGACCTCCAACGTTCGATGCGACCACGGGCGTGCCGCACGCGATCGACTCCATCGCGACCTGACCCAGCGCCTCGACGCGCGAGGGCACCACGAACAGATCGGCGGCGGAGTACACGATCGACTGCAGCACCGGGTTGTCGATGCGACCGAGCACGTGAACGGGCACGCCACCGACGTCGCGATCGCCGTGCGCGCCAGTGCCCATCGCCACGCCTCGCACACCGCTGCCGCGGAGCGCGCGGAGCGCCGCCTCGAGGACGTCGAAGCCTTTTACGGGGTCGGCGGTCACGTCGGCGGAGAAGCCGACCACGAAGTCGTCTTGGGGAAGCTGGAGGGCGCGTCGTGCGCTCGCGCGATCCACGGGTCGATGGAGGTCGAGCGGCACGCCGTAGTGGATGGTCTCGACGTCGCGATCGAGGAGACGACGCGCGTAGGCAGAGGTGTCGTCGCTGTTGCCGGCGAGGTGGAGGCGACGACGTGAGTCGAAGTAGCGACGTCGACGTGCCTGCGCGACCTCTCGATCCTCACCGTCCGGCTTCACGCGAAGGGGCTTGCCGTTCACGACGAGCCGGTAGCTCTCGGGCGAGAAGCCCCAGTGATCGTGGAAGGTCCACACGGTCGGCAGCGCCGGGTCGATGCGCGCCAGGACGTCGTGATCGATCGCCGAGTTGTGGATGGCGTGGACGTGCAACACGTCCCAGCGCTCCGAGGCGATCACCTGATCGAGCCGCCTCGTCACGAGCGCACGTGCCACGCGTCGGCCCGCGGTGGGGCCCAGGCGACGCAGCCCGTTGACGAGCACCTCGACGGGGCGCTCCGGCACGAGCGACTCCGACGTCCAGCTCACCGGCTCGAGGTAGGTCTCGGTGGAGGGGACTGCGAAGACGCGGTGGACCGACACCCCGATCTCCGAGAGACCACGGGCGATGCGCGACGCCGCGATGCCCGCTCCTCCGCGGGTGTGTACATCCGACACGAAGAGAGCTCGCATGAGGCGGCGCCATCGTAGCGTCTCGATCCCAGCGGTCGAGCGCGCCGATTGACTCGGACTCGGCGTTCACCGAGGCTCGCTCCGTGCGTCGACGGAGCCTTCCCCGGTGGCCTTCTCTCGCGGCCGCGCTCGCGTGCGCCGCGTGTGACGGGGGCATCGGCTTCGCCGACACAGGCACGCGCGCGTCGGATGCTCCGATCGCGACCGACGACGCTGGGACGCCCCGCGATGCTCACACCCGCGACAGCACCATCCCGGTCGTGCCCGACGGTGGACGCGACGCCGCGCGCCTCGGCGCCCCCTACCCCATCGTGATGGCGCACGGCTTCTTCGGGTTCGAGGACTTCGCCGGCGCGGGGTTCATCGACTACTTCTGGGGGGTCCGGAGCGAGCTCGCGGCGCACGGCGAGTCGCGGGTCTTCACGCCCGCGGTCGATCCGTTCAACGACTCCGAGACACGTGGGCGCGAGCTGCTCGCACACATCGAGGAGATCGTCGCGGAGACTGGCTACGCGCGCGTGAACATCATCGCGCACTCGCAAGGAGGCCTCGACGCGCGCGTCGTCGCGAACCTGAGGCCGGATCTCGTGGCCTCGATCACCACCGTCGCCACGCCGCACGAGGGCACGCCCGCCGCGGACGTGATCCTCCGCATCGTGAGCGACGAACGGCTGCGAGATCTCATCGACGCGCTCGTGCGTGTGATCGCGTCCCCGCTCTACGATGCTGCCGGCGAGGAGACGAGCGTGTTCGCGCCGCTTCGACTCTTCTCGCGCGACGGCATCGCCGCCTTCGAGGCCATGCACCCCGACGAGCCCACGGTGCAGTACTTCTCGGTCGCGGGTCGAAGCGACCGCACCGTCGGTCGCTCGCTCTGCAGGCCTGCCGATCGCCCCGACTTCCTGCGTCGCTACGACGACGTGACCGACCCGCTCGAGCCGCTGCTCGCAGTCCCGGGCGCCATCATCTCGGGCGATGCGTTCGATCCCACGCCCAACGATGGCCTCGTGAGCGTGGCGAGCGCACGTCACGGTCGCTTCCTCGGCTGCATCCCAGCCGATCACCTCGACGAGATCGGTCAGCTCTTCGGCGACTCGCCGGGGCTCTTCAACGACTTCGATCACCTCGCGTTCTACCGAGACCTCGTCGCGTTCCTCCGCGAGCAAGGGCTCTGAACGAGATCAGCGGGGGCGGATCCCCACGCTCTGGATGACGCGGGTGCCGCCCAGGCTGCGCACGAGCCCGGAGCGACGGCTCATCGAGGAGCCTTCGACGAGCGGGCCGCTCCGCGTGACCCGCGCGAACCTGCGGTACGCGCCGTCGAGGCCGAGACGGTTGAGGATGCTGGGGCCCACCGTCGAGCGCATCGGCTCGAGGCCCGCTGCGTCGAGGTGCTCGGCCCAGCCGCGGTAGCTGAACTCCTGGAGGTGAACGCCCATCGGAGGCGTGCCTCGGGGCAGGAGGAAGAACGACGCGTCGTGGGGGCCGTCGTCGATGTGGCAGGTGAGCGTGCAGACGGCGCCGCCAGGGCGGAGCACGCGACGGATCTCGCGGAGCACCCCGGGGAGATCGTCGGGGTGGAGGTGCTCCGCGACGTCGTTCCAGTACACGGTGTCGAACGACGCGTCGGCGAACGGAAGGCCCTCGGTCGCGTCGGCGCTCAACAGCTCGACGTTGGCAGGCGCGTCTCGTCGCGCGCGATCGAGCATCGCGTTGCTCACGTCGGTCGCGACGACGTGATCTGCATGCTTGGCCATCGCGCGCGCGGCGGTGCCCGTGCCGCAGCCGAGCTCCAGCACTCGCGCACCGGTGATCCATGGCTGGAAGCGAGCGAGGACCTCGGGCTGGAATCCGTACGAGTCGTCGCCCTCGGGGCTGGGGAACACCCGCCGCGCGAGCACGGGCCACACCGTGTACACGTCCGTGACGACCGCGCGCCGCTCCGCGCCAGCCTTGGACTTCATCAAGCGGACGTGCGCCTCGAGCTCGAAGTGCACGAGATCACGGACCTCGGGGCGCTCGAGCTGAACGCGTCGCTGCTCTTCGGAAGCGCGCATCGCGCAGGGTTAGGGGCCACGTGCGGCGTGGTCAAGCGAGCGAGGCGAAGCGCGAGCAGCGAGACTCATCCCGAACGACGAGCGCCGAACGGCAGGTGACCGAGCGGACGTGCCTGCGCAGCGAGCAGGGGCTGAGCCCACGCGAGATCCGGCGCCGCGTACGGCGCGAGCACGTCGATCACGAGCGCAGGATCGGGACGTCGCAGAGGGTCGTGATCGAGCAGCGCGTGCACGCAGGCAGCGATGTCGATCGGGATGCCCGGAACCGTCTTCGAAAGGAGCTCGGGCAGGCCGCGTCGCAGGGCGACGAGCGTCTCGAGCGGAGTCTGTCCGCCATAGAGAGGCACGCCCGTGAGCAGCTCGTGGAGCAGCACCCCCAGGCCGTGACGTGCGCCGAGGTCGTTCCCGGTCACGTCCCCTGCGCCGCGTCTCCGCAGCGACTCGGGCGCGAGATACCCGAGCCACGACGTGCTGCCACGCAGCCCTGCCTGCGCGCGAATCTCGGGCCGCAGCAGTGCATCCAGCCCGAGATCCAGCAGCCACGCGCCGCTCGCGGAGAGGCCGGTGCTGAACGGATCGAAGCGCTCGGACGTTCCTTCCGACAGTGCTTGCGCGAGCTCCACGCCGACACGCGCGACGATCTCGGGCGGCCAGGGTGCGCGGGCTCCGATCAGCACGCGCGCGAACGGCAGAGTCGGCTCGAGCGAGAAGAAGGCGATGAGCCCTTCGTCGATCGCCGCCGGCACGGCGGACTCGCGATAGCCCGCCGTCGGCTCGTGGTGAGACCGCATCCGCGACCGACGCACGGCACCGAGCCGCGCCCGGCGGTGTGCCCCGACTGCGCGAAGCGAGGCTGACGCGAGCGCGCGCGTTCCCTCCTGGGCCGAGGCGTCCTCGCAGACCGCGAGGACTCGCGTTGCGCCGAGCATGGCGTCCCACGCGATGAGTCCCGGCGAGAAGGGCTCCGCGCGCGAGACGACCTCCACGCTCGTCCCATCCTCGAGGTCTACCCTACGCCCAGGCGAGAACGGCACGCCCGAGACAGTACACAGCCTCGGCGTGCGGTTCCCACCCTCACGCGCCCGATGTCTCGAAGCGGTCCGGTCAGACGTCGAGCGCGGCGGCGTCGGCCTTGGGGGCGTTGTCCATGATGAAGCGGAAGCGCATCGACGCGTCCTTGCCCATCAGCTCGTTGAGGATGCGATCTGTCTCGAGCTCTTCCTCGATCACCACGCGCAGGGCGCGGCGCTTCTTCGGATCGAGCGTCGTCTCCTTGAGCTGATCCGCGTTCATCTCGCCCAGACCTTTGAAGCGCTGGGTCGTGTGCTTCACGTTCTTGGGGAGCGACGCGAGGATCCGCTCCTTGTCCGGCTCGTCGAGCGCCCAGTGCGTCTCCTTGCCCGCAGCGATGCGGTAGAGCGGCGGCTGCGCGATGTAGACGTGCCCACCGCGAATGAGCCCAGGCAAGAGGCGATAGAAGAACGTGAGCAGGAGGGTCGAGATGTGATGACCGTCGCTGTCGGCGTCCATCAGGAGGAAGACCTTGCCGTAGCGGAGGCGCGACAGATCGAAGTCCTTGCCCATGCCGCAGCCGAGCGCCGACACGATGTCGGTGAGCTCCTTGTTGCCCGTCACCGTCGCGAAATTCGCGCGCTCCGCGTTGAGGACCTTGCCCCGCAGGGCGAGGATCGCCTGCGTCTTGCGGTCGCGCCCGGCCTTGGCCGAGCCACCGGCGGAGTCACCCTCGACGAGGAACAGCTCGCTGTGGCCGGGATCGGTGCTCGAGCAGTCTGCGAGCTTGCCCGGCAGGTTGAGGCGGTGGCTGATCGCGGTCTTTCGTGAGACCTGCGCGCTCGCTGCGCGGCTCGCCTCGCGTGCACGCGCTGCGGCCACGATGCGCGCGACGATTCCCTCACCGATGGAGGAATTGTCGAGCAGCCACTGCTCGATCGCCGTGCGCACGACGTTCTCGACCTGCGCCGTGACCTCGGGGTTGTTGAGGCGGTCCTTCGTCTGCCCTTGGAACTGCGGCTCGGCGACGTAGACCGACACCAGGGCGACGAGGCCTTCGCGGATGTCCTCGGCCGCGACCGTCACGCCCTTGGGCTCGATCTTCTTCGCCGCCATGAACGCGCGGATGGCCTTGTTCAGCGCGGACTTGAGGCCGTTCTCGTGCGTGCCGCCTTGAGGCGTGGGGATGCCGTTCGCGTAGCTCTGGATCCGCTCTTCCGTTCCCTCGGTCCAGCTGAGCGCCACCTCGAGGCGCGGGTCCTCGGGGCGATCGAACGTGAAGGGCTGCGGATGGATCGCGGGCTTGCCCTTGTCGGCGATCAGCTTGCCCAGGAACTCGACGATGCCGCCCGGATGATGGAGCTCCCACTTCTCGCCGGACTTGTCGTCCTTCAGCGTGATCTTCAGCCCGCGGTGGAGGTAGCTCTTGGCCTCGAGCCGCTCCTTGATGCGCTCGACGTCGAAGGTCGCGGTCTTGCCGAAGATCTGCGGATCGGGGCGGAAGTGGATCGTCGTCCCCTTCCGCTTGCTGGGCCCGAGGTTCTTCAGCTTGCCCTCGGGCGTGCCACGCACGAACGACTGCGTGTACTCGCTCCCGTCGCGACGCACCGTCGCGATCAGCTTCTCCGAGAGCGCGTTGACGACGGACGCGCCGACGCCGTGGAGACCGCCCGAGACCTGATAGTTCTTGCCCTCGAACTTGCCGCCTGCGTGCAGCACCGTGAGCACGAGCTCGAGCGCCGTCTTCTTGTGCTTGGCGTGCACGTCGACGGGGATGCCGCGGCCGTTGTCGCTCACCGTGGCGCCCTTGCGGTCGGCGTCGATCACCACCTCGATGTGGCTCGCGTGACCGTTGATCGCTTCGTCGACGCAGTTGTCGACGATCTCCCAGAGCAGGTGGTGGTAGCCCGACGCGTCCGTGCCACCGATGTACATCGCGGGGCGCTTGCGGACGGGCTCGAGCCCCTCGAGGACGTCGATGTCCTGCGAGCTGTAGTTCCCGCTCCCCTTGGCCGCGGGGCGAACGGACTGGCTCTTCGGCGTGGGGGTCGACATCAGTTCACTCCACCGGGCGCGCGCGAGTTGCGCTTCTTGGTGTCGGCCTCGTCCACGGGAAGCACCGGCAGCACCGCAGCCTTGTCGATCGCGCGCACGGCCTTGCCGCGCTTGAAGAGCTCGTGACCCTTGCCCCCGCGTCCGACGACGCCGCGCTTGGTCCCGAAGATCTCGTAGGTCTTCCCGTTCTCGTGCTCGATCACGAGCGGCTCGACGTTGCCCTCGGTGAGCGCACCCGCGACCAGACGCGCGCCGAGGACGGCATCGTCCTTGTCTTCGAGCTTGATGAGCTTCACGCCCTTGCCCGCGCCCGCGAGGATCGGCACCTCGTCGACCACGGTCACGAGGCCGTGCCCCTGCACCGTGCCCACGGCGATGCGGTCACCCTCCTCGCAGACGTCCACCATCACCACCTCGTCGCCGGCGAAGTCCGCGCTGAGACGCGCGTACTTGCGGCCCGCGCGGGTCGAGGGCTCACGGTGCGGCCGCAGCGAGAAGCGCGCGACCAAGCCGGCGCGGGTGACGGCCACGGCGTACGGCGGCTCGGGCTCGCCGCTCTTTCCGTCGATCAGCGGCCCATCGCCCTCGGGCGACGCGGGCGGCACCTCGAGCATCCGCGGATCGAACGAGAGCACGCGCACGATGCGCTCTCCGTCGGCCATCTTGAACAGCGTCTGCACGGGATCGCCGTAGCCCGTCGTCTGCGGCAGATCGACGATGCGGCACACGTAGCAAGCGCCCAGGCTCGAGAAGAGCGCGACGCACGCCTTGGTCGATCCGGCCGCGACGTCGAGGATCGTGTCGCCCTCGCGCACACGGGTCGTCGTGAGATCCACGCGACCCTGTCGCTTGATCCAGCCCTGCTTCGAGAGCAGCACGAACTGGTCTTCGTCGACGATGAACGCCTCGGCGTCGTACTCGACCTCTTCGCCGCCGAGCTTGGTGCCGCGCTTGTCGCCGTACGTCGTGCGCAGCTCGTGCAGCTCCGCGCGGATCAGCTTCCAGCGTGAGGCCTCGCTCGAGAGCAAGGCCGCGAGACGCTTCTCTTCCTTCTTCTTCTCGTCGAGCTCGGTGCGGATGACGTTGATCTCGAGCTGCGCGAGCCGATAGAGGCGCAGCTCGAGGATCGCGTCCACTTGCTCGGCCGAGAGCTCGAAGCGCGCGATCAGCTTCTGCGCGGCGTCGGCCTTGCCCTGGCTGCGACGGATGATCCGGATGGTCTCGTCGAGCGCGTCGAAGATCGTGACGAAGCCGTCCAGGATGTGGATTCGCTTACGGATCTGGGCGAGATCGAAGCCGAGGCGGCGGACCACCACCTCCATCCGGAACTCGAGGAAGTGCTTGAGGATGTCGCGCAGCCCCAGGCGCGCGGGCGTCGGCACCGTCTGGCCGCCGGCCTTCACGGGCACGAGGCACGTGAGGTTCACCGCGACGTTCGACTGAAACGGCGTGTGCTTGAAGAGGTACGCGATGACGAGGGACGCGTCGGTCCCCTTCTTGATCTCGCACACGATGCGCGTGTCCTCGGTGGACTCGTCGCGCACGTCGAGGAGCTGCGGCAGCTTCTTCTCGATGATGAGCTCCGCGATCTTCTCCACGATGGTCTTGCGCTCGACCGCGTAGGGGATCGACGTGAGCACGATCTGCGGGTTCGCGTTGTTCTTGCTGGGCTCCTCGACCTTCCACGTGCCCTGCAGCTTCAGCGAGCCCTGGCCGGTCTCGTAGACCTCCTCGAGCTCCTTCTTGGTCGCGACGAGCTGGCCGCCCGTCGGGAAGTCCGGCCCGCGCACGTGCTTGAGCAGTTGCTTGGTCGTCGTGTCCGGCTCGTCGATCAGCGCGATCGTCGCGTCCACGATCTCGCCGAAATTGTGGGGCGGGATCGAGGTCGCCATGCCCACGGCGATGCCCGCGCTGCCGTTGATCAACAGGTTCGGGAAGCGGGCGGGAAGGACGACCGGCTCGCGCTCACTCCCGTCGTAGTTGTCGCGGAAGTCGACCGTGTCCTTGTTGAGCTCGGCCAGGAGCTCGTTGGCAGCCTTGGTGAGCCGCGCTTCCGTGTAACGCATGGCGGCCGGCGCATCGCCGTCGGGCGAGCCGAAGTTGCCTTGCCCATCCACGAGCGGGACGCGGAGCGTGAAGCTCTGCGCCATGCGCACCATCGCCTCGTAGATCGCCGAGTCGCCGTGCGGGTGATACTTGCCCATCACGTCGCCGACGATGCGGGCGCACTTCACCTGCTTCTCGTCCCAGCGGTGCCCGCCCTCGTGCATGCCATAGAGGATGCGGCGCTGGACGGGCTTCATGCCGTCGCGCACGTCGGGCAGTGCGCGGGAGGTGACGACGCTGAGCGCGTAGTTCAGGTATCGCTTCTGGGTCTCCTCGGCGAGCGAGGCATCACGGATCTGCATCGAAGGGGGATCTCCTGAGCCAGCACCACCCCCCGACTTCTTCGGCGGTTTCGGGGGTGCGGGAGGGACGTTCGCTCCCCCCGTCGGACTGACGGGGCTCACGATCGAGCCCGGGCTGGTCTTGCTCTTCTTGTCGAACAACGAGAGCTGTTGACGGGTCATGTGCGACACGCCTCCGCCGCAGGCGAAGACGTCAGCGCTGGAAGTGCGTTCAGTCTCGCGAGCCGGCCGCTTCTAGCAGCCATCGCGAGGTACGCGCAACACGAGGCGCTGCAGGAGGCGGCGCGGATCCATGTCGCGTCCGAGGCGCGCGCCACGTACACCGAGGGCCGTGCAGCGAGTCCGCGCGTGTCTCCTCGTGGTCCTCTTCCTCGCGTTGGCGAGCCTGGCGTACGCGACGCCGCGCATCGGCGCGCACGATCTGCCCACCCTGTTCTACGTCGCCAAGTCCGACGATCGGAACCGCGTGGACTACGGCGTGCGCCTCGACGCGAGCTGCTCCCCCGTCGGCGACGAGCCAGTCTTCGCGTACTGGCGCCGCTTCGAGCCGGGACAAGATCCGCTCGGGGATCTCAACGTGCTCGATCGCACGATCTACGGCATCGCGCAGCAGGAGGTCCGCACGCGGGCCCCCAATGGCAGCTGGATCGAGGTGTCGCTCCGCGCCCTTCCCTCACGGCGTGTGCTGGTCCTCGTGCAGCGTGCGGGTGATCGGTGCGTGGGCGCCGCGCAGACGGACATTCGTGGGCGCGAGTCGATCCTCGATCACGTCTTCGTGCAGCTCGGCGGGTCTGCCTCGATCGATCACGCGATGATCCGCGGCGAGGACCGCGCGAGCGGTGAGCCCGTCTCGGAGCGATTCGTCCCCCGCTGAGCCGATCAGTGGCCTTCGTTCAGGCCCCGACGAAGCCCGCGGAACGCCATCAACAGGCCGCTGGCGACGAGGCCCGGCCGGAACGCCGGATCCGTCGACTCGATGGCCGCGATGATGGGCACTCCGTCCGAAGGATCGAGCCGCGCCGCGAGCGTCGCGTACGTGTTGGTCCCATCCGCGGGGCGGGTTCCGAGCACGATCCGCCCTCCCTGCATCGCACCCGAGAGCGCCTCGAGCTCCACCTCGTCGGTGGTGACGTCGCGGATCGCGAGCTGACCGCTCGATCCGAGAAACGGCACATCGACGTTCCAGCCGTAGCGCGCGCTGGCCTCGTCGCGCGACAGCTCCGTGAGCGTCGCACCGTTCAAGAGGCCGACGCAGAAGCTCACGGGATCGAAGAACGCGTGACGCACGCGATCCGCAGGGAACAAGAGGCGCGTCACGCCCACGATGGCGCCGAGATCGGAGCCGTCGGTGGTCTCGAGCACGAAGACCTCGCCGCGCGACACGAGCAGGCCGAGCGACGCCGGGTCGACGTGCAGCGAGCGTGGATCGCCGAGCGGCGAGTCGATGCGAGGACGCGAGACGCCCGCACGACGCTCGGCCTCGCCTCGAAGACGAGCGACGGTCGCGATCGAGAGCACGAGGCTCAGAGAGCGGCTGATCGTGAGCGCCGAGCCCGCTGCCTCTCGCGCGACGTAGTTCGCATCGCGCACGTCGTGGCGTCCCACGATGACGAGCTGACACCGTCCTTCGTCGCCACGCACCGGCGTCGCGCGGATGACGCGTCGCGCGCGGCCGAGATCACCCGTGTGGGTCTCGAGCACCACGCGAAAGCCGTTCGCGCCGTCGCCGTCGGCCACGGTGGTGACCACGGTGTGGCCACGGAACGAGAGCACCGAGGCCTGCCACGTCCACTCGAACGACGTCGTGTCGGCGCTGCTCGACTCGATCGCCACCGTATCGATGGCTGGCATGAACGCGGGGTACGACGCGACGTCGCGCGCTGTCGCGAGCACCTCCGCGCAGCCGACCTCGGCGCGGGCCACGACCGTCACCTGAGGCAGCTCGACGAACTCCGTCGACTCGATGTGGGTGACGACCGCGCGATCGAGCAGAGGCTCGATCGACGCGAGCTCCGCCGGGGAGAGCGCGCGCGTCGGGAGCGTGAGCGCGTTCTCCTGCGCGGACGCGGAGGACGCGAGCGATACGACGGCGAGCGAACAAGCAAGGGAGAAGCGGTTCACGGCCCCGATCGACGAACGCGGAGCGCGCGCATTCACAGCGGTCGGATCCGCTACGCTGGGCGCCCGTGCGCGTCCTCTGCCTCGTGAACCCCCGCGCGCGCCGCTTGAGGCGCGGGAGGCTCGCGGCCGATCAGGTGCAGGCCATCCTCGGACGCGCGGGCGACGTGGTCATCACGAAGGATCTCGCGCACCTCGAGCAGGTGCTGCGCGCCGAGCTGGGCTCGGACCTCGCGTGCATCGTGACGGTCGGCGGTGACGGTGCGCTCCACTGGGCGATCAATCTCGCGCTTCCGATCGCGCGCGAGCGCGGGATCACGCTGCCGCCGTTCCTGCCGGCGCGGAGCGGCACGATCGACTTCGTGGCGCGCAAGGTCGGCCTCGAAGGAAGCCCCGCCGACATCCTCGCGCGCGTGGAGGCGCGTGTGCGCTCGGGTCGCCCCATCGAGTCCCGCACGCTCGCGACGGCGTGCTTCGCGATCGAGCCCGAGCACGGCGAGCCCCGCGAGGTGATCGCGTTCGCCGCCGCCGTCGGTGGCATCGGCGTGCGCTTCTTCGACCAGTACTACGCGCACCCGGATCCCTCGCCCGCGACGATCGTCGCGGTCATCGCGCGCGCAGTGAGCGGCTTCCCGTTCGGCACCGCGCACGCGAAGGAGATGTTCCGCCCGCAGGCCGCCGAGGTGCACATCGATGGTGTGCGCGTGCCCAGCGACGTGCACAGCGGTCTCCACGTGGGCGCCATCGGGATCGATCTCGGCGGAGTGCTCAAGGTCTTTCCGCTCGCGAAAGACGGCTTCCTCCACCTCCACGCGGGCGAGCTCGAGGCCACCGGCATCATCGCATCCCTGCCCGCGCTCGCGAGCGGAGGCCTGATCCGCGGCGAGAAGTTCATCGAGACTGCGGGCAAGCGCTTCGAGGTCGTGGCCCGCGGCGACGAGCTGCTCCGTCCCGTGCTGGACGGCGAGCGTTATGCCGATCTGCGTCGTGTCGTCGTCACGCCGGGGCCCGACGTGCGCGTCGCGATCGTGTGAGCCCCGCGGGCTACGCTGCGCTCATGTCGCGCAGACACGTTCCGATCGCCCTCACGATCGCAGGCTCGGACCCTTCCGGCGGCGCGGGCCTCCAGGCCGATCTCAAGACGTTTCATCAACACGGCGTCTACGGTGCCAGCGTCGTCACGCTGCTCACGGTGCAGAGCACGCAGCGCGTGTCGCGCGTGGACGTGATGTCGCCCGAGCTCGTCGCAGCGCAGCTCGATGCCGTGCGCGAGGACCTCGACGTCGCAGCGATCAAGACGGGCGCGCTCGGCTCGGCGGCCGTCGTGCGCGCGGTCGCGAAGAGCCTCGGCGAGCACCCCGCGCTGCCCTGCGTGGTCGATCCCGTGATGGTGAGCAAGCACGGTCATGCGCTGCTCGACGACGACGCTGTCGAGGCGTGCATGACGGAGCTCTTCCCGCGCGCGACGCTCGTCACCCCGAACGTGCCGGAGGCCGAGCGCATGCTGGGACTGGCGATCGACGCCGAGACGTTGGAGGACGCTGCCGCAGCGCTCGCGCGCAAGCTCGGCGTCGCGGTGTTGCTCAAGGGCGGTCACCTCGTGGGCGGCGACAGCGTGGACGTGCTCGCTGTGCGAGGCACCCTCACCCGCTTCTCGAGCCCCCGCATCGGCAGCCCGCACACGCACGGCACGGGCTGCACGTTCTCATCGGCGATCACCGCGCGCCTGGCGGGCGGCGCCTCCCTCACCGATGCGATCGCGGGCGCCAAGCGCTGGCTCACGCGTGCCATCCAGCACGCGCCCGCGATCGGCCGTGGCATCGGTCCCGTCGATCACCTCGAGCCGCTTTGACTCAGGGAGCGAGAAACATCGATTCACGGCCCGACGCGAAGCGCGCGGATCCTTTCGCGCTCTCTCTCGCGGGCGGGCGATCAGCGTCCCAGCGTGACGATGTGCGTGACGCTGCGCGTGGTCGGTGGCGAGGGCACGCGTGTGCTCGCGACGAGCTGCGACAGACACGAGAGCACCGGCCCACCACCGATGCCCGCCGGCAGCGTCGCGCCCTCGAGCGCCATCGAGCCATCGGTGTGCACGGTGAGCCGGAGCGTGATGTCGCCTGGCGTCGAGGTGGACGCGCCGGACATGCACTGGAGGATCTCGCCGCGTCGGCGGTCGAGGCTCGCATGGACCAGACCCTCGTCGTAGCTGTTGCTCGGCGGCGGCGGGTTCACGGGCGGGAACGGCGGGGGCGGACGCACGCTACCGCGCGAGACGCGGAGGGTCGCGCTGACCGTGGGGCCGATGGGTCGACCTTCGAGCGGCACCAGCCACCGACGCGCAGCCGTGTCGAGGCATCGCGAGGCCGTCGGGTCGCGCGGCGTCAGCTGGATGCGGAGGGTCAGACCGGCACGACGGCTCAAGGTCGCGCGCACGCTCGCGGTCGCCCCCCGCACGGTCGCGGGCAAGCACGCCTCGAGATCCGGACGCGCGCTGTTCAGCGTCGCGCGCACTTGCGCCGCGGTGAGGACGGGCGGCGGATGCGGCGGGCGGATCATCATGGGCGCACCGGCGGGCATGCCTCCTCCGGGGTGCGGCGGCGCTTCCAGCTCCACGGCCATGTCGCCTGCGGGCTCGACGTACGGGCGACGCGCCGAGACGGCGGCGGGCGACGCGAGACCCAGCGAGAGCCCGAAGGCGATCAGCGTCCGCGTGAGCTTCTCCATCGACGACCTCCTCGTGGCCACGAGCGCCGGGCTTGTGACCGGATCTGGGTCGCGAGCTTGGCGGCTCATGCCCGCACGGCCTCGACGATCCACTGGTTGCTGGTTCCCGGCCCCACGTCGAGGACGTGGCGGATCGAGAAGCCCGCCCCCTCGACGACCCGCGCGCACGCCCGCGCGTCGTCGAGTCGGTGATGCTCGAACGCCAAGCTCGCTCCGTGCGCGGCGCGCGCCCGAGGCACGGAGCGAACGAGCCCAAACGCTACGTCGTCGACGAGGAGGGCCACCCCACCCGGCCGCAGCGCCCGATGGAGGCGTCGCGAGAGATCCTCGGGATCGGCCACGTGGTTCCAGGCGTGGAGCACGAGCACCGCGTCGAAGGCGGCGTCGTCCTCGATCCCTTCGGCCCCGCCGAGCCGCGTGCGGGCCCGGCTCATCCGTGATCGCAGCGCCGCGAGACGCGCTGCGTCGGGATCGATCCCCACGTAGCGCACGTCGTGGCGATCGAGCTCCGCGACGTAGCGCAGCTCTCCGCAGCCCACGTCGAGCACGTCACCCGTGATCCCCTGCAGACGCGCACGCACGCGTGCGTCGTCGCGCGCGAAGACGTCCTCCGTCGTCACCTCGAAGAGCCCCGCACAACGATCACGATCGCCGCAGCCTCGACAGATCGGAGAGCGGGCGAGCTGACGCAGGTCGCGCGAGAAGTCGTCGCTCGCGAGCTTGGGCGAGACATCGACGTAGAGCTGTCCCGTCTCGCGCCTCATCCGCACGAGCTCGATGTCCGCCGCGTCGCGACCGTCCGCACGAAAGCGCACCAGACGCGATCCGTGGCGCACGTGGAGGTCACGCGCGTGATCCCACGGCGTGATCCCGAGCGGCCGCACGGGGCAGGTCTCGGTCGTGATCTCCGCGGGGAGATCCTTGCGCACGATGCGCTCGGCCACGAAGTCGAACGAGTTCCCACGCGCGCCGCCGCGTCGGGGACGGAGCTCGCTCGATCCGAACGCTTCGTCGTACGCGCGGTAGAGGCCGGGGCAGGCTCCGCGCAGCGAGCACCCCTCGCAGGCAGGCGGCTGGACCTTGTTGAGGTCGTCCACCGGGAAGAAGTCCGGCTCACCGATCTCGACCATCGTACGAAAGCCGTGGGTGCGGAGGTCGTCGTACGCGTGCTCCCATCCCGGAAGGAGACAGAGCGGGATGCCTCCGTGCGAGAAGCTCGGGCCCTCGCTCCCGACCTTGCCTCTCGCGTGAGCGAGCGCCTCGGCCACTCGCATGGCGACGTGCTCGACGCGCGGCACGAGGTGCTCGAAGTTCCTGTCGCCGCCTCCCTTGGGCTCGACCATCGAGAGCTTGATCTTCGCGTCGCGGAAGGGGAGCACCGCGTCGACCAGCTCGTTCAAGCGATCGACGTTGTGCTTGGTGATCACGCAGTTGACGCTCAGATCGATCCCTCGCCCCGAGCAGTTGCGCAGGCCCTCGAAGGTCTCGTCGAACGCGTCCGAGCGGACCATGAGGTTGTGCGTCTTGGGCGTCCCGCCGTGGAGCGAGAGATAGACGTACTCGAGCCTGTGCTGGACCAGGCGATCGACGAGGTCCCGGTAGCGCAGCATCCGCCCGTTGGTGACGAGCCCGAAGCCCATCCCGAGTGAGCTCACGTGCTCGGCCCAGCGCACGAGCTCGGGTCGGATCGTCGGCTCACCGCCCGACAGCACCACCATCGAGTGTCCCAGCTCCTTGGCGCGTGCGATCTTCGCGTGGACCTCGCTCGCCTCGCCGTCCACGTGGCGCACGTCGAGCGTGTGACAGAAGGTGCAGTGATCGTTACAGCCGTAGCCGACCTTGATCAGCGCCTTCACTGCGGGACCTGCACGAGGCGATGTTAGCCCACGACCAGGTGCTTCTCGAACATGGCGCGGTACTTGGGGGGCACGGGCTGCGCCTTCATCGTCGCCATGTCGATGCAGGCCACGACGATCTTCCCGCGCACCGCCGCGCGCCCCTCGACGCTGCCTCGGTACACGCACGTCACCGAGGTGCGGCCCAGTCGCTCCACCTCCATCGCGACCTCGAGCACGTCGCCGAAGCGCACCGGCGACTCGAAGTCCGACTCGGCATGCACGGCGGGCCAGCCCACACCCTCGTCGAGGCACGTGCGGTAGGGCACGCCCTCACTCTCGAAGAAGTCCTCGAACGCCACGTGGAAGAAGTGGAAAAACCGCGGGTAGTAGACGATGCGCGCGTGATCCTCGTCGGCGAACCGGACCTTGATGCTCGTGCGGAACGTCATGCCGCGACCATGGATCGAAGGTGCGCTCCGGTTCAACGATGGAGGCGGGCGAGCTGCCTCGACATCGCGACCAACGCGCCCGTCTCGTCGTACACCTCGCCATCCTCCTCGAGGTAGCCGCCGATGAGCGCACGGGTGCGGAAGACCGCGCGCACCCAGCCCGGGGCGGGCCTGCGTCGCACGTGCACGGTGAGCTCGAGCGTCGGCACCCAGCGCGCCGAGGCGACCGCGAGGTTCAGGACGGGCGGCGGGAACGCGTCGGCGAAGAAGAGGAGCGAGAGCGCGTCGGTCGGTCGACCATCGCGGAGCCGCGCCCAGCCCGACAGCTCTGCGACGTTGCTCTTGTCGCCGTCCTTCCACGTCACGCTGCCCGGTGACATCCGCATGTCGACGCGATCGGCGATCGACAGCTCCTCCGTGGGTCCCGCGCGTCCCGACTCGCACGCCTCGGGCGGCGGGATCGACGGTGGCACCAACGTGACGGCGTCCGGGCCGCTCAGCGACGAGAGATCACCGAAGGTGCTGATCGCGCGGATCACCTCCTTCGACTCCTGGATCAAGCGCGCCACCGCGGTGCCGTGTCCGCGCCCCTTCCGCACGATCTCGATCTCGATACGGCCCGGTCCGGGGCTTGCGACGCGCAGAAAGTGAGCGGTGGTGGTGAATGGGTCCGGCATGTCCAGCGCATCGCCGATCGCACGCGCCAACAGCGTCGCGAGGTAGCCACCGTTGGGTGCGCTCCCGATGCTCCATCCGCTGGAAATCTCGGCATCCAGCGTGATCCGATCCCCCTCGCTCGCGACCCGCGTCGCGTGCGTGTCGCGGTCCAGCTCGTACGACATTGCTGTCATGCCCATGACATACCTCGTCTCACTCGCGACGTTGACCGTCCGTCACGTGCCGAATACCATCGGGCCCCGCGTCGTTGACCACGACGCCCAAGGTTTCGTCGGTTCCGACCCGGTTCCCCTCGAGAGTTCGCTCGCGGGGCACCGCGCTTCTGCCTCACGCGACGTCTGACGTCTCCGACGTTCGACTCGACGTGAGAGGCCCGTCGCAAGGCACGCCTCCATGGCGAGCCGAGCGGCGAGCGAGCATCGCACGCCATGCTCCAGAGGCAACGAGCCGACACTTCGATCGAATCGAAGAGGAGTTGGATGCAAGCGCGCAAGGATGACGGTCGGTCGAAGAAGACCACCAAGGCGACGCCGCAGAAGCCCACGAAGAAGACCCCCGCGAAGACGAGCGCCAGGCTCGCCGCGGTCAAGGCGGTCAAGGCGCCCGCAGCGGCGAAGAAGAACGGCACGAACGGACACGAGGAGAAGAAGAGCGCCAAGGTCGAGGCGAAGCTCGACACGAAGGGCAAGACGGTGGCGAAGAAGCCCGAGCCGGCGAAGCCCGCACCCGCGGCCCTCGCGGCGAAGAACGACAAGGCCGCCACCAAGGCCGGTGCCAAGGCCGCACCGCCCAAGCAGGATCCTGCGAAGCAGGACGCCGCTGCTGCAGCACCGGCCGAGGCCAACAAGACGAACTCGTCCTTCGCACGCCCCTCTCCGTGGAGCGCTCCTGCGCTCCCGCCGGTGAAGGTCGATCCCGCAAAGGCCGAGATCCGCGTCGACGAGGGCGAGTTCAAGGTCGGCGAGACGGTCGTCTACCCTGCGCGTGGCGTGGCCGACATCGTCGCCGTCGAGGACAAGGAGATCGGTGGTCGCCGCCAGAGCTTCTACGTCCTCCGCGTGCACGACACGGAGCAGAAGATCCTCGTGCCCGTGAACAACGCGGCGCAGATCGGGCTCCGACGTCCCATCAGCGAGGCGCAGGTCCGCGAGATCTTCCGCATCCTCAAGGTCACCGACGTACCGCTCGACACCCAGACGTGGAACCGTCGCTACCGCGGCTTCGTCGAGAAGCTGGCGACCGGCAGCGTGTTCGCCGTCGCCGAGGTGCTGCGTGACCTGTCGCGGGTGAAGATCGTCAAGGACGGTCTCTCGTTCAGCGAGCGACAGATGCTCGAGCGGGCGCGCGGGCTGATCGTGAAGGAGATCGCGGTCGCCAGGGCCAAGCCCGAGGACGCGGTGCGCCAGCAGATCGAGGCGATCTTCGCCTGACGCGGTCGCGCGGGCTGCGATCGCCTGCGTGCACCCTTTCATTCCGGTGAGCCACGACGCGCCTCGGCGCGTCGGCTCCCGATGCGAGCGATCCGGGGTCGCTCGCCTCCCAACCAACAGCGCGGCCGAGGCCGCCCCCAGGAGACGGGCGCCGGCCGCCAGCGAGGAATCAGCATGGCGAGCAAGAGCACGATTGTCGTGAGCGTGGACGTGGGTGAGACCCGCGTGGCGCTGATCGAGAACGGGATCCTGTCGGAGATCTTCGTCGAGCGAGAGCGGGATCGAAGCCCGGTCGGCAACATCTACCTGGGCAAGGTGACGCGTGTCCTTCCGGGCATGCAGGCCGCGTTCGTCGACGTGGGCCTGGACCGCGCCGCGTTCCTGCACGTGGAGGACGTCATCCCGCAGGAGGACTTCGACAAGCTCCTCACCAACGAGGACGAAGGGGGCGACGACGAGGACAAGGCCGACGGCAAGGAGAACAAGGAAGAGCGGGATCGCGACGCGAACCGCCTCTCGCGCAAGACGCCCATCCGCGACGTGCTCAAGGAAGGCCAGACGATCGTCGTCCAGGTCTCCAAGGGACCGATCAGCACCAAGGGCGCGCGGGTCACGAGCCACGTGTCGCTCCCCGGTCGCTTCGTCGTCTACATGCCGACGGTCGATCACCTCGGCATCAGCAAGCGCATCGGCAACGACAAGGAGCGCAAGCGCTTGCGCGAGACCGTCGAGCAGATGAAGCCCAGCCACGGCGGCCTGATCGTGCGCACCGTCGCGCAGGGGCTCACGAAGGGCACGCTCAAGGCGGACATCGGCTACCTCGTCAAGACGTGGGAGTCGGTCGCCGAGAAGCAGAAGACGATGAAGCGCGCGCCGCAGTTGCTCTATGCGGAGCTCGACATCGTGCTCCGCACCGCGCGCGATCTCCTCACGGAGGACGTGGCGAAGATCGTGATCGACGATCGCGACGAGTACGTGCGCCTTCGTCAGTTCGTCGAGGCGTTCATGCCCGAGCGCGCGAACGACGTGGAGCTCTACGACGGCTCCGATCCGATCTTCGACGAGTTCGGCATCGAGGACGAGATCGCGCGCTCTCTCTCTCGCAAGGTCCCCCTTCCCTCGGGCGGTTACCTGATCCTCGATCAAGCCGAGGCGCTCACGGCGATCGACGTCAACACCGGTCGCTTCACGGGCAAGGGCAAGGACGTCGAGGAGACCATCTTCCAGACGAACCTCGAGGCCGCGAAGGAGATCAGCTACCAGCTGCGGTTCCGCAACATCGGCGGCATCATCGTCCTCGACTTCATCGACATGGAGCGGTCGAACCACCGCGAGAAGGTCTACAAGGCGCTGGTCAACCACCTGAAGACGGACAAGGCCAAGACCACCGTCGTGCGCATCAGCGATCTCGGTCTCGTGGAGATGACGCGCAAGCGCACGCGCGAGTCGCTGGGCCGCACGCTCTACGAGCCGTGCTTCTACTGCGACGGCACCGGCCACCTCCAGAGCAAGGCCACCATCTGCCACGAGATCCTGCGCCAGATCCGTCGCGAGAAGGACACGCTGCCAGGGTTCAAGGTCGTCGTGAACGCGCACCCCGCTGTCATCGACACGCTGCAGCGCGAGGAGAAGGACGCGCTCACCAAGGCCAGCGCACGCTACGCGCGGCAGATCGTGCTCACGCCCCGCAAGGACTACCACCTCGAGCAGTTCGACCTCGCCGGCAGCTGATCCAGCGGCAAGCAGCGCCTCGACGAGGGCCGCGGGATCGCAGTACAAGGGATGTCGCCATGTCGAACCAGCCGGGGTCGCGCAAAGACGATCGCGTCACGATCAACAAAGAGTTCGAGTCGTTCGACGCGTTCATCCAGGAGTACGTGACGAACATCTCCCGCACGGGTGTGTTCGTGAAGTCCAAGCAGCCGCTGCCGATCGGCACGCGCGTGAACCTGAAGTTCACGGTGATCATGGACGACATCGAGACCATCGAGGGCGTGGGCGAGGTGGTGCGCGTGCAGCAGGATCCGCCCGGCATGGGCGTCGTGTTCCGTGAGCTGTCCGCATACTCGCAGTCCCTGCTCGAGCGCCTGCTCACGGCGCCCGCCTCCAAGCCGACGGACAAGCCCGCCAAGGGCTGAGCGCGGGCGCTGATGACGCTGAGCAAGCCAGTCGCGGAGCTGAGCGACGCGGAGCTCGAGGCCGAGCTCGATCGACGGCGACGTGCGCGCGGAGGTGCTGTCGTCGAAGCCTCGCCGCGCGTCCAGCGCGCGCTCGATGCGATCGAGAAGGATCGCGAGGTGCTCCAGGCCTACGCGAACCTCGAGCTCCCGCGCGGCGCGAAGTGGAGCGACATCGAGGGCCGCTACCGCGAGCTGCTCGCGCGCTTTCATCCCGACAAGCACCGCAACGATCCGGAGCGCTACCGCGCGGCGCTCGACGTCGTGGCGGGTCTCACCCGCGCCTATCAAGTGCTCTACGAGCGCGTGAAGCGCTGAGCCGCTTCGCCGGTGGCGGCGCAGGCGCTTCGAGGATGGGCAGGAGCTTCGCGAGCAGCCGCTTGAGCTGCGCCGCGTCGCGTGATCCGAGCGCAGGCGCGAGCTCGGCCTCGATCCGCATCAAGACACCGGTGCCGTGCACCATCGCCGCGACACCGTGATCGGTGAGCAACACGCGGCGCGCACGCGCATCGTCTGGGTCGGGCACCACCCGCACCATGCCGAGCCCCGTCAGCTCCGCCACCAGCGGCTGGACGGCCTGCTTCGTGACGCCCAGCGCACGCGACAGCTCCGTGATGCGGATGCCACCCTCGACGAGCAGATGCGGGAAGAGGCGAGTGTGGGCCTCACGCACCACAGGCCCACCCGCTTCGGCGTGCACGATGGACAGCACGCGCTCACTCCACAGCTGTCCGGCCCGCACGAGGAGATAGCCGAGGCTCTCGCGCTGGAGCGCACGCACATGATCGAGGGACTTGGTCTTCGGCACGAACGTCAATCCTACTTGACGAAACGGGGAGCGCGGGCGATGGTCAAGCGCGCTTGACCGAATGAGGTGCCATGGAACGCGTTCACCTGTTCGAGCTCGAAGACTTCGACTGGATGCCCGCACCGATCCGCGATGGCGGCACCGACCTGCTCGATCTCGCCTTCGATCGGCTGAGCTTCTACGGAGGCGTCGCGCCCAAGCTCGCCGACGTCCTCCGCACCACCGGCAAGACGGACATCGTCGATCTCTGCTCGGGCGGCGGGGGCGGAACGCTGTCGACGTGGCGGCTGCTCGACGCGGGCACGCGCGAGCGCGTGTCGCTGCACCTCACCGATCGACACCCGAACCGGGCGGGCATCGCGCGCGTCGAGGCGCTGGGCGACCCGCGCGTTCACTACGAGCCCGCGAGCGTCGATGCGATGCAAGGAGGCGGTGATCGAGCGGGTGTACGCACGATGTCGGGCGCCCTTCACCACTTCACGCCCGACGCCGTGAGGGCGCTCGTGAGCGGCATCGTCGCGCGGCGCGAGCCGCTCGTGTTCTTCGACGTCGCGGCCTCGCCCGGCTTGCGTCGCACGCCGCTGGTGCTCGTCCCGATCGCGATGTTCTTCAACATGCTCGCGCTCTTCGTGGGCTCGCTCTTCCTCGTGCCCCTCGCGCGGCCGTTTCGCCTCTCGCGTGTGCTCCTCACCTACCCGCTGCCCGCGATCCCGATGCTCGTCGCGTGGGATGGCACCGTGTCGGCGCTGCGCGCCTACACGCCGGAGGAAATCCTCGCGATCGCGCGCTCGGTGCCGGGGGGCGATCGCTACACGTGGGACGCCGGGGTCGAGGGACGCGCGCTGTGGGTGACGGGCGTTCCGGGGTAGTCAGCGCACGTAGCCGCGCTCGACGATCAGGCCCGCCATCTGCGTGTAGGCCCCGGGATCGTCGGGCGTGCTCGCGCGCAAGCCATCCACGTAGCGGTTGAACATGCAGAACGCCGCCGCGATGAGCACTGCGTCGTGGATCTCGAGATCCACCGCGCCGGCCTCGCGTGCCTTCGCGATCAGATCCTCGGTCACGTGCAGACCACCGAGCTGCACGGCCTCGGCGATCGCGAGCAGCGCGTGCATCTTCGGGGTGACGTCGGCCTGGGTGTGGTCGGCGAGCACGGACTCGACGAGCGACATGCCCGGCTCGAGCTGCGCGGCCGCGAACGCTGCGTGCGAGCGCGTGCAGAAGCGGCACTCGTTCTTGCTCGAGACGAAGGCGGCGATGAGCTCTCGATCGCCAGGCGACAGCGGTGACGGCCCACGGAGCAGCGCTTCGGCCAGCGCCGAGAGCGGGCGGCCCGTCTCGGGGCGGAGCTCCATGAGCGCTCGGATTCCAGGCGAGGAAGGGTTCGTCGCGACGTAGGGCACGGAGACCTCCAGGGGCGATGGTGCCATCGCCTCCTCTGTCGCGGCGCATGATGCGGTGGCTCGCCGGTGGCATCATCGCGGCATGCGTCTCCTGCTCGTCGTGTCGTCGCTCGCCTGCGCGCTCGCGATCGGCTGCGCGCCGCCAGCACCCGAGGGCGTGAGCGACGAGCTGTGGGAGCTCTGTCGTGACGACCTCCACCTGTCGGCCCCCGACTGTCAGGACATCGCGACGTGGCGCCTCCCCGAGGCGCTGCCCGTCGCACGAGGCAACCGTTACGCCGACGATGTGCGGGCCGCCGAGCTGGGTCGCGCGATCTTCTTCGATCAGGGCTTCGCGACGATCCCCGAGGTGAGCTGCGCGACGTGTCACTCGCCATCGCTCGCGTTCGGCGATGGGCACCGCACGCCGCAGGTGATCCTCGGCTCTCCCGGCTCGCGCAACAGCCCCAGCTTGCTCGTGAGCGCGCGCCTCGAGGGCTTCTTCTTGTGGGACGGACGCGCCGACAGCCTCTGGTCGCAGCCGCTGGGGGCGCTGGAGAACCCGATCGAGATGGGCACCACGCGCCTCGCGATCGCGCATCGCATCGCAGACGAGGCCGCGTACCAGAGCGCGTACGAAGTGATCTTCGGCGCGCTCCCGCCGCTCGACGATCTCGAGCGTTTTCCCGAGAGTGGAATGCCCGGTACGGCGAGCTGGGAGGCGATGACGGCCGAGGACCGCGACGCGATCGATCGCGTCGTCGCCAACGTGGGCAAGGCTCTCGAGGCGTACCTACGTCGCATCGTGAGCGGACCGTCCGCCGTCGATCGCTACCTCGATGGTGATCGCGACGCGATGCCGCCCGACGCGCGGCGTGGCCTCGCGCGCTTCGTCGAGTCGGGATGCACGAGCTGTCACTCGGGCCCGATGCTCACCGACGAGCGCTTCCACGCGGGACGCGAGATGGAGGATCGCGGGCGCGCGCTCGGGATCGAGCAGCTCCTCGAGAGCCCGTTCAACTCCGAGGGTCCGTACTTCGATCGCGATGCGGGTGAGGCGCTCGAGCTCCCGCTCGGTCCGGAGGCGCGCGACGAGCACGCGTTCCGCACGCCCTCACTCCGCAACGTGTCGCTGACAGCACCCTACGAGCACGATGGCTCGCGCTCGCTCGAGGAGATCCTCGCCGCGCGCGGGATCCTCTACGAGGAGGGGGACGAGGTGGTGATCGACGCGTTCCTCACGCAGCTCGTCGGCGACCCGCCGCCCGCCGAGTGGACGCATCCCTGAGAGACCGAGAAACAATCGTTTCTCGGGATCGAAAGGCTGTACGGGGTTTGGGGGCAGCGCCCCCATCTCGCGGCGCCTGCGCCGCGGACAACTGAGAGGTCTTTGCGCGTTTTTGGCGGAGTGACGATCGCGCTCACTACGATCACGGCTCGACCAAGGAGCCGCCGTCATGTCGAGCACCCCGCCCGTTCGCAAGACCACCCGCTACATCGTGAAGGCCCGCGGGCAAGCCGTGGACGACTCGTTCCGCCTCGTCGGCGAGCGCGTGATCGAAGCCTCGGCCACTGGTTGTCTGCTCGCGTGTGATCGCGAGGTGAAGCGCGGCCAGCGCCTCCTTCTCTCGTTCCAGGTGCCCGCGACCGGGCTCTGGTTCGACACCGAAGCCGAGGTCGTGCGCGTCGTCGCGGGGCAGCGCGAAGGTGATCCTGGCTACTGCGCGGGCCTCGCGTTCCGTGACTTCGATCGCGAGGCGCGTCTCGCGCTGGGTCTCGATCTACGCGACCACCCTCGCCTCGCCGCGCAGCGCTCGCCGAAGGAACGCCTCCGCATGCTCGCGCTCGCAGACTGTTGAGCGCGACGCTTGCGCGGATGACGACGAGCCCGGCACACCGAAGTGCGCCGGGCTCGAGTCGTCTCGTTCGATGCGGTCAGTGCGCCGCGTGGACCCACGCCATCGCATCGAGCGCGGCGTCGGCCTCCTCGATGGTGAGGCTGCCGCTCGAGAGCAGGTTCGCGTTCGCCATCGACGAGACTTCCTCCGCATAGCTCGCGTACGCATCGACCCTCGCGCTCGCGCTGGCGTTGGTACCGAGCGCGACGAAGCCGTCCGCGAGGATCTGCGCCGATGCCTCCACCGAGCTCGTGAGCTCCACGAGGATCACTGTCGCGGTGCCGAGGCGCGCGGTGATCGCGGAGTCGATCGACGCGTCGTACCGCGCCCACACGCTCGTCGTCGCCGCGGCGTCCGCGTGCGCGCGCGCGTTCGCCATCACGTCCGAGCGCAGGGTGGTGCCTGCGCTCGTGACCGCCGAGGCGTCGAGATGATCCGCGAGGCCCGCGTCGATGGCGGCGGTCGTGGCGAACGTCGTGAAGAGCGAGAGCGACGCCTCACCGCTGCTGACGTGACCCGCGAGGTAGGCGTCGAGGGACGAGCGTGACGTGATCGACGCGCTCGCGATGGCCTCCGCGTCGTAGCCGGCGTCGATCATCGCGGCGATCGAGTGGTCGAAGAAGGCAGCCCACGCCGCGTCCTCGGCCTCGACGGTGGTCGCCGCGTCGAGCGCGATCGCGAGTTCGCCCTCGAGGCGGCCCATCGCGTCGATCACCAGGTCTGCGTCGCCGCGCGCGGCGCCGTCGACCTCCGCGTCGAGGGCAGCGAGGAACGTCGCACGAGCGTTCACGACCGCAGAGGCTGCGGCGTCGACGGCAGCGTCGTGATCGATCGCGTCCGCGAGCTCGGCGGTGAGCGCGCCGCTGAGGAAGATGGAGTCCATCGCGGCGTCGTCCGCCGCACCATCGGTCATGCGCTCGACCGCGATCCCGACCTCGGCGTCGAAGCTCGAGCCCGTCGTGATCGGGGCAAGCGTCAGGCTGCCGTCGCCGCTGGCCGCGACGCTGGCGTCCACCGCCGACCGTGTGAGCAGCGTCATGCGCCCCGAGCCGTCCTCCACCGACACGACGAGGCCCATCGCGGTGTCGCTGAGGTGCGCGTCGAGCTGAAACCGACCGCGTGAGTCGGTGGTCGCCACCTCCGACGCGAAGACGAGGCTCCCGTCCGCCTCGAGGCTGTAGGCTCGCACCTCGACGTTGGCGTGCTCGCCGCTGTCGGCGTCGATGCGGCCCTCGGTGAGCGCGCCCGTCGCGGCGGGAGGCCCGCCCTGCGATCCGCACGCAGTCAATGCCACTGCGCCGAGCGGCGCGATCCAGGTCCTACGAACGAGTCGAAGCTTCGGGTGCATGAGTGAATCCTCCTGACGGTCCACCTCCGCAACCGCGATGCCGCGGGATGAACCGGCGCGGCTGCTGTGCGGCGCGCGTTTTTTCCGTCGTCTGGGGCTGTGGGGTGGTGCCCATGAGGCGAGATCGGCGCGACGACGGCGCGCCCGTGTGGCGCCTCCGCGACAGGACGCCGCTGTCGTGGCCGCGGGTGCGGACACGGTTTCTAGCTTGGACAATCGTTTCCACTCGTGGCAACCATTGCCGAAGGAGGAACCATGTCCGACCCCATCGATCTCACGCCGAAGAAGGCTCCCCCCGCAGGTTGGCCCCGCATCAGCTCGTCCGCGTACTACGACGACCCGCGCGCGGCGATCACGTTTCTCTGCGACGCGTTCGGCTTCGAGGCCGTGCTCGTCGTGGAGCACGAGGGGCACATCGTCCACTCCGAGCTGAAGTACGGCGATGGTCTCGTCATGGTCGGCGGGACCGGCATCAAGGACCCGTCGCGCGAGTCGTGGCAGAAGGATCAGAAGAGCCCGAAGAGCCTCGGCGGCGCCAACACGCAGAGCCTCTGCCTCTTCGTCGACGACTGCGACGCGCACTGCGCTCACGCGCGCGAGAGGGGCGCGCGCATCTTCCGCGAGCCCGAGACCAGCGACTACGGCGAGGACTACTGGGCGGATCGCACGTACGGCGCGTGGGATCCGGAGGGCCACGTGTGGTTCTTCATGCAGCGCGTGAAGACGAAGGGAGAGCCCGCGTGAGGGCTGCGTCGGAGCGGCGGGCCGCCGAGCTCGATCGCGCGATGCTCGCGCTCGCCGATCCCACGCGGCGCGCGATGATCGAGCTGCTCGGTCGACAACCGCGTCGCGCGGGCGAGCTCGCGGATCGGCTCGAGCTCCCGCGTCCCGCGACGAGCAAGCACTTGCGTGTGCTGCGCGAGGCAGGGCTCGTCGAGGAGCGCGCGCACGAGGACGCGCGCGCGCGCATGTACGCGCTGCGGCCCGAGCCGCTCGGCGCGGTGCGCGGCTGGCTCGACGACGTGGAGGGCTTCTGGAGCGCGCAGCTCGATGCGTTCAAGGCGCACGTCGAGAAGCGCCAGCGGAGCACCAGCCCTCCCGGCCGCAGCAGCTCGAGCCCGCCGAGGAAACGATGAGCGAGGGCGACTCGGTGACGGTCATGGTCGTGGTGGAGGCCGACCCCGCGACGGCGTTCACCGTGTTCACCGAGGAGATCGATCGCTGGTGGCGTCGTGGCATGGCGTACCGCCTGGGCCGCGGACGCAGCGTGCTGCACCTCGAGCCTCACGTCGGCGGCGCGCTCTACGAGTCGTTCGACACGAACAGTGGCAAGCCGCTCACCAAGCGCACGGGCACGGTGCTCGTGTGGGAGCCCGCGTCGCGCTTGGTGATCGAGTGGCGCGCGGTGAACTTCGCGGAGCACGAGCGCACCGAGGTCGAGGTGCGCTTCGAGCCCACGCGCTCGGGCACGCGCGTGACGGTCACGCATCGCGGGTGGTCGAAGATCCGCGCAGACCATCCAGCGCGACACGGACAGGCCGTGTCGGTGTTCCTGTCGGAGATGGGCCGCTGGTGGGGCAGCCTCGCGAGCTCGCTCCGCGAGCACATCATCGAACGCTCGCGCTGAGCGTGAGTCAGACAGCGACGCCGAAGTCGCGGAGCGCCGTGTTGAGCGAGGTCTTCTTGTCGGTGCTCTCGCTGCGCTGGCCGATGATCAGCGCGCAGGGGACGCCGTACTCCCCGGCGGGGAACTTCTTCGGGCGCGTGCCGGGGATCACCACGGATCGCGCGGGCACGCGGCCTCGGTGCTCGACGGGCGCGCTGCCACTCACGTCGATGATCGGCGTCGACGCGGTGAGCACGACGTTCGCGCCGATCACCGCTTCACGCTCGACGTGCACGCCCTCGACGACGATCGCGCGCGAGCCCACGAAGCAGCCGTCCTCGATGATCACGGGCGAGGCCTGGGGCGGCTCGAGCACGCCGCCGATGCCGACGCCGCCCGAGAGGTGCACGTCCTTGCCGATCTGCGCGCACGAGCCGACCGTCGCCCACGTGTCGACCATCGTGCCCGCCCCCACGTAGGCGCCGAGGTTCACGTAGCCGGGCATGAGCACCACGCCTCGCTCGAGGTGGCTGCCGTAGCGCGCGACGCCCGGCGGCACGACGCGCACGCCGGCGACGTCGAGGTGTCGCTTGAGCGGGATCTTGTCGTGGAACTCGAACGGCCCGAGCTCGATCTTCTCCATCGTTCGGATCGCGAAGAAGAGGAGGATCGCGCGCTTCACCCAGGCGTGCGTGGTCCAGCTGCCATCGGCGTTGGGGCTCGCGACGCGGAGCTCCCCCGCGTCGAGCTTCGCGAGCGTGTCGAGCACGGCGTCTTTGTGCTCTTCGTTCGAGAGGAGGGACCGATCGGCGAACGCGGCATCGATGAGCTCGGAGGGCGACATGGCGGCGGACGCTAGTCGTGTGAATGGCGGATTTCCAGGCCTGTCACGCCCGAGCCTTTGTGCGTGATCAGGCGCGTCGTCGGAGGGCACGATCGCGCCACCATGCTGGTGAACCTCTACTGCACGCATCGCTCGCCGCCTGCGATCACGTTTCCCCATCGGCTGAACGCGCGTCGCGATCGCAGCGACAGCGAGCTCGGCGCGCACCTGAATGGGTTCATGGGCTTCGTGATGGATCGCGGACGCCGTCCGATGACCGCGACGCGCTACGCGGTGCTGCAGCACCTCGGGCGCGTGCAGCACCACGTGTCGCTCCACGTCGACGAAGCGCACGAAGAGGCGCTCACGGCGTGGGCCACGGCCGCCAACGCGCTCCTCTTCTTCGAGGACGCGACGGTGCGCGACCCGAACGGTCTGGTGATCGTCGATCCCGGCAGCGGCGACCCCGAGCCTGGCGCGAGGGTGCCCTCCCCGACCGATGCGAGAGCGCGCAAGGACGCGACGACGCGCTCGCTCGCGGCGCGCAGCATTCGTATCGTTTCGTCTCTGCCGCCTTCCATCTCCGAGGTGGAGGTTTTCATGCGCTCGCCGGCCGAGGTGACGTCGCGTTGCTTTGCGTTGTTCGCCTGCGCGGTCCGCGCGGAGTCGATCGCGAACGGCGACCCGATTCCGTCGCGCGAGATCCTCGAGCGTTTGCCCCACGCGGTCGCTGCGATGAGCCCGAGCGAGCGTCGGTTCTTCGATGCCGAGGCCCCCGAGCAGCGAGATGTCGTCGATCACGTGTGGCGCTACGAGTCGCTCGCGGCGCTCGCGTGGAGCCTCTCGATCCTCGCGGATCTGCCCTTTCCGTCGGCGATCTGCGACGTCGGCGGTCTCGCGCAGCGCATCCTCGGGCTCGATCCCGCGAGCGCCGCGCGTCTGACGCTGCGGCCTGCCCCTGCGATCCTCGACGCGCTCGATCTCACCTTCCGAGTGCACTGGGCGGTGACGGACGCGCGCGTGAACGGCGGGCCTGTGCCGCGCGACGTCGACGCGAGCGTGGTGCTCGAGCGACGTCGCGCGCTGAACTGGCTCACGCGCACGGAGGACGTCGACTGGGACGAGCTCCGGATGGCGACGTGATCACTCGCTCGCGGCCGCGCGGACCGGGAGCCCACGCGTGCCCCGACGCACCTGCGAGAGGTCGCGGTAGCGATCGAAGAGCTCCGTCTGACGCGAGCGCAGCGGCAGCTCGCGGCCGCGGACGTAGACGTGCACGGGCAGCGTCGTCGTCTCGAACGGATCGCCGCTCCAGAGGACCATGCTCGCGAGCCGTCCGGGCGCGATCACGCCGTAGTCGGCGCCCTGCCCTGCGATCTCCGCAGGCACGCGCGTGATCGCTGCGAGCGCTGCATCGGCCGGCATGCCCCACGCGACGGCGTTGCCCGCTTCCTGCCTCAGGTTCCGCACGTCCCACGCGCCGGGCTCGTAGATCGCGACACGCACACCCGCCGCGGTCAGCAACGAGGCGTTGTCGTAGCGGGTGTGCAGCGTCGCGAACGTGGAGGGCAGATCGGCGAGCGGCTGCACGATGACGGGCACGCTCGCCGCGGCGATCGCGTCCGCGACCATCCAGCCTTCTTCGACACCGCTGAGGACGAGCGTGAGGTCGTACTCGTCGGCGAGCGCGAGCACGCCGAGGATGTCGGCCGCGCGCGAGACTCGTACGAAGACGGGCAACGTTCCGTCGAGCGCGAGCACCACACGCTCGAGGTCGAGGCGCGAGACGCCCGTCTCTCGCATGGCCGCGCGATCGAACGCCGCGCGCTGTCGCGAGAAGAGGCGCGCGTCGTCGAAGAGCTCGCGGAGGCGCTGGATCGCCGCGGAGCGCGCGCCGTGTGCTGCGCCCACACCGCCCTCGGTGAGGTCGATGTGCAGCGCGACGTCGAGGTCTCGGATCGCGCTGCGATCACGGCCCGCGAGATCGACGAAGCTGCTCGTGCCGGACACGAGACCGCCATCGGGTGTGCTCAGCGCGGCGACCACGCCGCCCATACGCGCGACGGGGATCAACGTGGAGAGCGGGTTGTAGCCATCGCCGGCGGTGAATGCGGCGCGGATCGCGTCTGCCTCTTCTTCGTGTCCCGTGTCGCGCGTGCTCGCCTCGAGATCGATCTCGGCCAGGCCCAGGTGCGTGTCGAGCGCGATGAAGCCCGGTGTGAGCACGAGGCCCGTTCCGTCGACGAAGGTGCCTGTGGTCGGCGCCGTGGCCTCGATGCGCGTGATGCGCTCGCCGCTGACGAACACCGTCGCGCGCTCGATCACCGCACGATCGCCGAGCTCGCCGGTGAGCACACGGACGTTGGCGATCGCGAGCGTCTCGCCTCCGGTCGAAGGTCGCTGCGCGGCGGCGCGAGGTGCGGGGCGTGTCGGCGAGGCAGCGCGCGGCGCGGCGGCGACGCGCGGCTCGAGATCGAGGCCGAGCTCGAAGTCCGTGCGACGACCGACGGGATCGACGCTGCGCTCGTGCTCGAGGAGGCCGTCCACGAAGACGAGATCCGCGTGCGTGTAGACCGAGAACGGATGGCCCGACCACACGACCACGTCCGCGATGCGACCGACCTCGAGCGTGCCCACACGCTCCTCGATGCCGAGCGTCCACGCGGCGTTGGCCGTGATCCAGCGAAGGGCCTGATCGTCGCTGATGTCGATGCCGCGTCCTCGCGCTGCGGCTTGTGCCTTGCCGACCTCTTGGTTCAAGCGCTGGACGAGCATCGCGCTGTCGGAGTGCAGGACGCCGCGCACGTTGGCCTGCGTGAGGAGGCCGAGGTTCTCGGGGATCGCATCGAACGCCTCGAGCTTGAAGCCCCACCAGTCGGTCCACGTGGAGATCGAGATGTCGGCGTCGTGCAGCAGATCACGGATCTTGTACGCCTCGACAGCGTGATGGAACGAGCGCACGCGGAAGCCCATCTCGTTCCCGACCTCGATCATCCGTGCCATCTCGTCGGCGCGGTAGCAGTGCATCTGCACGAGCACGCGTCCCTCGATCGCGCCGAGCACGAGCTCGTGCCCGAAGTTGCGCGACGGCGGATCCGGCGGCGTGTCGTCGTGCTCGTCGCCCTCGTCCTCGTCCGACGTCGTGGTGTTCTCGTCGCCCGACGTTTCCGCCTCTTCTTGCTGATCGCGCTGCCAGCTCTGGTGTTCGTGCTGCCACGCTTCCCAGGTGCGGCCGTACTCGATCGCTTCCTGGAACGCGGCGCGATAGCCCGCGACGTTGCCCATGCGCGTGGCGGGGAACTGGTGCTGCTCGCCGTAGACGCGCTTGGGGTTCTCGCCGCACGCCATCTTCATGGTCTCGGGCGCGCCGAGGAAGAGCATCTCGCTCACCGAGCGACCCGGGTGCATGTGGATCGTCTCGCCTGCGCCGCCGATCAGGTTCGCGGATCCCGGCAGCACTTGGATGGTCGTGACGCCCGCGGCGACCGCGCGTCCGAGCGCAGGATCCTGCGGCCAGAACGAGTCCGCCGCGCGCACCTGCGGCGTCGTGGGGCCCGTCATCTCGTTGCCGTCCTCGTGCGCGCCGACCGACGGAACCGGATAGACGCCCATGTGCGAGTGCACGTCGATCACGCCCGGCGTGACGAAGCGGCCGGTCGTGTCGATCACTCGCGCGCCCTCGGGGATCGGCGTGGCGCTGCGTGATCCGACCGCGCGGATCAGCCCGTCGTCGATCACCACGACGCCGTCCGTGATCACCTGTCCGGTGGCCGTCATCACCGTGCCGCCGACGAGCGCGACGAGCGGCGTCTCGAGCGGCGGCAGGGTGCCCTCGGCTTCCATCCACGGCAGCGGCGGCAGCGGCGGATCGGGTCGTTCGTCACGCGTCGCGCGCGTCGTGGTCGGCGTCGAAGGCCCACCGCACGCGAGCAGCGGGACGAGGAACAGCGGAGCGAGAGAGCGAGTCGTTCGGCGCATGGCGCGCGGAGCATCTCACGGGATTCACCGATCAGTCGTTCGGACACCCAACGACGACAGCGTGCGTGAGATCGCACCCGGCTCGTGACGCGCATCGCCCATCTCCTCGAGGCGTCCGAGCAGTCCCTTGGCGTCGGCGAGCGAGAGGCCCTTCATCTCTCGCAAGATCTTGATCGTGAAGATGACGTGGCGTCGCACCTGCGCGGCGAGATCGGTCGTCAGACGATCGTCGTCGATGGCTGACCACAGTTCGAGCGCGAGCAGGAGCAACGCCGGGTCGTACGAGACAACCGGACGCGACAGCACGCGCTCGGCGAACGGGTACGCGGGATCGGTCTCCACGCTCCATGTCAGGTGCACGACCCACAGCTCGACGTGATCGACGATGAACGCCACGTCGTCGTGTCGGCGAGCACGAGCCACTGCGCGGCACGGCCGTCCCCAGAGCACATGTCCTGAGCAGATCTCACGCGCGAGCTCAGACTCCGACGACGGCTTTTCGTCACGCGAAAGTGTCCGCCAAGGGCCTCGCATGCTCAGCCGGCGTCGGCGCGGTGTTTTCGTCTCGCGGACTCGAGGGCTCGCTGCATCACGCGGTGCTCGTCTGCGTGATCGACGATGGTGATCGCGTCCTGCTCGTGAGGCTCGAGGATCTTCGGCGCGAGCGTCTCCATCGCAGCCGTCGCGTCGAGGAGCTCCCACGTGCGGCCCGGCAGCGCGAGCGCGGCGCGACGGATGCGCAGGCCGTCGAGGACCTCGAGCATCGCGGCGATCACACGCCTCGCGTGATCACGATCGAGGCGCGCGCTCGGGCCCGCGCCGATCAGCACGATCTTGTCGAACGCCAGGCGGCCTGCGCCGGGCACGAGCACGCGCTCGCCCTCACGCCCCGTCAGGCGACCACGCACGAGCAGCTGCGAGAAGCGGCCGGACAGACGCCAGTCGAGGAGGCCTGTCGTTCCGCGCAGCGGGCGCTCGTCGCTGTGCACCGGCACCGCGATCGCTTCGGCATCGAGGCCGTCGAGCTTGCGGAGATCGGGCGCGACGAAGCGCACGTCCATCGGACGTCACTCCTTCTCGAGGTCGGACGCGATGCGGTCGAGCACACCGTTCACGAACGAGGCGCTCGTCTCGGTGCCGAAGCGCTTGGCGAGCTCGATCGACTCGTTGAGCGTGACCTTGCGCGGGATGTCGGCGCACGCGACGAGCTCCCACGCCCCGAGGCGCAGGACGTTGCGATCCACGCGCGTCATGCGCTCGAGGCGCCAGTGTTGGCTCACGGCACGGATGAGCTCGTCGACGCGGGCGCGCTCCGACGCGTAGCCGCGCACGATGGCGTTCGCGAAGTCCGCGCCCTCACGCTCGGCGGGATCGATCGTCTCCTCGTCGGGCGTCGCGGGGACCGCATCGGCCGTCGGGAAGCTCGACCAGAAGAGACGGATCACCTCGTCGGCGGACGCGCCCGAAGCCTCCATCTGATACAGCATCTGGAGCGCAGCCTCGCGCCCTCGTCGCCTCGCACCCACGTCGCACTCACTTCCTGTCGGTCGTTGGTCGTTCGCTCGCGCGCTCGTCGGAGATCAGAAGCCCGCGTCGTTCATGGTGCGTCCGAGCTGCACCATCTCGATCGCCGAGAGCGCCGCCTCCCAGCCCTTGTTGCCGGCCTTGGTGCCCGCGCGCTCGATCGCTTGCTCGATGGTGTCCGTCGTGAGCACACCGAAGATGATCGGCACGCCCGTGGAGAGCATCACCTGCGCGCAGCCCTTGGCCACCTCGCCCGCGACGTAATCGAAGTGCGGCGTGGAGCCGCGGATCACGGCGCCGAGCGCGATCACGGCGTCCACCTTGCCGCTCTGCGCGAAGCGACGTACCGCGAGCGGGATCTCGAAGCTGCCGGGCGCGCGCGCGATCGTGATCTGCTCGTCCTTCACGCCGTGACGCCGGAGGCCGTCGAGCGCGCCCTCGAGGAGGCGGTCGCCGATGAAGTGGTTGAAGCGTCCGACGACGATCGCGAAGCGCGCGCCAGCGGGGTTCTCGTACGTGCCTTCGATCTCGGTGAGCGGCATGGGGGCGTGTGAGAGCACGGACGCGGGCCGGAGGCCAGTCGATCACTCTTCGGCGTGTCCAGCTTCACCGCCCTCGGCGAACTGGAGCGCGTGGAGGCGCGCGTAGAGCCCGTTCTTCGCGAGGAGCTCCTCGTGCGTGCCCTCCTCGGCGATGTGGCCCTTGGAGATCACGACGATGCGATCGGCGCTGCGGATGGTGCTGAGGCGGTGTGCGATCACGATGGCGGTGCGGCCCTCGAGCAGCGTCGCGATCGCCCGCTCGAGTCGTGCCTCGGTCGCGGAGTCGACGTTCGCGGTGGCCTCGTCGAGGACGAGGATCGATCGATCGAGGTAGAGGGCGCGCGCCAGGGCGAGCAGCTGTCGCTCGCCGACGGAGAAGTTCGTGCCGCGCTCGTCGACGCGGGCGCCGAGCCCGCCGCGCGAGCTCACCAGATCCCACACCGCGACGCGCTCGAGGCACTCGCGCACGCGCGCGTCGTCGCGATTCGGAGAGAACGCGGCCACGTTCTCCGCGATGGTGCCGGCGAAGAGGAAGACGTCCTGGGGCACGAACGCGAAGCGCTCGCGCAGCTCGCGCGAGGTCATCTCGCGGACGTCGCGCCCTCCGACCAGCACGTGACCCTCGTTCACGTCGTAGAGGCGCACCGCGAGCGCCGTGATGGTCGTCTTGCCCGAGCCCGTCGGACCGACGATGGCGATGCGCTCGCCCCGGCGCACCACGAGATCGACGTCCTCGAGCACGCGGTGGTTCGCGCGGTAGCCGAACGAGACACCGCGAAGCTCGAGCGCGACGTCGTCGGGCGAGGGCTCGCACGGTGCGAACGACAGGCCCTCCGGCGCGTCGGTGTCGACGTGGTCGAGGAGCGCGAAGACACGCTCGGCTGCGGCGAGCGAGCTCTGGAGGATCGTGTACTTCGTCGACAGATCGCGGATGGGGCCGAAGAAGCGCTGCACGTACTCGTAGAACGCGATCACGGTGCCCACGTAGACCGCCGAGCTCTCCGCATCGAGGAGGCCAGCGCGCACCGAGCCGTACCAGAGCACGATCGCGACGGTGATCGCCGCGATGGACTCGACCACCGAGTAGAGGAGCGCGTCGTAGCGGATCGAGCGGTAGTTCGCGTCGCGATGGGCGGCGTTGATCTGTCGATACTCTTCGAGACACTCGGCCTCGCGACCGAACGCCTGCACGACCGCCATCCCTTGCACCTGCTCCGCGATGTAGCCGTTGAGCTGCGCGATGTAGGCGCGGATCGATCGGAACGCCTCGCGCGCGCGGACGCGGATCCACTGGACGGCGATCACCAGCGGCGGGACGGCGATCAGCGTCACGAGGGTGAGGCGGACGTCGAGGTAGACCATGAAGCCGAGGATCGCGACCAGCGTCAGGAGGTCCGCGAGACCGAGCACCGCGCCGGACGCGAAGAGCTCTCCGATCGCGTCGGCGTCGTTCGTCACGCGCGTGACCACGCGGCCGACCGGCGTGCGGTCGAGGTACGAGAGCGGCAGGCGCTGCACCTTCGCGTAGGTGGCGCGTCGAAGCGCTGCAACCGTGCGCTGGCCTCCGAGCTGGAGCGCGTAGGTCTGAGCGAAGCGCGTGACGAACTCGACGAAGATCGCGATGCCGAAGAAGCCCGCCACGCGCAGGAGATCCGTGGGGCTGTGATCGATGATCGCCGCTTGCACTGCGGCTCGCTGGAGGAGCGGCTGCACGAGGCCCGCGAGCGAGGTGATGGGGACGAGCACGCCCGCCACGACGAAGAGCCAGAGGCTGGGACGCGCGAACGGCGCGAGCCGCTTGAGCAACGCGACGTCGTACGTCTTCTCGTCGACGCTGGTCGCCTCGAGCGGCGGCCGCACGTTCGTCGCGCGCACGGGCTTGGCGATGGAGATCGTGTCGCTCATGCGCTGGCCTCCACGCTCGGCTGCGCGGCCGCCGCGTCGATCTCGCGCTCCAGGCGCTGACGCTCCGCGAGGCGCGCGTAGTGGCCGCCCTTCGCGACGAGCTCGTCGTGCGTGCCAGCCTCGACGACGCGGCCACCCTCGAGCACGAGCGTGCGATCCGTGCGTCGCGCTGCGGCGATGCGGTGGGTGACCAGCACCAACGTGCGGCCCTCGGCGGCGCGATCGATCGCGGCGAGGATCCTCTCTTCGGTGCGCGCATCCACGGCGCTCAGCGGATCGTCGAGCACCAGCACGCGGGGCGCGTCGAGGAGCGCGCGCGCGAGCGCGAGGCGCTGCTTCTGCCCACCCGAGAGCTGCACGCCGCGCTCGCCGACGATCGTCTGGAAGCCCTCCGGCATCGCGTTGATCTCCTCGAGCACGGCCGCCTCGTCTGCCGCGGTGCGGAGGCGCGCGGCAGCGTCCTCCGACGACGGATCGAGCGAGCGCGCGAGCGCGAGCTCGAGGTTCTTCTCCACGGTGGTGCTGAAGAGGAAAGGCTCCTGCTGGGCGAAGCCCACGGTGTGACGCAGCGAGCGGAGGGTGAGCTCGGTGATGTCCTCGCCGTCGAGGAACACCGCGCCGCGCGGCGTCGGGAGAAGGCGCGCGAGGAGAGTGGCCAGCGTCGACTTGCCGCTGCCCGTCGCCCCGACGATGGCGAGCGACGTGCCCGCGGGCACCTCGAAGGACACGTCGCGCAGCACGTCGCGTCCCTCGATCGTGTACGAGAGACCGCGCACCGAGAGCGCGCCCACCGTCGGCGCCTCGCGCGCGTCGGGCGCCTCTTCCACCGCGGGCTTGCGCGCGAGCACCTCGGCCACGCGCTGGTAGGACGCGCGACCCCGCGTGATGACCGAGAGCAGATACCCGAGCGCGAGCGTGGGCCACACGAGCTGGGCGAGGTACGCGTTGAACGCAGCGAGCTCGCCGACGGTCAGCGAGCCTTCGATCACCATCAGGCCGCCCTGGTAGAGAACGATCAGCGTCCCGATCGACGAGAAGCCCATGAGCACGGGGAACATCAGGCCGCGGATCGCGACGAGCGCGAGGTTGTGCTCGACCGCCTCGGCGTTCGCGGTCTCGAAGCGCTCGGCCTGACGCGACTCGAGACCGAGCGAGCGCACGACGCGCACGCCGGCGACGTCTTCCTGCACGCGCTCCGCGAGCTTCGCCAGCGCGCCCTGCGCGAGGTTCGAGCGCTTGAACATCGCGCGTGAGAAGCCCATCGCGCTGATCGCGATGAAGGGGAACGGGATGAGCGCCAGCATCGTGAGCCGCGGCGAGACCACGAGCATCAGCGCGATGGCGGACGCGAACGCGAGCGTCGAGTTCACGAGGTTGAGCGCCCCGAAGCCAACCAGCAGACGCACCTGCGTCAGATCGTTGGTCGCGCGGCTCATGATCTCGCCCGTCGAGAGCGTGCGGAAGAGCGAGGGGCCGAGGTGGTGCAGCTTGTCGAGCAGCGCGTTGCGCAGGTCGAACTCGACGTCGCGGCCGACGTTGAAGATCTGCATGCGGCTCGCGGTGCGGACCGTCCACGCGCCGAGCGCGACGACGATCACCCAGAGGGCAGCGCGGCTCACCGCATCGAGGTCACCCGCGAGCAGCGCGTCGATGCCTGCGCGAAAGAGCCAAGGGATCGCCTTCTCCGCGACCTGCGTGAGCACGAGCCACAGCACACCGAGCGCCAGCGCTCGGCGGTACGGCACGACCCACGCGAAGATCGAAGGGGTCGTGCCGCTGCTCGGAGCGCCGCGCTCGGCGGTGGAAGTTCCTCTGGTCGACGGTGGAATCGGACGGCCTCGCGGACGTCAGCGCTTACGGCGGACGCGGCGACGCGCCACCCACATTCCGAGCAGGCCCAGTGTGATCCACGTGAGCGGACGCGCGGAGGACGCCTCCCTGCCGACGGCACAGCGACCGCAGCCGCTCGTGACCTGCGAGCGCATGCGCGGCTGGCAGACCGAGGTCACGCCGTCCGAGGTGAGCGTGCAGTCGTAGTCGCGCGGGCACGCGTTGGTCGCATCGCACGTGCGCGTGCAGCTCGACGCGCCGCCGATGGTCGCGCAGATGCCGCTCGCGCAGCTGTCGTTGCTCGTGCACGGCGCGCCGAGCCCGCCGAGATCGGGCACGCACACGGAGGTCGTGGGATCGACCGTGACGCACGCGAAGCCGCCGGGGCACGGACGGGTGCCGTCGCAGAACGCGGTGCAGAACGAGCTGCCCGCTTGAGCTGCGCACATGCGCGAGCTGCAGTCTTCGTTCGTCATGCACGCGTCGCCGAGCGCGCCCGCTTGCTGGCACGAGCCGCAGTCCGCGGTGACGCCGGTCTGGCACGTGGTGCCGCCGGGGCACGAGGTCACCCCGCCGGGGATGCACGGCGAGGAGCACACGCCCTCGGCGCAGAAGAGCGACTGGCAATCCGTCGCCGCGCCGCAGGGATCACCGAGCGCGCCACCGCCTGCGCTTCCGCCGAGGCAGAGGCCCGAGCCGCAGGTGCCCGTCGCCTGACCGTTGCAGTAGAAGCCGCCCGGGCACGACGTGGGCTCGAGCCAGTTGCAGCTCTGCGAGCACGCGCCGTTGAAGCAGACGCCCGAGCTGCAGTCCGCCGAGCCACCGCACGCCGCGCCGATCGCGCCGCCCGCGCCACGGGGGACGCACTCACGGCTGATCGGGTTGCAGCGCTCGGTCGAGCCGCAGTCCGAGTCGGTGCGGCAGCCACTGCTGCTCGCGGCGCTGCAGTCGGGCGCCGATCCGCTCACGCGGATGCACTGGTTCGAGGCGCCCTCGATCGCGACGCACGTATCGCCGCCGCAGTCGGCGCTGGTGGTGCAGTTGCGGCCGCAGTAGCCGTTGCCGTCGGGGTAGCCGAGGCAGATGCCGTTCGAGCACGACGCACCCGAGTCGCACGGCGAGCAGGTGTCGCCGTCGCCCATCATGCGGACGCACTCGCCGCTGGTGCACTCGTAGCCGCTGGGGCAGCCGGTCGTCGTGCAGTCGCTGCCGGAGCCGGGGTAGAGCGCGCAGATGCCGTTCTGATCGTCGGAGCCGATGGTGCCGATGCCGCCGCCGTACGCGTAGTACATGATCGCGCCCGCGTCCGACGAGTGCCCGAGGCCGTAGTAGTGGCCGCCCTCGTGGGTGACGATCGAGTACGTGTTCACGCGGCTTCCGCGGCCTGCGTCGGTCGTCCACGTGAAGTTGACGCCGTTCATCTGCATGTCGGCTTCGGTGATCGAGCGCCAGTACTGGGGCGTCGTCACGCCGATGGCGTTCGAGTCGTAGGGCCAGCTGCTCTCGAGCCAGCCGATGCTTGACACGCCATCACCGTTGCGCGGCAACGAGCTGACGCTGCCGCCATAGCTGTTCGAGAGGCTCGTGCAGGCGACGAGCGTCCAGTCGTCCATGCCGCGACGCACCTCGGCCTCGGTCGCGGCGAAGCCACCGAGATCGACCGAGCCCGCGGAGTGGAGCTCGTACGGCACCGTCGTCGTCCACACCGGACGCGAGGAGTCGAGCGGCTCCCACGCATGGGCGAGCGACGTGGCGCCGAGCACTGCGCCGCCCGCGAGCGCGACGGTGAACACGGATGCGTGCCGCCTCATCGTGCACCTCCCGTCGCTTCCGCGAGGTCGCGCACGTAGTCGAGGAACGCTGCCAGCGGCATCGACGCGACGCGGCCGGGCTGGATCGTCATCGTGTCGCGCACCCAGCTGACGAGTCCCATCGCGCTCGTGTCACGCACGACGGTCGGCGCGACGCCCGTGACGCCCGGGCGGACTTCGAAGTGTCCCTGCGCCATCGCGTACGTGCGGAAGCTTCCGTCCGGCAGCGCGCGCAGGAAGACGATGCACTCCTCGCCGCGGCGGAAGCGAGGCGTGCCCTCGATCCACGTGCCATGGCCCTGCACCTCGCCGCCGAGCTCGTCGATCACGATTCGCGCGCCGGGCTCGCCCTTGATCGGCTCGAACACGTCGAGCTCCGTGAGCGTGTGCGGCATCGCGCCGCTGCCGTCCATCACGAGGCGCGAGCCCGTCCGGAGCACGCGGCCATGGACGATCACGTCCGCCTCGCGGGCGAGGCGATCGAACGGCACCTCGACCATCACCGTCGCGCGCGCATTCGTCGCTGTGCCGGTCACGATCGCGAGCCCACCGACAGCGACCAAGCTCATCCACGCGCGGCGCGAAGGGCGCCACCGCGTTTCGTTGTCAGCGCGCCCACGGCGCGCCTCGGCCAGCCACGAGGTCATCGAATCCTCCAGAATTCCCGTCATTCCCGAGTGTCCCGAATCCCGAACCGAAACGAAAAGGGCGCCGACCGACCCGATCAGCGCCGAAGCGGCGAAACTATGCGCGAGCGCCAGCCGGAGTCGAGGCCGCCAGGAGGCCTCGCTCGATGACGCCCCAGCTCTTGTGGTGCTTGCCCGCCTGCGCGGTGTCTCCGAGCGCCTCGAAGAGACCAGGGATGGCGAGCAGCACGTCGGCGCCCTTGCTCTGCTCGATCGCGGCTCGCACCGTCGCTAGCGGAACGGACGCTGGGATCACGAGCTTGCCTCGCACCGCGCGGCGCAGCGTGGGGGCCTCGTGGGTGTGAGGGAGAAAGGTCTCGCCCGCGGCGCAGCGGGGGCACACGCGATCGACGCGCGTGTCGTGCAGGTACCAGACGCAGCCGTCCGGCAGCGCAGCGGCGATGCGCTCCACGCCGCCCTCCTCCTGCTCGAGGGCGAGGAACGCGATGCGCCTCTCGTCGCCGCGACGGATCACGTGGAGCAGCGGCAAGACGGGACGCGTCTTGCCGTCGATCTCGAGCTGCGCGACGGGGGCGGGGTCGAAGAGCACGACGTCGCCGAAGTCCACGATCGCTTCGCGCGCGGTGGGTGTGCGCACCACGCCGTGGCAGGGCGAGAGCGGCGCCACCCCGAGGACCTCGAGCGCGATCGACGCATCGGGCACGTCGTCGTTCGTGCGTCCGGTGCCGCGCGTGGGCACGCGGACGAGCACGTCGTCGAGGAGGGCATCGCCCTCGCCGCGGACGAGCGGGAGCTGATCGCGCTCCAGCTCGACGCGGAACCCCAGGCGACGCCACGCGTCGGCGGCCTCGTTCACGTCGCCGCTCGCCGTCGCCACCGTCGCGCGGTTGAAGAGCACGGGCCGCTTGGGACCGAGGCGCTCCTCGGCCCGCGCAAAGGCGAGCATCGCCGCGCGGAAGCGGCCGGCCCATTTGTGACAGAGACCGAGATCGAAGAAGAGCGTCCCGTCCTCTGGCGCGAGCTTCACCGCGCGCTCGAGCGACTCGATCGCGCGCGCGTCGTGTTTGGGCCCCAGGCGTCGGTGCGCGTTGCCGATCATCCCCAGCAGGACCGCGCGATCACGCGGTGTGGTGACGGACGCGAGCGCGCGCTCGCCGAGCTCGATCACGACGTGGGCGGGCGCCGTGGGCAGCGCGGGCTCGTCCTGCCCGCGGCGCTCGTCGGCGCGGAGCAGCGCGCGGAGACCGAGCAGCAGGAGCGCGTGATCGCTCGGGAACGCCCACAGCGCGGCGCGCACGTCGTCGACGAGACCCACACGCGAGGGTGCGGCCTCGAGGAGCGTCAGCCACGTCTCCGCGATCTCGCGATCTTCGGTGATGCGCGCGCGGAGCGGGGCGATCTGCGCGAAGACCTCGTCGCGCGAGCGCGAGCGAAGGGCCCCTTCGATCAGCGCACGTTCGGTCGGAAGCACGGCCGCGAGTATGTTCTCGCGCGCTCGTTTCGCCACCTGACCGAAACAATCGATCGACGGGGCGGCGCCAGGGGCGCTACGGAGCCGCGCTCAGCGAGATGCGACGCGTGCCGTTCAAGAGGCCGGGGCCGACGGTCACAGTGATCTCGACGGCTTGTCCCGGCCGATGCGAGCGGATGGCCTGCTCGAGCTCGGCGCCGTTGCGCACCGGTCGGCCGTCGACGGCCGTGATGATGTGGCCCGTCCACGGGATCCCGAGGCGCGCGACGAGCTCGGGCGGGTTGTCGCTGACGCCGAGCAGGCCTGCGTGCTGGGCGGGCGAGCCCGGCTCGACGCCTGCGATCTGCACGCCGACGAAGCCTCCACCGACGAAGTCGGTGCCGCGCACACCGAGGAACGCTTGTCCCGCCGCGGGCTGGGTGCCCACGCTGGGCGTGCTGCCCTGCGTACGCTGCGAGCCCTGCTGTGACGCGACCTGCGTGCCGGTCCGCTGCTGCTCGCGGGTGTTCGCGAGGAGCTCCCCCACGTAGTTGGAGGGCACGGCGAAGCCGATGCCGTGGCTGCCGCCGGTGCGGCTCAGGATCGCTGTGTTCACGCCGATCACCCGCCCGAGTCGATCGACGAGCGGTCCGCCGCTGTTGCCAGGATTGATCGGCGCGTCGGTCTGGATGAGCCGACGTGCCATCCCGCCACCCACGTCCGGCACGTCGCGACGCGCGCTGACGATGCCCTCCGTGAGCGTGCCCTCGAGGCCGAAGGGGCTGCCGAACGCGAGCACGGTCTGGCCGACCTCCACGTCGTCCGAGTTCGCGAGATCGAGCGGGGGCGAGGGCACGCGACCGCCGAGCACCTCGAGGATCGCGAGATCGTGCGAGGGATCGAGGCGGATCACGCGGGCCTGGAGCGTGGTGCCGCTGCCGAAGCGCACCTGGACGCCCATGCGCGCGGCCTCGACCACGTGGTGGTTGGTGATGACCCAGCGCTCCGTGCCCACGACGAAGCCGGAGCCCGTCGAGGGCCCGCACAGCACCGAGACGGTGCTCTGCGCGAGGCGGCGCGCGATGCGCACGCGTCGAGAGTCGGTGAGCTCCTGCGCCTCCGCGGGCGAAGCGACGGCCGACGCTCCGACAGGAAGCAGCAAGAGTGAGGCGACGAGGCCGACCGTTCGGAAGGACGACGAGCGGCTGACGACGGTCCGGACCTGGGTCATCGATTCCTCCTCACGCATGACATCGCGTCCTCACGAGACCCGCGACGCATGAAAGCCTTGGACACGTGCGTCCGAACGCCGTCGCCTTCGGCGATGTTCCCCTCGTGGCCCCTCGGGATGTTCCGACCGGCTGGAAGCACTGTCCCGAGGATACGCGTGTTCGGTCCGAATCGCTCCCCCCTCGATCGCAGAGGAGCGGTCTGGCTCCGCGCCTCCACCCACCGCTTGACCAGCGAGGCGAGAAACCGCTACGCCCACGGCCGATGTCCGCGGATCTCGGCGCTCGGCTCCAGCGCGCGGGGCTCGTCACCCGCGAGCAGCTCGCGGACACGCTCGCGACCGCCCCCCTGCACGGCTCGGCCTTCGTGCGCGCCCTGGTGCGTCGAGGCGTCTCCGAAGAGGCGCTGGTGGGCTACTTCGTGGCCGAGGGCTTCGGCCCGCTGATGGAGGCGGCTGACCTCGCATCCGCCGATCCGGCGCTCCTCTCGAAGATTCCGGCGTCTGTGATGCGCGAGTTCGCCGTGCTCCCCGTGCGCGCGGTCGAGGGCAGCTGGATCGTGGCGATGCTCGCGCCCACCGAGCGCCACGTCGTGGCGGAGCTCGAGCGCATGGCGGGCGCGCGCGTGATCCCCGCAGCGGCACGCTGGAGCGATCTCCGCGCGGCCTTGGCGGACGTCGGTGCAGCCCAGACCTCCGAGCCAGCGCCCGAGGCGCCCATCTCCGAGCCGCCGCCCGTGATCGAGCTGGTGCGTCGTCGTCCCTCACACGCGCCCGCGGACTCGGGCTATCGACCGGCCTCAATCTCGGAGGCGCCGCGTCGCGATCAGAAGCTCGTGCTCCAGGCGCTCGAGGCGCTCGATGCCGAGGACGCCGTGCCCCTGGTGCGCCACAAGCCCGTGCGAGGCATGAGCTCGGCGCCGCCCGCCGA
The DNA here is from genome assembly GCA_017303575.1 of Deltaproteobacteria bacterium. GTDB lineage: Bacteria > Myxococcota_A > Polyangia > Polyangiales > Sandaracinaceae > JAFLCL01. The sequence continues at coordinate 44,053 of JAFLCL010000029.1, forward strand.
GAAGATCATCGCCAAGTCGTTCGCGCCGCCGCGCGAGACCACCCCGACCAAGGGCCTGTGGGCGCGCGCGAAGGCGTCGACGGTCCCGATGGATCCCGACGAGCCCGACGAACGGCCCAGGAGCTCGAGTGGCGGCACGCCTGCGATCCTGCCGCCGACGGCGCTCGAGCTCGCGACCGCGTACGCGGTGGACGCCCTCCCCGCCACGGCGCCCTTCCCGCTCGTGCGACACGCCACGGTCCATGAGACGCAGGCCGTCGATGCCCGCGACGTCGACGCGCGACGGGACGAGCTCGAGCGCGAAGCCTCGCAGGTCGAGCCGGTGCTCGAGGCCACATCGGAGCCCGACGCGACGCACGAAGCGCACGCGCAGGACCTGGCTGCGCAGGGCATGAATGCGCAGGCCGAGGACGTACCGGCGTCGGACGCCGAGACGAGCACGCAGCCGACGAAGAGCCTCTTGGTTCCGCGCCCCTCGGAGCCCTACCAGCGTCCGGTCACCCACGCGCCCGCGGCGGCTGCGCGTCCGGTGATCACGCGCACCCGCACGCTCGCGCCTCCCTCGGCGATGTCGAGCCCGCGCCCGAGCGGGCCCGCCCCGCTGCCCAAGGCCGTCGAGCCGCCGCCGGCCGTCTCCGTGCCCGAGCCCACCCCGACCGCGGACGAGAGCTGGAGCGTTCCGCCCGCTGCGCCCACGAAGAAGCCGCGGTCCTCCGCCACGAGCGCCAACAAGATCACCGCCCGCGCGACCCGCGATCTCGTTCCGATGAAGGCCCCGCTCGGGGACATCCGCGGTGTGATCGTCTCGATCCGACAAGCCACCGATCGCGACGAGGTCGTGCGGCTCGCTCTCGACGGCGCTCTCTCGGTGTCGCGCAGCGCCGTGTTCTTCGCCCTCCGCAAGGGGCTCCTCAAGGGCTGGGACGGCATCGGCAGCGGCGTGACCGAGGACTCCGCGCGCAACCTGTGGATCCCCACCTCCACGGCCTCGCTCTTCCAGAAGGTCGTCGAGTCCAGCGTGGGCTACTTCGGTCCCTACGGCGCCGCGATCGCCGATGGCCTCTTCCGCGCGGCCGTCGGATCGCGCGGCGGTGATCTCGCGCTCCTGCCCGTGAAGGTCTCGGGCAAGGTCGTGGGCCTCCTCGCGTGCGACGACGTACGCGCGGGCCCGCAAGGACACCAGCGGCTCGAGCTGCTCGCGACGGCGATCGAAGAGGCCTTCTCGCGCATCATCGTGAAGCAGAAGCAGGGCTGATCCGTTGGCCGATCGCGTCGCGGTGCTGCTGCCGTTCCGCGACGTCGGGCCCTGGCTCGACGAGGCGATCACCAGCGTGCGACGCGAGGCATTGATCGATCGCCTCGTGCTCGTCGACGACGGCTCGACCGACGCGAGCTCCGACATCGCGCGGGCGCACGCGGCGGACGATCGGCGCATCGATCTCGTGCGCACCGAAGGAGTCGGGCTCGTCGGGGCCCTGACGCTCGCTCGCTCTCGCACCACCGCCACGTACCTCGCGCGCATGGATGGGGACGACGTCTCGCTCGCGGATCGCATCGCCCTCTCGTGCGCGCACCTCGACGTGCACCGCGAGGTCGCGGCGGTGGGCACGCGGATCGAAGCGTTTCCCAGTGAGCACGTCGCCGAGGGCATGGAGCGCTACGTCGCCTGGCAGAACGGGATCCTCACGCCGCACGAGCACCGCGCGAGCCTCTTCGTCGAAGCGCCGCTCTGCCATCCGTCGGTGACGCTGCGCGCGAGCGCGCTCGACGCGGTCGGTGGATACCGCCACGGGCCATTCCCCGAGGACTACGACCTCTGGCTCCGCCTCGATGGCGCCGGCTTCGAGCTCGCCAAGCTCGAAGCGCTGGGCCTGCGATGGCGACAGCGCGAGGGCCGGCTGACCTTTCGCGATCCGCGCTACGCGCTCGATCGACACCGAGCGCTCAAGGCCGAGCACCTCGCTGCGCGTCTCGCGATCACGCCTCGGTCTCGCGAGCACGGCTTCGTCGTCTGGGGCGCGGGCCCCACCGGCAAGCGCCTCGCGCGCGATCTCGAGCGACACGACGCGCGGCCTCTCGCGTTCCTCGACATCGATCCCGACAAGGTCGGTCGAACGCGTCGTGGCGCACCGGTGCACGCGCCTTCGTTCCTCGACCGCCCTTCCCGCCCCTTCGTGATCGTCGCCGTGGGTGCACGTGGCGCGCGCGACCTGATCACGGCTGACCTCGCGGCGCGCGGCCTCGCGCCGATCACCGACTTCCTCGCAGCGTCCTGATCAGATCGAAGGACGCGGCACGTCCTCGATGGCGAGCCGCTCGAGCGCGTACCGGATGAGCGCGCTGCGCGTCATGCGACGGTGGCCGCGCTGCTTGAGCGCCTCGACCTTGCCGTCGAGCGACGCGAGGTCCTCCACGTACATCGAGATGCACAGGATCTCGTAGTGATCGGGCTTGGGCTTGCGCGCGGTCTTGCGCCCCGCAGACGTCTTGCCTGCGCGCGCCACGCCCGGTCGCTTGCTCTTGGCCACGGGCTCGATCGGCGCGGGCTCGGTTCGGTAGAACGAGGTCTCGAGGACCTCACGGATCTCGTCGCGGTCGAAGAGCGCGTGGGCTGCGCTGGAATGCTCGGTCATGGGTCGCTCCGGGGATCGGGATACGAAAGGACAACGTTCAGACGGCGGCGGCGAAGCGCTCACCGTCGTTCACCGCCACGTCGTGCAGCGGCGCGTCGGCGCGAAGGCCCACAGCGGACTCGCTCGGCGCGTCTTGGCCCAGGCGCGAGTCGATGAGGCCCGCATCACCACGGATCTTGCGCACGTGCTCGACGAGCGCGCGGTAGTCCTCGGCGCCGTGGCTGTCGGCCGCGTGCTCGAAGATGGTCTTGCGGACGCTGGGTGCCTCGCGGAGCTTGGTGCTCGCCCGCACGGCGGGCAGACATCGATCACCGAAGTGCTCGCGGAGCGCGTCGATCGAGTCGCGCGAGATCTTGGCGCGCGCGTCGTAGAACGTGGGCAGCACGCCGAGCATCGCGACGTCGTGCTTGAGGAGCTCACGCACGTTCTTGAGCGTGCGCAGCACCTGCTTCACGCCGACGAGCGCGAGGTAGTCGCACGAGACGGGCACGAGCACGGAGTCGGCATAGACGAGCGCGTTCTGGTTCATCAGGGAGAGCGCGGGCGCGCAGTCGATCACGACGACGTCGTACCCGTTCACGCGATCCCCGAGGCGCTCGCGCAGGATGCGATCACGGTTGGGGCGCGTCGCGAGGTGCAGCTCCGCGGCCGCGAGCATCTCGTTCGACGTGAGCACGTCGAGGTTCTGTCGCACCGGCACGGCCGCACGGTCCGCCGCGATTCCATGCACGAGCACGTGATAGAGCGTGTGCTCGCCGCGGATGCCGAGGCTCGCGCCGACGTTGCCTTGTCCGTCTGCATCGATGAGGAGCACGCGGTTGCCGGCCTCGGCGAGGCCCGCCGCGAGGTTGACCGCCGTCGTCGTCTTGCCGGTGCCGCCCTTGTGGTTGAACACCGCGATGCGTCGCGGGCCCTTGCCCATCGCGTTGCCTGCCTTGTCGTTCCTCGAGACGCCCACGCGCGCCGCGGAGCGGCACGACATCGAGCAGTAGTACTTCGCGCCGTCGTCGGAGACGGCCACCTGGAACGGGAACTCGAACGCGAAGCGCTTGCTGCACACGTCGCAGCTGCAGCCCGCGCTGTTGTTGGGCGACTCTTCGTCGCCTGCGCTGCTCGTCGTCCTCGCGGGCGCAGCGCTGGGTCGCGGAACGACGAGGCTCGGACGCGCGCTCGTGATCACGCGAGACGGGACCGGCTTCGAGGGGGCCAGCGTCGACGCAGTCGGGACCGACGAGGCGCGTTCACCGCGCTCCACGTCGCCCGTGAGCGATCGCTGCTGGCACATCTGCGAGCAGAAGTACTGAAAGCTCCCGGCGTCCTCGCGGACCTGATAGCGGAACCGCACGGCGAACGTGCGCTCGCAGACCGAGCAGCTCGAGAGGGGTGTGTCGACCACGCGTTCTCTCCTTCGGACCGAAGCCGCGCACGTTCGACCACCGAGCCGTGCGCAGACCTCGAACAGTCCGCCGGATAACGGGTTCCGATCGAAGCCCGCAAGAAAACGACACGACTCTCCGTTACGCTCTCCTTCATGTGGGCTCGCCTGAGCGCGATGGGATCGTGGGCGATGCGGCCCTCGACGATCCGCGCCGCCTGGGGCCTCGCCGTCATCTTCGTCGCGGTGGGGTACGTGTTCGAGGGCGCGTGTCTCACGAACATCGACTCGTCGGTGCTCCGGTGGCGAGCCGAGGGGCTTCTCGCCTCCACCGTGTTGGCTGTCCTGGTGGGTCTTCTGGGCCTGCACCTGGATCGCGCGCGCCGTGGGTCGGCGCTCGCCCGCCTTCTCGCGGGAGTCACAGCCGCGCTCTGTGCGCTCGCGTTCGCACACGCGTCGACCACGCCGTTCACGACCCGTCCGCAAGCCTTCACTGCTGGTCTGGAGAACGCAGCACGGTGCTTCGCGTGCGACGACGGCGTGACCCAACTGCCCGCTCCGATGGGTGTCGACGAGACGTACTTCGTGCGAACCCGCTACCGCCTGGGCGACACACGCGCATTCGTCGCGGGTGACCGTGTGATGAAGCTGACCGCTCACCCGGAAGGCCACGTTCAACTCCGCATCGATCGCGAAGGTCCGGCGACCTACTTGTCTGCGAGCAACGCCCACTCCTTCGCGCTGCACCGAATCGGCGATCGATGGCTCATGGTCGGCTCGGCCGGACCCCGCACATGGCGGCGGGTGGTCGCGGGTCCGGGCGCAGGGCGGGTCGTGGACGTGAGTGAGGTATTCCCGCGTCGCGTCTCGGCGAGCGAGATCTCGCGTTGGGGCCTCGCTCTCGCGGCTCCTTTGGCTCTCCTCCTGGTGCTCCGATCAGAGCGGGAGCGGCGTCGGCTTCGCACGCTCGAAGTCGCCATGTCAGGCGACACACCTGCAGAGACCGGCGAGGCCCCGTCTCGTTCGATCCTCGGGGCCGACGGGACGGAGTGGTTGGTGAGCGCGCCGTCGCCATCGGCGACGCGCACGGCCTTCGTGTTCCCCAACACTTCGGCTCCCGCCTACCGCGACGACCCGCGGCCAACAGTCCGACTTCTTCACGCGAGCCCGTTCGATCGTGACGAGACGCTGGCGCGTGCGCGCACCCGCATCGCGAGGCTCGATGCGCTGTGCGTGCTCATCGTACTGCTCCTCACGGCGCCCGCCCTCGGAGCTCACCTGCGAGGGCTGACGGTGTCGCTGCCTCTCGCATTCGGGTCGATGCCATGACGCTGCGTGCGACCAGCTCGGCCGTGGGATCGTGGTGACGCACCCCTCGACGATCCGCGGCGCCTGGGGTCTCGTCTTCCCGTCGCTCTGGCTGAGCTACCTACTCCAAGGGGGTCTGCTCGCAACGGACGCTTCGAATTGGGAACGAAGTGCCCACCAGCACTTGATCCGCTTCTTCGTGTCATGCGCGCTGGGCGTGATGGCGGCGTGGCTCTCCACGAACATGACTCGGCTCTCTCGCGCGTTGCCGCGGGTTGTCGTCGCGCTCTCCGTGGCCACGGTCGGGACGCGCACTCGGCGTGGCGCACGCTTTTCCCGGGGGTGTGGGAACGGCGCCTTTCACCCAGTGGTCGCTCGTGCTGTCCGCACCGCTCGGGCTCGTCTTGCTCGTGATGGCCGAGCGCACGCGTCGACGCTCAGAGCGCATCGCAAACGCCCTTCATGGAACGCCATCGCTCGACGACCAAACGATCTGCGGCCCTGACGGCGTCGTGATCAAGCTCGCGACCGCGGTACCGGCGAGCACACAGACGGTCTTCGTACACGCTGCCGATGCGACGCATGCGTACCGCGAGGAGCCGCGGCCGACGGCCATGGTGATCGAGGCGAGCCCCCTCGATCGAGAGGAGACGCTTGCGCGCGCACGCACTCGCATCGCGAGGCTCGATGCGCTCTGTGTGCTCGTCGTGTTGCTCCTCACGGCGCCGGCCCTCGGAGCGCACCTGCGAGGGCTGACTCTGTCGCTGCCCGTCGGCTACAACGCCGCCCCGTGACAGCCACCAAGTCTCTCGTGACCGGTGCCGGCGGGTTCGTCGGCGAGCACCTCGTTCGACGTCTCCATGCGCGCGGCGACACCGTCATCGCTTCGGACGTTCGTGATCGCACCGACCTCCCCGTGAAGATGTCGGTCGCGGATCTCACCGACGCCGCGCAGATGGCGCCGCTGCTCGAGGGCGTCGACGTCGTGTTCCACAACGCGTCGGTCGTGCAGACCGCGCGTGCGGGCGCCGATCGCGTGTGGGCCGTGAACCTCGGCGGCACCAAGACGATGCTCGAGGCCGCGAAGAAGGCGGGCGTGAAGCGCTTCGTCTACGTGTCGTCGGCGAGCGTGGTCTACCAAGGCACCGATCTCGAGAACGGCGCCGAGGACCTCCCGTACGCAGCGACGTCGCAGGCGCCGTACGCGGACTCGAAGATCGCCGCCGAGAAAGAGGTCCTCGCGGCCAACGCGCCGGGCTTCCTCACGTCGTCGATCCGCCCGCACGTGATCTTCGGGCCCGGCGACACGCGCTTCCTGCCGAACATCCTCGTGCGCGCGGACGCAGGGCGCATGAAGGTCGGGATCGGACGCGAGGCCCACCTCTCGGACTTCACGTACATCGACAACCTCATCGACGCGCTGATCCTCGCCGACGAAGTGCTCGCGCGTGATCCCTCGATCGGCGGACGCGCGTACTTCGTGACCAACGGCGAGCCCACGCCCTTCTGGGAGTTCGTCGATCGCGTGCTCGTCGCGCGCGGCGATCCGAAGATCCAGTACCGCCTGCCCTACTGGTTCGCGTACTCCGCCGCCGCGATGGTCGAGTGGTCCCGCGCGCTCACGGGCCGCGCGAACGCCCCGGAGGACGGCTTCACCCGCTTCGCCGTCCGCTACATGTGCACGCACCACTACTTCTCGATCGAGCGCGCCAAGAAGGACCTCGGCTACGTGCCGAAGGTCTCGATCGACGAGGGCATCAAGCGAACCGTCGCGGCCCGCGCTGCGCGCGCCTGATCGACCGCGCGGCCGTCACGCGCGGGTCAACTGCGGCCGTAGACGGGCACCAAGGCGCCTCGCGTCGATCGGTTCAGCGGGGACGCGAGGAACGCGATCGTCTCCGCGACCTCGTCGACCTTCGGCCACTTGCTGAAGTCCGCGCCTGGCATCGCCGCGCGGTTGGCGCCGGTGTCCATCGTCGAGGGCACCACGGCGTTCACCCAGATGTGCTCGTCCTTCAGCTCTTCGGCGAGCGAGGTCGTCAGCGCGGCGACAGCAGCCTTCGACATCGCGTACGCCGTGAGCCCCCCCGTCGGTACGATCGCGGGCTTGGCCGACACGTTGACGATTCGTCCGCCTTCCTTCGTGTCGGCGCGCGCACGGATACGGCGCACGGCCTCGCGCGAGCAGAGCCACGCGCTCATCGCGTTCTGCGCGAGGAGCTTCCTCGCCTGCGTGGGCGTCGTGTCGAGGATCGCGCCACCGGCATAGCCACCCGCGACATGTATGGACGCCCAGAGGCCAGGCACGTGCGCGTAGAAGGTCTCCACGGCGAGCTCGTCGGAGAGGTCGAGCCCCGCGCGCACGACGACACGATCATCGCTCTTGAGCTCGAAGCGCTCGGCCTCTTTCTCGTCGAACGCAGGCACGTGGATCGTTCGTGCTCCCCGCGCGAGCAAGAGCTTGCACAGCGCCGTCCCGAGCGCGCCCGCGCCGCCCGTCACCACCACGTCCTTGCCTTCGTAGTCGCTCATTCGCTCCTCTTCTCGGGCGCGAGGCTACTTCATCCGCGCGGGTGATACGTGCCGTGCACGTGGCTCAGGTGATCACCGGTGACGTGCGTGTAGACCTGCGTGGTCGTGATGTCGGCGTGGCCCAGCATCGTCTGCACGGCGCGCAGATCCGCGCCCCCGAGCAAGAGGTGCGTCGCGAACGAGTGCCTGAGCTTGTGCGGAGAGATCGTCTTCGTGATGCCTGCCTGTAGCGCATAGCGGCGCACGAGCGCGAAGAAGCCCTGTCGCGTCATGGGCTTGCCGAGATGCGTGACGAACAGCGCCCGCGAGCTGTCGGGCGCCCAGCGTGATCGGACCTCCAAGCGCCAGCGCTCGATGCGTCGACGCGCGGGCGCGCCGAGCGGCACGATGCGCCGCTTGCCGCCCTTGCCGAACGCCTGCACGAAGCCGGTCTCGAGGTTCACGTCGCCGAGCGTCAGGCCCACGAGCTCCGACACGCGCAGGCCCGCGGCGTACATGGTGTGGAGCATCGCGCCGTCGCGGAGGCCGCGCGGCGTCTCTTCGTCGGGCGCCTCGAGCAGCGCGAGGACCTCGTCTCGCGAGAGCACGACCGGGAGCTTCTTCGGCGCGCGCGGCGGATCGATCAGCTCCGTCGGATCGGCGCGCACGTGTTTCTCCGCCACGAGGTAGCCGAAGAGTCCTCGCAGCGCGGAGAGCAGACGCGCTTGGGATCGCGCACCCAGGCCTTCACGCGATCGATGCGCGAGGAAGCGCGACAGGTCTGCGCCCGCGACGCGATCGATCTCGATCTGCTCGCCCTCGAGGAAGCGCGTGAACGGCGCGAGGTCGGTCGCGTACGCCTGCGCCGTCTTGGCCGCGAGGCCCTTCTCGATCCTCACGTGCTGGAGGAACGCGTCGACGAGGAGATCAGCTTCGCTCACGCGCCGACGGTCGCACCGCGCACCGAGGGCACCAAGATCTCGACGAGATCAGGAGCGGCGCTCACGGCCCGAGGGTGCACGGGTGGGACGTGCCGGCGTGGCCGGCTCGGTCTCCCGCTTCGGCGGAGCTCCTGCGGCGATCAGCGCGTCGTGCGCCTCGGCCGCGCGCCGTCCCGAGAGACCGTGCGACTCGTACCGGAACGGAGCGATGAGCTTCTCGACGTCCTCGACGGGCCGCTCTCGTCCCTCGCCGCTGCTCACCGGCTTGCCGTCGTTCCCCACCTTCTTCTCTCTCCTCGTCACGGTCTCGCGCTTCGTGTTGGCCATCCGACCCACCTTTCGCGGCTCGCAGAACCGCAAACGACGTGCCCCTCGTCGGCCTGCGAAAGCCTTCATTCCCGTGCCCACAAGCGTGCGCTGTCGCCTCGCCTGTGGCGGCGCGGACGGGTGGCGGGGCCGCGGCCATCCACCGGAGCGACGGCGTCGTGCGAGGCGCGCACGCATGTCGTGCGATCGACGTGCCTCGACGGAACGAGCCGGCGGTGCGCCAAACTCTTCCCCCAATCCGCGAGATCGTTGGCCATCTGCGCCGCGGCGCTCCCATCAGGTTGAACCTCCTGAAGGAGACCTCGTCGAAGACGATGGGACCAGCGGCACTGGGCCGCCTGGTGTCAGCAGCTGCGTGCACATGCGATGCGGCCGCCAGGGCACTGCGTGGCCTCGTCGCCGCGGCAGTCCATGGCGCAGCCGCCGTCGGGGCACATCAGCTCACATCCATCGGTGCCGCTACACGTGGCGCGACATCCGCCTCCCACACACTCGACCACGCATCCGCGCGAGCCCGAGCACACGATGACGGAGCGCGCGCCGACCCTCGCAACGCATTCGTCGGTGCCGGAGCACGTGAACTCGCACTCGGCGCCGCACTCGGCATCGCAGCCGCCGCTGCCCGAGCACGTCAGCTCGCACGAGTCGCCGCACTGTGCGTCGCAGCGTGCCGAATCGTTGCAGGCGCACTGCGACCCCGAGCACGTGCCGCATCCACCGGTGCACATCGGGGGCCCGCCGGGCGCGCTCGCGCTGCAGCCTCCCCCCAGAGCGCCGACAGACAGCAACGCGAGAAAAAGCAAGGGCCTCATCGGCGGATGATCGCGCGGCGGTGGCAGAGATACAAGGAGGAGTCGCGGCTGGAACAGCGACGCGACGAAGTAGCGCGCGCCGATCTTCTACACGAGCTTGTCGACCGTGCAGCCGCACCTCTCGCGCCTGCTTGCCGCCCTCGGATGCATCGCCTCTGCCTCCATCGATCTGAAGGAGCCACGCTCCTTTTGATGGGGCATCCCGCCAC
>JAFLCL010000290.1 GCA_017303575.1 Deltaproteobacteria bacterium
GACGACGGTTCGAGATCACCATCGCGACCACCACGATGCCGAGGATCACCACGAGACAGCAGCAGCTGCCGCAGCCCATGCCGCCACCGCCACCGCCACCGCCGCCGCCGTAGACGGGCGCGCCACCGCCGCTCGAGCCCCAGTCGGTGCCGCCGCCGCCCCAGCCGCCGCCGCCGCCACCACCGCCGCCCCAGTCGCTGCCGCCGCCACCTCCACCGCCGCCACCACCGCCGAAGTCACCGCCACCGAAGCTGCCCCCGGTGCCCTGCGCTTCGGCGTCGGGTGTGACCAGGGTCGTCAGCGCGACGAGCGGGACGAGCGTGAGCAGAGCAGCGATGGCGTAGGCGCGGAGGTCTCGCAGCGACATGGCCGCGAGCCTACCACCAAGTGCCGATCGCTCTGGCGTCTCGATCGAGGCTCACATGATCGGATCGAGGTTCAGCCCGCCTGCGTACGCGTAGCTCACGAACGCATCGAAGCCGGACACGATGATGCTGACGCGCGCGGTCGCGCGGAGCGTGTGGTAGCCGTCGTTCTGATCGCCGTCCTCGACGCGCACGTTCGGCAGGCCGATGACGTCGGGATACGAGAGCTGGCAGCGGTAGACGACCCACTCGGGCGGCGGATCGTCCATGCGGCGCGGCCGTCCGTCCGCGGGCGCCGAGGGGCACTGGTCGGGATCGAGCGGCATCTCGTCGAGGAGGATCTCGGCGGCGTACGGTGCGATGACGGTGAGGAAGTCGAACGCGTAGTACTGCGGCGTGAGGAAGACGTAGTCCTCGCGGTACTGCTCGACGGGCGGGACGGCGATGATGTCGGGATCGCCGCCGGGATACTGGTTCGGGATGCCCACGGCCTCTTGGCTCGCGGTCACCTGCAGCACCGCCACGGGCGAGTCGGTGTTGATCTCCATGTCCTGATCCGCGACGAGGATGAGGCTCTGGAACTGCTCGATCTCGAAGTAGTCCTCCGGCGGGGGCAGGCTGGTCGTCACGATCGTCGTGCCGGGGACTGTCGCGACGATGCGCGCGTACTCCGGCTCGTTGAAGTCGCCGACGCTGTCGGAGGTGACGAACGCGCGGTTGAGCGCCGTGGAGCGAGGCGCGCTGCGGCCGATGAAGAAGCGTCGACCGAGCGTGGCGTCGGGAAAGAGCTGCTCCTCGAGGTGATCGGCGCAGCAGCGACGGTTCGCGAGGTCGGTGAAGCGCGGGGCGTCCGAGGCCTCGCTGCCGGAGAACACGGAGACGCGCTCGTTGGCCTCGACGAGCGTGCCCGTGAAGTCGCCGTTGAAGCCGTGGGTCTCGAGGTTCAGCACGTCGAACGCGCCGAGCACCACGTCGAGCGTGGCCCCCGGCCCGTACTCTGCGCCGCCCGCCTCGAGGCTCACGACGCTGCGCACCGCGGGCCCGAGCGTGACGTGCACGTTCGTGGCCTCGGCGGTGCCGACGATGGTGAGGAACGCGCGCAGATCCTCGTCCGTGGAGCTCGGATCGAAGTCCTCGATCGGATCGGTCGAGTTCGCGATCGTCTGCGGCCAGCCGACGACCGTGTATGTCTCTCCCACGGCGCTCGTGGGCAGGAGCAGCGACGCGTCGTTCGAGAACACGCCGACGTTGTCGAGCGGGTTGAACTGGTAGGCGATCAGCGGCGCGGTGGAGGTGATGCGGTAGGCGTTCGAGGTGACCGCGGAGTGCGTGCCGTCGTTGAGGCCCGTACCGTTCTGCGAGGTGCGGCAGCGGCAGTCATCGGCCCCCGAACCGGGTCGCACGCCACCGCGACACCAGCAGGACTCGTTCGGTGCGCAGGCATCGTCGTCGATGGTCGCGCAGGTCGCGAGCGAGGACGCGCCGTCGACCTCACGGCGCGGCAGGCGGAGGATCTCGAGATCGCCGGGCGGGACGGTCACGGTCTGGATGATGCGAGGCGCCGTGGGCTCGCCCGCGATCGCGGTGTCGACCTCGACTGTCACGTCGCTGGGCACGAACCCGGGGTTCGAGACGACGACAGCGTACTGCTGCGAGGACGCGTCGCGTCCTGCGCCGATGGCCGCGTTGTCGAGGTCGACCGCGTAGAACTCGCAGCCCACGTAGCTCGACTCCATCTCGGCTGCCGCGCAGAGGTTCTGACAGCGACCCTCGCGACAGACCTCGCCGCCTTCGGTGTCGCACTCTTCGAGCGGGATCCATGCGGTGCCTTCCGAGTTGCACATCGCGGGCTGCCCCATGAAGCACTCCTGCGAGTCGGGGCGACAGACCGCACATCCGCGACCCTCGAGGCAGACCTGCTCCGTGGCGGCGCAGTCCGTCTGTTCCGCGCGGAGGAACTCGCCGTCAGGCACGCAGTAGAAGTAGAGGTTCCCCACGCACGCCGTGGAGTCGTTCTCGGCGCAGAAGAACTCGCCCGCGTCGTTGAACGGGCGGATGTAGGCGTCGCGCTCTTCCGTGGTGCCGGTGCGAGGGCATCCGGGGAGCGCGGCGAGCGCGAGCGCGGCGACGACGAACGAGGCGAGGGCGGTCCCGAAGGAAGAGCGCATGGGAGGAGCGTAGCAGGGGAGGCCGCGCGCGGACCTCGGGTTCTCGGGGAGCGCTCGGTGGTCCGGTGTTCAGCCGGTCTCCTCGACGTCCACGCGCACCTCGACGGCACCCGGGCTCGTCTCGAACACGCGGAGCGCTTCCTGGACGACGGGGTGGTTGAGCGCCTTCTTCCGCGTGGCCTCGAGGCGCGCGCGTTCGCGCTCGTCTTCGATCTGGGCGAGCGTCCCGCCTGTCGGCGCGCCGTAGACAATCTCGATGCGCGGCTTGGCGCCGAGCCTTCGCTCCGCGACGTGGGCGATCGCGTTCCTGGCCTCCGCCGACTCGGCCTGCTTGCCGTAGAACGAGCCGGGTGGGAACGAGAGCTCGACGAGCTCGGCGTCGATGCGACGCGGCACCGCGTGCTTGAGCAGCGCGCCGAGCGCGGGCTTGGTGTCGGTGAGCACGCCCACCATCGTCTCCCACACCGAGAGAGCACCCGGATCGATCGGGGGGCCGTGCTGGGGCGGAGGCGACGACGCGCGCGGTGCGCTCGACGCGCGATCTGGCGTGGCGACGGGGCGCTGTGCGGGTGCAGGCGCAGCCGAGGGGCGCTCCACCGTCGGCTCGTCGAGCGACGGTGCGGCGATGGTGCCGACCGAGGAGAGAAAGCTCGTGTCCTCGTCACGGACGGAGCGAACGAGATCGTCGTCGGCGCGCGTCCACTCGGGCGACCATTCTGGGTCGGGCTCGGGCTCGTCCGACGGTGCAGCGCGGCGCGGGGTGGCGGCCCGTGACGCAGGCTCGCGCGCGGCGACGCGAGGCGCAGCCGAACGTGCGGGGGCGTTGCCTCCCCGACCGAGGCTCGCCTCGAGGCTCTCGAGCCGTGCCACGAGATCCGACACTGGCCTGAGCGCGGGCCGCGCGGCGAGGCGCACGAGGCCCATCTCGAGGGTCATGCGCGGCAGCGGTGATCGCGCCACGTCCTCGACGAGCAGCGACGCCGCGTGGAATGCGCGCTGGATCTCGAGCGGCTCGACGCGCTTGCTGAGCGTGAGCGCGCGGTCGCGCTCTTCCTCGACCATCGCGACGAGCTCCGTGCTCGCGCCGCTCACGCGGAGGACGACGAGATCGCGCAGGAGCTCGACGAGCGCCTTCGCGAAGTGCAGGAGATCGAGGCCGCGCTGGGCGAGCACGTCGATCTGCGTGAGCACCGCGGCGCCATCGCCGTCGAGGATGGCTGAAGCCGTGCCGTGGAGGATCTCGCGGTCGGCGATGCCGAGCACGCGCGCGACCTCGTCGCCGACCAGTGCGCCGCCCGAGAACGCGACGACCTGATCGAGCAGCGTGAGCGCGTCGCGCATCGAGCCAGCGGCTTCACGGGCGACGATCGCGATCGCGCGCTCGTCGGCGGTGATGCCCTCGGCGGCGAGGATCTGCTTCACGCGGTCGGAGACCACGGCCTGAGGAATGAGGCGGAAGTCGTACCGCTGACAGCGCGAGCGGATGGTGATCGGCACCTTGTGCGACTCGGTCGTCGCGAAGATGAACTTCACGTGCGGGGGCGGCTCCTCGAGCGTCTTGAGGAACGCGTTGAACGCGCCGACCGAGAGCATGTGGACCTCGTCGACGATCACGATCTTGAAGCGGTCGCGCGCGGGTCGGAACGGGATGGTCTCCTGGAGCCGCCGCACGTCCTCGACGCTGTTGTTCGAGGCGCCATCGATCTCGAGCACGTCGAGGTCGTTGCCGGCGGTGATCTCCTTGCACGCATCGCACACCCCGCAGGGCGACATGGTGGGGCCCGTCGTGCAGTTGAGGGCCTTGGCGAGGATGCGGGCGGTCGTGGTCTTGCCGACGCCGCGGACGCCAGTGAAGAGGAACGCGTGGGCGACGCGACCGGAGGCGATGGCGTTGCCGAGCGTGCGGGTGACGTGCTCCTGACCCGAGAGGTCCGCGAAGGTCTGCGGTCGGTACTTCCGCGCGAGGACTGTGTAGGTCATGGGGACGGCGACGATAACCGAGACTCGCCCCCCCGCCACCGCGCACCAGACTCGCGCTCAGAGCAAACCAAGCTCCGCAGTCCGTGCTCAGAGCAAAAACGGAAGGGGCGGCGAGCAGGGCGAGGAGATCCGCGGAGGTAGCGTCATCGAGGGCGACGAATACGGGTCGGGATGGGTCCGCCCTCGACATCACACTGCGCCACGGACGGAACGCGTCCAGCCTGCTCGACCGTTCGGTCGGCAGGCACACCGCTCCCGTCGTCCCCACGACAGGCGTCGTTCTGGAGCCGGTCTCCCCGCTACGTCACCTCGAACGCGTGCGGGATCCACGGCGGATACATCCCCGACGGAAACGCGCACAGCACACCGGTCCGCCGGTAGCGCTCGGACGCGCGTCGGTAGACCGGCAGCTTGATCGCATACGCGTCGGCCAGCGCCTCGACCAAGCTCGCCTCGCCTGCCGCGCGGACCCGCCGACGCAATCGCCCCTCCGGCCGTCCCCCGCGCTTCGGTTGGTCCGGTCGGGACCGCGGATCGATCCGCGCCGCGGCCTGCGGACGAGGCGGTAACTCACCCTCCATCGCACGGGCACTGGCGGCCGCCTGCTCCTCCGCCTCCATCCGTGCACGCATGCTCGCCCGCAACGCGTCGCGCTCGGCTTCCGACAGTCCGTCGAACGCGATCGGCGCTCCGATCCGGACCGTGGCCTTACGTACGAACTCGTCCTTCCTCTCGGGATCGCTCCCCGCGCGCTTCCAGCTCCGCTCGTCGAACCACGACGCCGTGAACGAGTCCTTGCCTTCGACGAACGCGCGATGGCTGGTCGTCCCGATCCAGCTCTCAGCGTGCTCCGACAAGCTCGCGCGCACGGGGTTGGCGTGCTGGTAGTGAACGCTGCTCGAGGACGCCTCCGCATCCAGAATCGCCGTGTCGTGGTAGCGACGCATCCAGAACGCGCCGCTCCGCCCGAGCACACGGTTCATCCGCCTCGCGATCTGCGACTTCACGAACTGCTGGATCCTCGGCAGCGGTGTCTGGCCGAGTCGAATCTCGTCGTGCGTGTGGTTGCTCATCCCCATCAACGCGCACAGCGTGAAGTCGTACTTCGCCTGGGCCATCTCCCAAACGCGCGCGATGATGTACGTCGTCTCCTCGGTCGGGGTCAGGAGGTGTTGATCGTCGACGCACTTCGAGACGCAGTGGTACTCACGGATCTCGGGCGGGTGATGACGCGGCAAGCTCATGCCCCCATGGGTGCAGCGCGCATACCGGCCTCGGGCCCGACGAATGCAAGGGATTTCAGCCGACTTCTGGCGGGCTGGCGGACCCCTGGCGGCGGCGACCGCCACGGCCTAGGTCGGCCGCCTGTTGTGTCGACACCGCCCCCGTGCGAAGGAGCGCCCATGCGTGATCGCCTCGTCCTCGTGTCGGTTCTCTTGGTAGGCGTCGTGATTGGACGCTATTCGATCAGCGGCGCAGCCAGCGCGCAGGAAGCAACCAACGAGGCCGCAGCGCCTCGCGAACCCGTCGCGCCGCCCACGACGGCGACCACGCCTGCGGGCGACGGGACGGAGGAGTCACCGACGCGAGAGGTCGGCGAGGTCCCAGCGGGTCAGCCGCGCTACCTCGCCGCGCTGCGCGCCGAGATCGAAGCGATGGGCCTCGACGGTGCGTGCGACGCCGACGACGCGCAGCGGGCGCACTGCGCGGTCGTGGTGCGAGGCGAGGTCAGTCACCGCAGCTTCGATCTCCGCATGGCCTACAGCGACGTGACGGACACTGTGTACCTCTACGTCGACCACTACCTCACCGCGCGCGCCGACGCGGCCACCACCGATCCGCTCATCCGCCACATGATGGAGCTCAACTGGCGCCTCCTGGTCGGCAAGTTCGAGTGGGACCCCGCCGACGGCGAGGTCCGCCTCGCGATGGTGATGAACACCGACTCGAACTTCGATCGCCGCGCCTTCCGATCACTCGTACGCGCGATCTCCGATCAGGCCGACCGCCTCTACCCCGAGCTCACGCGCGTCGCCCCGCAGCCCTGACCCGCATCTTGCTCTGAGCACGACCGGGGGTTCGCGAGCTCGAGCACGACCGGGGGTTCGCGAGCTCGGCACGACTCACTCCGAGCACACGACTGGCTGCTGAGTCTTGCTCCGCGTGCGTCTTGCTCTGAGCACGACTCGCTTGGCCGAGACGACGGCTCGGCGCAGAATTTTGCTCTGAGCACGACTCGCGGCGCGATTGAGCACAACGTGGCGCACGTTGCTCGGCAAGCCAGCCGTGGCGAAGACTTGGGCGTTTGCTCTGAGCGCGCTCACCCCAGCGCAAGCCAGCGGCGTTTGCTCTCAGCAGCGCTCACCGCAGCGAGCAGCGCTCACCGCAGCGCATCGAGCGCGAGCCCGCAGAGCGTCGGCTCGGCGAGGAACAAACCTCGCAGATCCTCCGCGCGCGCGCCGAGGTGGATGGCCGTGGCGATGGGGGCGAGCACCTCGCTGGCGCGCGGACCGATCGCGCTCGCGCCCACGAGCCGCTCCCCCGCGTCGAGCACGACCTTGAGCGTGCCCCGCGCATGCGGGTCGAACCCGCTGCCCTCCATCACCCCACGGAGGCTCGATTCGAACGTCGTGACGCGCACCTCGAACGATGCGCCGCCCCTCACCGCGTCCTGGGGCGTGAGCCCCACGCGCGCGATCTCGGGCCTCGCATAGACGGCCTCGATCCGCGCCGCCCGGGGGCTCGGCGGTGCGTCACGGTCCGTGGCTCGCCTCGCGGCGACGTACGCGCGCGCCATGGCCTCGTTGGCGGTGAAGGGCGGCCCCGCAGCATCGCCCACGGCGAACACGTGCGGCGCGCTCGTGCGCCCCTCCGCATCCACCCGCAGCGTGCCCGTGGCGACATCCACGTCGAGCCCCACGCGCTCCGGATCGAGGCGCGCCACGTCGCCGCGTCGGCCGATCGCCACGAACGCGCGCTCGCCCGCGTACGTCCGTCCACCGTCGAGCTTCGCCAGCACGCGCTGATCGGCGGGCGCGTCGGGGCGCGGATCACGCGTCACCGACAGCACACGCTTGCCGTGCACGATCTTCACGCCGCGCTCCATGAGCACGTCGCCGAGCGAGCTGGCGAGCTCACGATCGAAGCGGGGCAGGATGCCGAGATCGTCGAGCAGCCACGTGACTTCGACACCGAGATCGACGAACGCCGACACTGCCTCGGTCCCCGTCGCCCCGCCACCGATCACCAGCATCGTGCGCGGCAACGACCGCAGCGTCCGCACGAAGCGGGGCGCGAAGATCACCTCGCCATCGGGCCCCAGCCGATCGCCGAAGAAGCCCTCGGGAAAGCTCGGGACCGAGCCCGTCGCCACGATCGCGCGCGAGAAGGTCATCGCGCGTGCACCACCCTCACGCTCGACGGCGAGCTCGTTCGGGCCCGTGAAGCGGGCGAGCCCGTGCACGACCGACACGCCCGCGTCGGACAAGCGCTCGCTCGCGCGCATCGCCTGGTGCGCGATCGTGCGATCGATGCCCTCCGTCAGATCTGCGATCGTCGCGACGGACGCGAGGCCGCGCTCGCCTCGCCGCACGCGCAGCTCGGCCAGGTGAAGCAAGAGCTTGCTCGGGAGGAGGCTCGCGTTCATCGCGCGCCCGCCGAGGGGCGCCTCCGTCACGAGCGTCACCCTCCGTCCCGATCGTGTTGCCTCGATCGCCGCCGTCATGCCCGCAGGCCCACCCCCGATCACCACGACATCGGTCTTGCCCGCGCCGCTCACGTCGTCACCTCGCCCACGCGTGCGACGAGCACTCGCGCGAGACCTTCCGGATCATCGACGTGCACCCAGTGGCCTGCGGGCAGCACGTCCAGGCTCGCTCGACCTTCGGCGGCGAGCCGCTCGGCGTGCGCACGATCCTCGGCATCGAAGACCGTCGAGCGGGCGCCGATCACTTGGTGGAGGCGGGGCCGATCGCGCGGCGGCTCGTCGTCGAAGAGGGCCCAGAGATCGCGCGTGAAGTAGTCGTCGAGGAGCGCCCCGAGCGCCTGGAGATCGAACGCCATCTCGAAGCCGTCGTCCCTACGCCGCAGGCTCATCGCGAGCCACGACGCGATCGCGCGCGTCTGCCCCTTCTCGATCAGCGCCTCGATGAAGTGCTCGCGCAGCGTGAAGCGACGCGGCAGCGCGGCGAGGCTCTCGAGCACCACCATCACGTTCTCCGATCCACGTCCTCCGGGTCGCGCGCCCGGCATCGAGTCCACCAGCACCACGTGCGCGAGAGCGTGCGCGAGCTCGTCGTCCGCGCGCGCGCGCAGCGCGAGCGTCATCGCGACCTTCCCTCCGAAGCTGTGCCCGAGCACACCCTCGACGCGGGGCGTGATGGTGCGCGCCAAGCTCGCCACGTCGTTCGCGCACGCCTCGAGCGTGTGCGGCGCGGCGGGCATCTCCGAGCGACCGTGCCCACGCAGATCCACGAGCACTGGCTGCCAGGAGGCATCCCCGCGGGTGAGGGAGCGCGCGAGCGAGCGGAGGTTCGTGCCCGTCCCCAGGATCCCGTGGAGAAAGAGGAACGAGCGCGTCGGCGTGCCCGACTCCGGCTTCACGATCTCGTGGTGCAGCATCGCGCGCGTCCTACCGCTCGCGCGCGTGCGAGGCCACCGTCACTCGGTCAGCTCGGTGGGGGCTCGCCGCCGCCGTTGGGCTCGGCCTTGGTCGGCTCGCTGGCCTTCGTCGACTCGCCCGTCTTGGGCCCGTCGGGGCTCTTTCCCGGCGGTGCAGGCGGTGCCATCACGCGACGCTCCGCGAGGATGATGAGCTTCGGCGAGTCGGCGCCGAAGAACACGCCGGGCATCGCCTCGCGGCCGGTGATCTCCACCACGCGGAAGCCCCGCAGGTGGAGGATCTGTCCGAGCTCGTGCAGGGAGTAGAGGCGGATCGAGTACATCGACTCGCGCTGACGCCCGTCGTCGAGGATCACGTTGCGCTTCACCGCGAGGCGCGACGCGATGTAGTTGAACGACGACTCCTCCATGACCACGCAGCCATCGCCCTGGAACCAGACGAGGTTCGGCTGGCTGCGGATCACGAAGTCGCGATTGACGGTCTCGAGCAGGAGCAGGCCGCCGGGCTTGAGCGCGCGGTGGAAGCGATCGAGCACGGCCTTGTTCGTGTCGTCGTCGAAGTAGCCCAGCGTCGTGCCCCACACGAGCACGGCGTCGAAGGCGCCCTCGAAGTTCATCTCCCGCATGTCGGCGTGGAGGAAGTTGATCTTGAAGCCCTGATCCTGGGCTTCGTCGGCGGCCCGCGAGAGCATCGGGAGCGAGAGGTCGAGGCCCACCACCACGTAGCCGCGTCGCGTGAGCTCGATCGCATGCAGGCCCAGGCCGCAGCCGACGTCGAGGATCGCAGCGCCCTTCGCGAGCCCGAGGCGTGTCTCGATGAAGTCGACCTGCTTGTGGATCGACTTGGCCGATGGCACCGGCACCGTGCGGAGGTAGTCGTCGCTGAAGAGATCCTCCCACCACTGGTGCTTCTTCTTCGGCGGCGGCCGCGACGGAACCTGGGCGGGCTCGGGGGCGGTGATCTGCGGGGCGGGCGCGGTGGTCGGAGGCGGCTTGGGCGGTGCAGGAGGCGCGCCCTTGGGAGGTGCGGGCGGAGGCGCGACCTTGGGGGGCGCAGGCTGCGAGGGCATCTCGACGAGATCGTCGAGCGCGCCCGAGTCGGGATCGAGGTCGAGCGGAACGCCCGGGTCGCTCTCTCGGTCGGCGATCTCGTGCGTCGCACCGGGCGCGCTGAGGCCGCCCGGCGTCGTGAGCGCCGCCCGCGGCTCGGGCGGTGGCGCTGCGGGCGAGCCGATGACGTTCACCGCGCGCGAGACCACGACGACGGGCGAGATCATCACCACGCCGGGCGAGCTCTTCGCCGGTGCGCCCATGCCCACGAGCGTCTCGCCCGAGGTGGGCGGCTCGAGCGCCGGCGCGATCTCGATCGCGGGGCTCGAGCCCTCGTCCGACTTTGCGCTGGCGTCGCCGAGATCGGCCGTGTCGGCCGGCGCGGGCGTCGGCGAGGTGACTCGCCCTTCGATGGCGCTCTCTTCTTCGATCTCCGCGACCGCCTCCGCCTCCATCGACTGCGAGAGCGGGGGATCGGAGCCGGGGGTGCTCCGCCGCGGCATCGCGCTGGTGATGCGTCGCGCGCGCGGCACCTCTTCCACGGGCGCAAAGACAGTGTCGGCGAAGTCTTCGCTGGTCTCGGGAGCCGTGGTGTCGATGTGGCTCCGACGCGGCCGCGGAGCGTCCTCTTCGGGCACCGCGATCTCCGTCGAGCCGGTCGTACCGAAGAGACCGCGTGGCGTCTCGCGCGGGTCGGCGGCGAGGGGTGGGCGCGAGGCTCGCGCGCTCGCCGGC
>JAFLCL010000291.1 GCA_017303575.1 Deltaproteobacteria bacterium
GACCGCGCCGGGGCGTCCGCGCCCACGCTCGGGCGTCACGACCACGGCACCGCCCGGACGACCGGGCGTGGGATCGACGACGACTGCGCCGCGCCGGCCGCCGCGGCCCGGGCGTACGACGACCTGCGCATCGGCCACCTCAGGCGTGAGCATCGCGGGCGCACCGAGCGCGAGGACCAATGCGACCAGAGCCTTCGAGACGTGGGACGGGATGCGAATCACGAGAACCTCCGAGGTCGGAGACGCGGAGAACGCGCGATCGATTCACGCGCGGACGAGCCTCGATGGTGCCACGAAACCTCACCCCGACGAGGTGCGTCGAAGCTGTCGACTTCCGTGGGACGGCGACTATCCTCGCGCCGTTTTCTCCTGCCCAGCGCGCGCACGTCGAGCGCTCTCGCGAGGTCGCATGAAGGTCGCCGTCGTGGTGTTCCCCGGATCGAACGCGGACTGGGACGCGCTGCACGTCGCGCGCGACGTGATGGGCTGGGACGCACGCTTCGTCTTCCACAAGGAGACCGAGCTCGAGGGGGCCGAGCTGGTGATCCTCCCCGGCGGCTTCGCGCACGGCGACTACCTACGCACCGGTGCGATCGCGCGCTTCTCGCCGATCTCGGATGCGATCGTGAGGCACGCAGCGCGCGGGGCGCCCGTGCTCGGCATCTGCAACGGCTTCCAGATCTTGGCGGAGATGGGCCTCGTGCCGGGCGTGCTCACGCGCAACGCGCACCTGCGCTTCGAGTGCCGCGACGTGTGGGTCAAGGTGGAGGGCGAGGGCCGCTTCACCAAGAACCTCACGCGCGGCACGACGCTGCGTCTTCCGATCGCGCACGCCGAAGGCCGCTACCACTGCGACGACGAGACGCTCGCGCGCCTCGAGGGCGAGGGCCTGGTCGCCGTGCGCTACACGGCGGCGGACGGTCAGCCCCTGCGCGGCAGCACCGTCAACGGCTCGCGCAACGAGATCGCGGGCATCTACAACGCGGGCCGCAACGTGATGGGCCTGATGCCGCACCCCGAGCGCGCGAGCGAGGGGATCCTCGGCAACGAGGACGGTCGCCGCCTCTTCGAAGCGCTCGTGTCCTGACGGAACGCGACGAGCCGCACGTCGGGGCTCGACGCGCGGCTCCTCGGGAGAAGGGCGGATCAGATCCCGGGGCGGGCCGGATCGGTCGGGTCCTCGTCGCGCGGCACGCAGCTGCCGATGGACGCCGGGCACGCGCCGCACGGGCCGCCCTCGCAGAGGCACTCGATCGTGGGGGCCTCGCAGCGCAGTCCGTCTGCGCAGTCCGCGTCCGTCGTGCACTCGCTCGGCGTGGGCTCGTCGATCACGCAGATGCCGCCGGGGCAGTCCCACAGGCAGCCGTCGGTGCCGTCCTCGCGCGACTCGCACACGGCGGTGCAGGCGATCGCCTCGCAGCGTGCACCCTCGCCGCAGTCCACGTCGCTCTCGCAGTACGTGGGCTCGGGCTCGATCGCGCGACACACGCCGCCGCACACGGTGAGATCACCGACGGGCAGGCACTCGCTCACGTCGCACCACGCGCCCTCGCCGCAGTCCACGTCGCTCGTGCACTCGCTCGGCGGGGGCGGCGGAGGAAGCGCACGACAGAACCCGAAGCACTCGCTCGGGCCACCGCAGTCGGCGCCGGGCTCGCCGAGGCAGTCGCGCTCGGCGCAGCCCTCGATCGCGCAGTAGCCGCCATCACCGCAGTCCGCGTCGCTCGAGCAGCGCGTCTCCATCTCGCGCGGCGCGCAGAAACCGCCGCCGCAGGGATCGCACGCGCCGTCGTGATCGTCGTCGAGGCACACGGGCGGGCACGCGGCGTAGAGACAGACCTCGCTCTCGGCGCAGTCGTCGTCGCTCGTGCACTCGGCGGGCGGCTCGTTGCACGAGCACGTCTCGCAGCCCGACGCGTCACGGGCGAAGCCGTGCTCGCAGTAGAGGTCGCAGAGCACGGGCTCGCAGAGCGGCGGCAGGCACTCGCACGTCTCGCAGCCCGCGGCGTCCGTCGCGAAGCCGTGCTCGCAGTAGAGGAGGCACGCCACGGGCGCGCACTCGCACGCGCCCTCGTGCGCGATCGCGGCGCCGGCCGCGCGGGCGTAGCAGTCGTTCGGGTACGTGGTGCCGTCCTCGCCGCAGACCGGCGCGTAGATCTCGTAACAAGCGACCTCGCACGCACCTTCGTGTGCGATCTCGATGCCCGCCGTCTCGGCCTCGCACGCGTTGTCGTACGTCGTGCCATCGACGCCGCAGACGGGCGCGTGCTCTTCGCTGCAGACCTCGTGGCTCTCACCGAGCTCACAGCCGCGCGCGCCGAGCAACGTGGGCGCGACCAGCACGGCGAGGCCGCTACAGAGACGAAGAAGAGACGAAGAAGAAGGGGCGCGCATGGCGATCTCCGGGTTGGGGTCTGCCCAGAACAATCGCAACTGTCATGCCGGCGCTTTCCGAGCCATCGTGTGCCAGATGCGCTGCGCCATGTCGGCGAATCGCCAGCCAATCAAAGCTTCTCGCGTCGACGGCTGAAACGCGAACGCCCACCGTGAGGTGGGCGTTCAAACGTAAAACATGGCGCGATCAGACGCTGTGGTCGGGAGAGTCGGGAAGGTCGGGGAGGTTCGAGCGGCCGACCGCGCGATGTTCTGCTCGATGGTGTCCGCGGCCTCCCTGGGCCGTCACGAAAAGTTCGTCGTGCGAGACGCGCGGGGCCTGGCTCGACATGCGGCGGGCCTCGGCGATAGCGTCCGCCGCCATGCGACACGTCACGCTCGGTCTCACGGTCCTCCTCGCGCTCGTCGTCTCTTGCGGTCCCATCGCGCGCGGAGGGCGCGGCTCGTCCAGCGGTGGCGGTGGCGGACGCACCTCGATGGCGTCGTGCGGCGGCGACTTCGGGGCGACCAACCAGGCCGCCAAGATCGAGGCGTTCTTCCTCGCGACGGCGCGCTTCCAGGACGCGGCGTTCGAGGCGCACGACCAGCTGATGACGGCGTGCCGCAACACGGGCCTCGCGCTCGAGATGAGCGAGGCCGAGCTCACGGGCGACCTGCGCACGGTCTGCACCGCCGCGCACGATCGTCTCGCGAGCGAGCTCGCGTCGCTCCGCGCGAGCTACACGGTGCGTCTCGAGGCGCAGCCGCCGCACTGCGAGGTCTCGGTCGAGGCCTACGGCTCGTGCATGGCGGAGTGCGAAGCGCAGGTCGATCCCGGTCAGGTCGAGATCACCTGCGAGGGCGGCGAGCTCCGCGGCTACTGCGACGCGCAGTGCCAGGGCAGCTGCGCAGCCGACGTGAGCGGGCAGTGCAGCGGTACCTGTGAGGGCGCGTGCGCCGGCACGTGCTCGGCCTACGCGGCCGATGGATCGTGTGCGGGCACGTGCGACGGCAACTGTCAGGGACGCTGCGTCGTGTCGGCGCAGGCGAGCTGTCAGGGCGAGTGCCGCGGCGGGTGCTCCGTCGAGTACCGCGAGCCTTACTGCACGGGCCGCGTGCGTCGTCCTTCGGCGAGCGCGCGCTGCCGTGCGTCGTGCGATGCGCGTGTCGAGGCAGAGGCCCGCTGCACGCCCGGCCAGGCCAACGTCTCGATCGAGGGCGGCCTCGACGCGGAGCAGCAGGCGCGCTTGGCCCGCGTACAGCGCGCGATGCGTGAAGGCGTGAGCGCGATCCTCGGCCTCCGCGAGCGCGTCCAGCGCCTCCAGCGCAACGGCGCGGAGATCATCCGCCTCGCGCCGGAGATCCCCCAGGCTGCGATGGCCGTGAGCCTCAACGCTGTCGCCTGCGCGACGGCGGCGGCGGCAGCCACGGCCGAGGCGTCCTCGAAGATCACCGTCTCGGTCGAGGTGAGCGTGTCGTTCAGCGCCTCCGTCAACGGGTGAATTTCGGGCGCCTCCTGGCTTGAATCGGTCGGGTTCGCGCGACGTCTGGCGCCTCGCGGTATGGTCCGCCGCGAGGTGTCTTCATGCGCGCTCTCCTCTCGTTCTTGATCTCGGCGGTGCTCGCGCTCGGCGTGATCGGCGTCTCGATGTCGCGCGCCGCCGCGCAGGAGACCGAGCTGCCTCGCCTTCGTGAGGCGGCCCGCACGGCACCGCGTGACGCGGCGGTCCAGCGGTCGCTGGGCATGGCGCTCCTGCGTGCAGGTCGGTACCGCGAGGCGCGCACGCAGCTCGATCGCGCGGCGCGCCTCTCGCGTGGCTCGCTCGAGGCGCTCTTCGACGTCGCTCGCGTCTCGTTCGCCGAGCGTGATCACCGTGCGTCCGAGTCGGCGTGTCGTGCGATGGCGCGTGTGGAGAAGGCCGCGCCGCTGACGCGGGTGTGCGACGCGCGCTCGGACCTCGTGTGGGCCCGCAGCGCGCGTGCGTTCGAAGAGCTCGACGAGGCGCTGCGCGCGGATCCGAACCTCTACGAAGGCCTCTACGCGCTCGGTGAAGCGCATCGTCTCCGCGCGGCCACGAGCGATGCCGAGGCGGCCTACCAACGCGCGATCAGCGCGCGACCCACCGAGGCGGGACCGCACCTGGGCCTCGGGCGCCTGTACGCCGTGAACAACCGACGCGACGAGGCGATCCGCGCGCTGCGCCGCGCGCTCGAGCTCGACGGCACCGATCCGGAGACGCAGTTCGAGCTCGGTCGCGTGCTCGGCGATGCAGAAGGACGCGAGCTGCTCGGGCGCGCCGTCGCAGGAAGGCCTGCGTGGCCCGAGGCGCAGACGGCGCTCGGGGATGCGCTCGCGACGGCGTCACAGTCCGAGGCGGCCGAGGCGGCGTACCGTGCGGCGATCGCGGCGCGCGCCGATCACGAGCCTGCCCATGCAGGCCTGGGGCGTGTGCTCGCGGCGCGAGGTGACATGGCGGGCGCGGAGGCCTCGCTGCGTCGTGCGCTCGAGATCGTCACCAACGATCAGGCCGCGATGCTCGCCCTCGCCGACGTGCTCGCGCGCACCGATCGCGTCGAGGAGGCGTACGAGTCCTACCGACAGGCCTACAGCTTCGATCCGCGCAACGCCGAGCCGCTCCTGCGCGCCACGCGCCTCGCGCTCACGCAGCAGCGCGACGTGCTCGCGAGCGGCTTCCTCGACTCGATCCTCCGCACGCAGCCCGAGCACGCGGATGCGCTCGCGCTCTATGGCGACGTGATGGTCGCGCGTCGTGATCGCACGCAGGCGCGCAGCTACTACGAGCGCGCGATCCGCGGCGGGACGACCGAGCGCGCGCGCGTCGAAGCGGCCCTCCGCGGGCTGTGATCGCTGCCTCGTGAGCGCGTGACATAGTCGCGCCCGCATGACCGACGCGACCCTCGATCCGCTCGATCACCATCTCGCGGAGGCGCTCGCGGCGCTCGGGGGCACGCGCGATCCGGACGCGATGGATCGCCCGGTGCGCGAGGGCAGCTCGCTCGTGGGGCAGCGCGCGTACGAGCTCTTCGAGTGCCAGATCGGGAGCCGCCACCTCGATCACACGGCGCGCTGGCTGCGCGCCACGCACGGCAAGGGCTTCTACACGATCGGGAGCGCGGGCCACGAGGGCAACGCCGCGGTGGCGGCGGCCACGCGCCCCACGGATCCGGCGCTGCTCCACTACCGATCGGGCGGCTTCTATCTCTCTCGCGCACAGCAGGTGGGGCGCGAGGCTGCGCGCGAGGACGTGATGCTCGGCATCTGCGCCGCCAAGAGCGAGCCGATCGCGGGCGGACGTCACAAGGTCTTCGGGCACGCCGACCTCGCGATCCTGCCGCAGACCTCGACGATCGCGTCGCACCTGCCGCGCGCGGTGGGTGTCGCGTTCGCGATCGATCGCGGCAAGAAGCTCGGCGTGCCCTCGCCGTGGCCGATCGACGCCATCGCGATCACGAGCTTCGGTGATGCGTCCGCGAACCACTCGACGGCGACGGGCGCGATCAACACGGCGTGTCACTGCGCCCACCAGCTGCTGCCGCTGCCGCTGCTCTTCGTGTGCGAGGACAACGGCCTCGGCATCAGCGTGGCGACGCCGAGCGGGTGGATCCGGGCCGCGTACGGCGCGCGTGAGCACCTCCGCTACTTCGCCGCCGATGGCAGCGATCTCGCAGAGGCCTACGAGGTGTCGCTCGCGGCCGCCGAGCACGTGCGTCAGACGCGTCGGCCTGCGTTCCTCCACCTCCGCACCGTGCGCTTCTTGGGGCACGCGGGATCGGACGCGGAGGTCACGTACAGGAGCCCGGCCGAGATCCGCGCGGACTACGCCCGCGATCCGATCCTCCAGACAGCGAGGTTGCTCGTCGAGGCGCGTGTGGCGACGGGCCCCGAGCTCGCGGAGCGGTACGCGAAGGAGCGCGCGGAGGTGCGCGCGCTCGCGCTCGCCGCCTCGCGTGAGGCGCAGCTGACCACCGCGGACGAGGTGATGGCGCCGCTCGCGCCGCGCGATGATGCGCGCATCGCGGAGGCCGTGGCCGAGGTGCCGACCGAGGAGGCGCGTGCGCGCGTGCACGACAAGCTCCCCGAGCACGAGGGCCCGCTGACGCTCTCGCTCGCGATCAACCGCGCGCTCGCGGATGCGATCGCGGGCGATCCGCGGGTGCTCGTGTTCGGCGAGGACGTGGGCCGCAAGGGTGGCGTCTACGGGCTCACCAAGGGCCTCTTGAAGAAGGCAGGCGCGGGGCGGGTGTTCGACACGCTGCTCGACGAGCAGTCGATCCTCGGCCTGGCGCTGGGCAGCGCGGTGAGCGGCTTTCTGCCCATCCCCGAGATCCAGTACCTCGCGTACCTCCACAACGCGGAAGACCAGCTGCGCGGCGAGGCCGCGACGCTGCGCTACTTCTCGAACGGCCAGTACGTGAACCCGATGCTCGTGCGCATCGCGGGCTATGGCTACCAGAAGGGCTTCGGCGGCCACTTCCACAACGACGACTCGGTCGCCGTCCTGCGCGACATCCCGGGGATCGTGATCGCGTCGCCGTCACGCCCCGACGATGCGGCGGCGATGATGCGCACGTGCCTCGCGACGGCGCGTGAGCACGGCTCGGTGTGCGTCTACCTCGAGCCCATCGCCCTCTATCACACGCGCGATCTGCACACGGACGGCGACGGTGGCTGGCTCGCGCCGTATGCCGCGCCCGCCGCGTGGCGCGAGGTGCACGTGCCGCTAGGGCGCGCGCGTCTCTACGCCTCCACGGGCACGCCCGTGCTCACGATGGTGACGAGCGGCAACGGCCTCTTCCTGAGCCTGCGCGTGCAGGCCCGGCTCGCGAAGGAAGGTCTCTTCGTGGACGTGATCGACCTCCGCTGGCTCGCGCCGCTGCCGATCGACGACGTGCTCGCGCACGCGGCCCGCACCGGACGTGTGCTGTGCGTCGACGAGACGCGGCGCACGGGCGGCATCGCGGAGACGGTGATGGCGGCGCTGATCGACCGCGGCTACGAGGGCCGGCTCGCGCGCGTCGCGAGCAAGGACAGCTTCATCCCGCTCGGTGACGCCGCGCGCACCGTGTTGCTCGACGAGCCCACCGTCGAGGCCGCCGCCCGCGCCCTCGCGCGCCGCTGAGCCTCTCAGGGGGAGCGGCGGAAGATCGCTGTGAGGTTGTTGGCGGGCATGCGCACGGTCTCGTCGTGCACGAGGCCGTGGGTGCGCGCGAGGGCGACCACTTCGTCGAGGTCGCGCACGCCCCAGCGAGGGTCGCGCGCCTGGAGACTCCGATCGAAGCTCTCGTTGCTCGGCGCGGTGTGCACGCCGCCCTCGCGGAACGGACCGTAGAGCACGAACGGCGCGCCCTCGCGCAGACAGGCGCCCGCGCCCTCGAGCAGCGCCAGGCATGCCGACCACGGCGCGATGTGGATCATGTTCGCGCAGAAGATCGCGTCGGCGTGATCGATCGGCCACGGCCTCGTGTGCACGTCGAGCTGCAGCGCGGCTCGCACGTTCGCGAGCCCCTCGCTCCGCCGCCACGCGTCGATGCTCGCCACGTGCGTGGGATCGGGATCGCTCGGCTGGAAGGTGAGCGAGGGCAGGGCGCGCGCGAAGAACATCGCGTGCTCGCCGCTGCCGCTGGCGGTCTCGAGCACGGTGCCGCGCGAGGGCAGCACACGCTCGAGCACCGCGAGGATCGGGCCGCGGTTGCGCTCGGTCGCA
The DNA here is from genome assembly GCA_017303575.1 of Deltaproteobacteria bacterium. Taxonomy (GTDB): domain Bacteria; phylum Myxococcota_A; class Polyangia; order Polyangiales; family Sandaracinaceae; genus JAFLCL01. Next base: position 8,100 of record JAFLCL010000291.1, read on the forward strand.
GGAAACCGGAGGCGGTCGTCTTCGCTCATCGCCTCGGGCTCATCGCACGAACAGGCCCTTGAGCGACGACCACGCCTTCTTCACGCCTCGCTCGTGCTCCTTCGCGAGCTGGGCGCCGAGCGTCTCCACCGCGTCGAGCGACACACCCCAGGTGCGCGCGAACTCGCGCACCACGCGCCACTCCGTCGCGTCCCGCTGACCATCGACGTACGCGAGGCGACACATCGACTCGACGACAGCGCCGGGATCGTGAGGCCAGCCGAGGTCGTGCGGACGCCACACCGCGAGGTCCGAGGCCTCGACCGGTGGATGTCCCCAGCCGGCGAGCGTGCGATCGAGGAACGCGCGATCCGACGCGTCGGCGACGCCGTCGGCGAGCATCACGCTCGCGAGCGCGCGCGCCGACACGCGCAACGGCTGGAGGTGCTTGGGGATCGACTCGTGCGTCACCGGCATCGTCATCGGCACGACGCTCGGTCGATGGCGACGCACGTCGGGCCATGTGACGATCGGCGAGCCCGAGGGCCCTCCCGAGGTCGTGACGAAGTCCGGAGTCCCCGAGTCCACGGTGTCGTGCGCGTCGAAGCCCTTCGGCGCTGGAGCCGGAGCGCCCCCACCCCCACCACCGCCCACGGCCCCGACGCCGGGGAAGAGCCACGCGATCGCGTCGAAGCTCGTCTCCACACGCTCGCCGCTCGCGAGCAGCGCGCACACACGATCGATCGGAGAGTCCACGCCCTTGGGCGCGCCGAAGTGCGCAGCGACGAAGCGCTCGACGTCGGGATCTCCCTCTTCCCTCGCCCAGCGCTCGAGCGCCGCGCGCGCGCGGCCCGGATCGCCGCGGAACGACTCGCCCTCGTGCACGACCCTCTCGCCCTGGCTCGCGCGCAAGCACGTGCGACATCGCCGCTCGAGGACGACGCCGCGGCCACGCGTCTGCGCGATCAGCTCGACGACGGACGACTCGACCAGGCACGCGTCGCAGTCCGCGAGGGCCTCGAACGTCTCGTCGTCGTCGTGTCGGGTACCGTCGTTCACGTCGTCTCGCACCGCAGCGTCGCGAGGTCCACGCGGGGCGTCAAGCACACGAAGCTGATAGGGTGCCGCCGCATGCGTGTGCTCCACGCCGACGCCGACAACGTGTTCGTGAGCGAAGGCCGCCTCGTGGTGCAGGTCCGTCGCGGCACGATGACGCACCAGACGCTCGACACCGTCGAGAAGCACATCGTCGGTCGGACCTCGAAGGAGATCGCCGGCTACGTCGTGGTGATGGAGGACTCTGCGGGCGTGCCCGACGCCGACGTGCGGAAGCGTCAGCAGATCACCGTGCGCAAGACGCTGATCGATGGTGGCTCGTATGTCGCCGTGATCATGCTCGCCACCGGCGTGCGCGCGTCGATCCTCCGCGCCATCAGCCGCACGATGTCGATCGGGTTCGCGCGCACCTCGACGTTCGCGGACGTCGAGGCCGCCGCGCGCTGGATCGCGCCCTTCGTCGGCGTGAGCGCCCAACACGTGATCGACCTCGTCGCGCAGGCGCGCGCGACGACCCCGAGGTGAGCATGACGACGATGAAGGCGCTCCTCTGCGAGTCCCTCGGGACGATCGACGATCTGGTCGTGCGCGACGTACCCGTGCCGCGCGCAGGCAGCGGTGAGGTGATCGTCGACGTGCGCGCGGCGGGCGTGAACTTCCCCGACGTGCTCGTCGTCCAGGGCCTCTACCAGATCAAGCCACCGCTGCCGTTCTCGCCGGGCGGTGAGGTCGCCGGCGTCGTCAGCGAGGTGGGGCCGGGGGTGACGGAGCTCGCGCTCGGCGATCGCGTGATGGCGTTCACCGGTGTCGGCGGCTTCGCGCAGAAGCTCGCTGTCACGCCGTTCCAGTGCGCGCGCATGCCCGACGCGATGTCGTTCGAGCACGGCAGCGGCCTCTTGCTCACGTACGCGACGGCGCACCACGCGCTCTTCGATCGAGGCCGCGTCACGGGCGGCGAGACGGTGCTGGTGCTCGGCGCCGCGGGCGGTGTCGGCATCGCGAGCGTGCAGCTGGCGAAGTCGCGCGGCTGCAAGGTGATCGCCGCGGCGTCGACCGAGGCCAAGCGGGCGTTCTGCCGCGCGCAGGGCGCGGACGTGGTGTTCGATCCGGGCGCGGGCGATCCCAAGCAGACGCTCAAGTCGCTCGGTCGGATCGACGTCGTGCTCGATCCCGTGGGTGGTGATCTGACCGAGGCCGCAGCGCGCGCGCTCGCGCCGCGAGGACGACTGATCGTCGTGGGCTTCGCGAGCGGTACCATCCCCAAGCTCCCGCTCAACCTCGCGCTCCTCAAGGAGATCGACGTCGTGGGCGTGCAGTGGGGCATGTTCGCGCGTCGCGAGCACGAGGCCGAGCGCGCGCTCGAGCGTGACCTCGTGCGGCTCTACGAAGAGGGCAAGATCGCGCCGCCGATCCACGCGACCTATCCGCTCGAGCGCGCCGTGGACGCGCTGCGCGCGATGAGCGCGCGAGAGATCATGGGCAAGGCGATCGTCGTTCCCTGACTCGCCGCTGTCCCTCCTGGAGCGATCCGGTCGTCACTCCACGTACGGGCGCATCGCCTCGATCGCGTCGAGCAGCTGACGACGCTGCGCGCGCGCCGTGCTCTCGGCGCGGTCGAGCGCCGTCTCGGTGCGCGCGCGGCCCTCGCGCCAGACTTCGCTGTCGGCGTACTGCGCCTCGTATTCCCGCGGTCCCGCGCCGCCCAGCAGCAACACCGCATCGCCAATGCGCACCGCGGCATGCTTGTGGCGCGCCTTGTTCAGCGTGCCGGCGGCCGTGAAGC
>JAFLCL010000292.1 GCA_017303575.1 Deltaproteobacteria bacterium
GCCGAAGAGCTCGTAGAGACCCGGACCCGTGCGCACGAGTGTGCCTCGCAGCGCGTCGGGGATCGTCCCGCTGACCTCGAGCGACGTGAAGGGAAGCTCGCGTGCGATGGACTTCATGTCGCCGCGCGTGCGCGCCTTCGTGCTCGGCGCCGCGCTCGGCACGGCTCGTCCTCGTGCGGTCCGCTCGTGGCTCGGTGAGACCATGCGGCGAGCGTAGCGCGGGCGCTCCGGGCCTGGGCGTGCGTTGGCCCTCCATCGTGTAAGCTGCCGCGCTTTTCGCATGGCCGAGACCGCATCCCAGACGAGCGATCGTGAGGCCGCGCCGCGTGACGCGGAGACCTCGACGCGCGCGGAGGCGGATCGCGCCGTCGAGCCCGCGCGCAAGACGCCGAGCCGTCTCTGGTGGGCCGTGCTGGCGATCGGGCTCGTGGAGATCCTCGGTCAGGTCGTGATCGAGGCACGCGTCGCGCCACGCACCGAGTGGCAGGAGGCGCTCGCGGGCGTGCGAGAGGAGTGGCGTGAGGGCGACGCGATCGTCGTGGCACCGCTCTGGGCCGATCCGCTCCTGCGCGAGGCCGCGGGCGATCTCGTCGATCGTGCGATGGCGGGCCACAGCGATCTCGCGGCCTACGATCGGCTGTGGGTCGTCTCGATCCGGGGCCATCGATCGGACGAGGCACCGGAGGGCGCGCCGGAGCTGACGCGCGACGTCGGTCGCGTGCGCGTCGAGCGCTGGGACCTGCCGACTCCGTCGGTGCTCTACGACTTCGTCGCGCACGTGGGCGAGGCGCACGTGACGCGTCGCGCGAACGGACAAGATCTCGCGTGCCGCACCGTGAGCTCGATGGGCTCGACGCAAGGCGGCCTCTCGAACGGGCCGATCGAGGGCGCACCGCGTCACCTCTGCGATCCGAGCCAGCCGTGGCTGTGGGTCGGCGCGACGACGACGATGGATCTCGAGCTGCGCGGCCGTCACTGCGTCTCGCAGCACGCGCAGGGCAGCGACCCGATCACCACGAGCTACGACGACGTGCCGCTCGGCACCGCGATCGTGCTCTACGGCGGCGTGTGGTGGGAGCGCGAGCGCTGGCGCAACGGCGGCGACGTCGAGGTGGTCGTGCGGCTCGACGGCGAAGAGATCGGTCGCATGACCCACCACGACGGCGACGGCTGGAAGCGCATGGAGGCGGCCGTGCCCGAGGCGCGCGTGGGCACGCGCGGGCGCGTCTCCGTGGACGTGATGGCAGCCGATCCCATGTTCCGCGCGTTCTGCTGGGCGGGCTCGTCGAGGAGCGCATCGTGAGCGACCGCGTGGACCCCTCGCGTCGCAAGCGCCCTCGCGTCGAGGACACTGCGGGCCACCTCGCGCTCGATCCGAGCCTGCGCGGTCACGATCCGCTGCTCGGACCCGCGAGCGATCCGCCGCCCGATCACGTGGGGCTGAGATCCTCGCGGCCACCGCCGATCGCCAGCGGACCGCGCATCGCGGCGCTCGCAGAGGGCCGTGAGCCGACGCGCTGGGATCACCTCCTCGGCGCCTCGATCGCGATCGCCTACGTCGTGTTCCTCCTCTTGACCTCGAGCGGCCTCGGCATGAACCGCGACGAGGGCTTCTACGTCGACGCGGCCGAGTCGTACGCGCGGTGGTGGAGCGACGTGCTCGCGGGCGAGCCCGACGCGTTCGAGCGCGGGAGCATCGATCGTGCGTGGGAGGTCAACCACGAGCATCCGTCGTTGCCGAAGAGCCTCTTCGCGATCTCGTGGCTCGCGCAGCAGCGGTGGGACGTGTTCCCCGAGGAGTCGATGGCCTTCCGGTTCCCCGGCATGGTGCTGTCCGCGCTCGCGCTGTGGGTGCTCTATCTCTTCGGCACGCGCCTCTACGGTCGACGCGCGGGCCTCTTCGCTGCGCTGGCGTACGCGCTCGTACCGGGCGTCTTCTACCACTCGCACCTCGACTGCTTCGACACGCCGATCGTGTCGATGCTCGTGCTCGTCACGTACTGCTATCACCGCACGCTCACCAAGCCGATCTGGGCGATCTGGACCGGCATCGCGTACGGCTTCTGCCTCGAGACCAAGCACAACGCGTGGATCCTGCCGCTGGTGTTCCTCGTGCACTGGCTCTTCGTCGTCGGGTACGAGCGTCGCGCGCGCTCACGAGAGCGCACGCCGAGCGATGCACGGCCGCGCATCTCGCTCGTGCCCTGGTGGCTCGTGGGCATGGCGGCACTCGGGCCGCCGTTGTTCGTCGCGATGTGGCCGTGGCTGTGGAACGACACGATCCCGCGCATCGGCGAGTACATCGGGTTCCACGTCAACCACATCCACTACAACATCGCCTACCTCGGCTACACGTACTTCTCGCCGCCGAGCCCGATGTCGTACGCGTGGGTGACCACGCTCTTCACCGTGCCGCTCGTGACGCTCGTCTTGGCGGCGCTCGGCATCGGCCTGCGCGCGCGCACGCTCTTGCCCGCGTGGGCGCTCGACCGCCTGTGGCACTCGGGCTCGCTCGAGCCGGACGCCGCGCGCTCGGACGTGCTGATCTTCGGCAGCTTCTTCACGCCGATGTTCGTGTTGATGCAGTCCTCGACGCCCATCTTCGGCGGCACGAAGCACTTCCTCATGGCGTACGCGATGCTCGCGCTGTTCGGCGGCGTGGCGTTCGCGCGCATGACGGACGCGATCGCCGTCGATCTCGGGCGCTGGCTCGCGAAGGCCCGCGCCACGTGGTGGACCGAGCCCCGCGTGCAGCGGGCCGCGCTCTGCCTGGCGCTGATCGGTGCGCTCGCGAGCCCGCTCGTCGCGACGATCCACAGCCACCCGTTCGGGCTCTCGTACTACACGTGGGCCGCAGGCGGCGTGCCGGGCGCGGCGGACCTCGGCATGAACCGACAGTTCTGGGGTTTCACCACGGGCAGCCTGGTGCCGTGGCTCAACGAGCACGTGCGTGAGGGCGGCAGCGTGTGGATCTGCGACACGACGCCCACTGCGTTCCGCATGCTCCAGCGCGACGGTCTCTTGCGCGACGACGTGCGCGTCTCGTGGGACCTCGCGACCGCCGACTACGCGATCGTGCACCACGAGGATCACTTCAACATCGTCGACTTCCAGATCTGGGAGGTCTACGGCCGCGTCGATCCCGTCTACGTGCTCCGCTACGACGGCGTGCCGATCATCAGCGTCTACGAGAACCCGCGACGCGCGCGACGTGAATGACGCGCACGACGAGGCCTCTGCGTCGGCCTCGCCCCTCGGCCGTGGGCGCACGCTCGCGCTGCGCCCCTGAAATCGGCGGGCTCGCGCGTCCAGAGGCTGGCACGCTCGCGTGGTGCCCACGCCGACCGCTCCTCTTCTGTCCGCGCTGCTCCTCGTCGCGACCACGCTGGTCGTCGGAGCTCCTGCGCTCGCGCAGCCGGCGCAGACCTACGGCGCACCCACGACGACGCTCGATCGCGCCGTCATCGCGTGGGAAGCGGGCGACCCGCCGCTCGCGCGTCAGCTCGCGCGCGAGGCGCGAAGAGAGTCCCCGGACGACGCGCTGACACGGCTCGTCGCGACCGGGCTCCAGATCGAGCTCGACCCGCACGTGTTGCTGAACCTCGGCGCAGAGGAGCGCTCGGCCGCGGTGAGCGAGCTCGATGCGATCGATGCGCAGCGCGAGACGGCGCACATCGTCGGCATCGTGTCGGGCGGCGTGGGCGTCGTCGGTCTCTTCTTGGCGCTCTCGCTGCCGGCCTTGCTCGAGCCGACGTGTAGCCTCGTCTGCGATCAGTACGACGGACTGCGGTTCGGCGGCGGCCTCGTCGGCATCGGCGCGCTCGTCGGTGCGGGCGTGGCGATCGGCATGCACGCGGACGCTGGTGGATGGCTCGGTCGATGGGGCGAGCAGCGACGGATCGGCGTGGGCTCGGTCTCTCTCCGGCCGAGCTCGATCGCCGTTCGTTTCTGAGCGGCTCGAGCGCGCCCTGGGAGTGAGTCGCTCGTGAGATGGGTGCCGCGCGCGCTCGTGGCATCGTGGGCTCGATGACGTGTGCGGCGCGCAGGCTGATCGGACGGTCCCTCTGCGCGCTCGGCGTATTCCTCTTCGTGTCGCTGCTCTCTACCAGCGCGTCGGTCGCGCAACGCGGGGAACCGACCTACGACGAGAGCGACACAGGCGTGGTGAGGCGACAGCTCTCGCGTCTCCACGTGGATGCCACCGTGGTCGCCGGCTACGACCTCGACACGATGCATCGCGCCCGCCTCGAGCTGCGTGCGATCGACGACGACGAGTGGCGTGGCCACACGCTCGGGATCGGCGCGACGACCGCCGGCGCGATGGGGCTCGTGCTCGCGTGGGTCGTGGCGCCTACCGTCGAGGGCGGCTGCACGCCGTCTCGCTGTCCTGATGCTCCGCTCGCGGTCTCGATCGCGGGCGCATCGATCGGAGCCATGGGTCTCGTGCTCGTGGGCTGCGCGATCGCCGAGATCCTGTCGAGCCACGCGCGGCTCGCGCGGTGGGTCGACTCGATCCTCGACGGAACGTTCCGCGACGGCGTGTCGTGGTGAGCGTCGAGACCGGTCGGCCGAGGGTGGCGGAGATTCGCCGCCAGGGCTCCGCCAGGCCGCCAGCGGACGTGTGAATTCTCCACGTTTCGTGGGCTCGATGGCCGGTGCGGGGCGTGCAGAGGGCTGGCTCATGAGCAAGCCTCGGTTTCATCCACCCAACGTGCGCGTGTGGAAGCTCGGCTCGAAGTGCGTCGATGACCAGTTCCTCCTCGCGCCGTCGCCGGAGGTCTATACGCTGGTCTTTCTCTTCCTCGCGAAGATGGTGGAGCTCTACGACGTGGAGCTCATCGGCTTCGTCTTCATGGGCAATCACTTCCACCTCCTCGTGCGCCTGAACGAGGACCGACTGCCCGACATCATGCGCGACTTCAAAGGAGGTTTGGCCAGAGCGCTCAACCAAGTGCACGGCCGGCGAGGCGCGTTGTGGATGGAGCGTTATGACGACGACGCCGTGCTCGACGACGACGCGTGCGACAGCGCCCTTCACTACCTCCATGCCAATCCGGTGCGCGCGCACCTCGTCGAGACGGCGGAGCAGTATCCCGGCGTGTCGAGCTGGAAAGCGTATGCCGAGGGCCTGGACTCACTGAGCCACACGTTCCTCGACGAGCGTCGGTGGCGCGCGGCGGGAGCGATGGAGTCGCTGCGTGGGCTCTACCTGCGGACCATCACGCTGAAGGTCTCGCGTCCTCCCTCCTGGGAAGGGCTGTCGCGAGAAGCTCGACGGGCGAAGCGTCGGGAGCTCGTGGCGCGCATGCGAGGCGAGGAGCAGCGTGCGGCGTCGGAACGTGAGCGCAGCGGCGTGGGTGTCGCGTCGACCGAGTCGATCGTGGAGCGAGAGCCGCGCTCTCGACCCCTCTCACCCAAGCCCAAGAAGCCGAAGCGGAAGCGGGCTTCTGGGACCCCCGAGCAGGTGAAGCGCTTCGAGGAGGCTTATCGGCTCATGCTGCCTGTCTACCAGCGTGCCTCTCTCTCGTTCCGTGAGACTGGCATCCTGCCTGCCTTTCCGGCAGGGACGTATCCACCCCGGATTCCGTACGCGTTCGTCGAGTCGTAGCGACTCGCCGTGATCCCGTGAACCTCGCGTCGGATGGCCGACGGGAGACGTGTGCCCGCAGGCCGTGAGGTCGAGCGGGCTGGCGGCGCTTCCGTCGTCTGGAGGGTCCGGGGAGCCACCCGCTCGGTCCGCGGGGTGTGCCCTGGGCTCTCGTCACATGACGTGACCGTCGAGCGCCGCGAAGTGTGAATTCCCCTTCATTTCTTCTCTGAGCGCTTTATGAGGCCCCGCTGAGCGCTTTATGAAGCCCCGGAGGGCTAGGCGGCGCGGACGTCGGGACGGGTGCGGACGTTCTCTTCGGGCGACGCGCTCTCGAGCCGCAGCACCGACAGCAGCGTCCGGTCCACCGTGCGCCGATCGGTCACGAGCGGGGACATCGCACGCGAGAATGCACGCATCGAGTGGAACCGGTCCTCCGGGTCGCGCGCCAGCGAGCGGGCGATCACCTCGTCGAACGCGAACGTGAGGTCGTGACGCACGAGACCGGCGCGCGGCGCGTCCTCGCGGATGATGCGGCGCAAGAGGTTGGCGACGTTCGATCCGCTGAACGGGAGACGGCCCGTCACGGCCTCGAACATCACGATTCCGAGGCCGAACACGTCCGCACGCGCGTCCACGTCGGGGTTGCCCGACGCCTGCTCGGGCGAGCAATAGCTGGGCGTCCCGAACACGCGACCGAGCTCGCGGTCGCGCTCGTCCTTCGGTGCGCGCGCGCTCGCGCAGACGCCGAAGTCCAGCAGGCGCACGCGCAACGATCCGTCGGGGCCGCGGTCCATGAAGATGTGCTCTGGCTTCACGTCGCGGTGCACGTAGCCGTGCTGGTGGGCGGCGTGGAGCACGGTCGCGACCCGCATCGAGAGGGCGCCCACCACCTCGGGCGCGAGCACACCCACACGACGAAGCACGCGCTGCAGGCACTCGCCGTGGATGCGCTCGAGCACCAGGTACGGCGAGCCGTCTGCGCCCGGGTAGCCAGACAGCACGCCCTCGTCGAGCACCTGCACGATGGCCGGGTGCGGGACTGTGCGGGCGACCTCGGCCTCGCGACGCAGGCGTCGCACCAGGTCGGGGTTGTCGACGAAGGTCGGACGAAGGACCTTCACGACCACGCTCTCGCCGTCCGCGAGGCGCACGGCCTCGAACGCGACGGCAGTGCCACCGATGCCGAGCACCTCGCCGACGCGGTAGCGTCCATCGAGCGTTCGTCCTCGGATCTCGGCGCGTTCGTGCGGGACGTTGATCTGCATGAGGCCTCGGCCAGTCGTCTCGGGGGCTCGTCCCGGGCAGGGACTGCGCGACCCTCGGGCAGGCCTCGATCGGGGTCAAAAAAACGACCCAACCGACACGCGTGCGGCCGTAGGCTCGGTGGTCGTGCGACGAAGTTGCCCTCGTCCGAGGGCGATCCACGCGGGCCAGCAGCCTGAACGAGAGCGATGCGATGACGACGATCCTCCTCATGCGACACGGCGACGCGGTGCGAGGTGAGGACCTCGACGAGGCACGCCACCTGAGCCGCAGCGGCCGAAGCGATGTGAAGAGCGTCGCGCGCGCGCTCGCCGAGCGCTGGGCCGGTCGACGTGTCGGCTACGTGGTCTCGAGCCACCTGGTGCGCGCGGTCTCGACGGCGGAGATCGTCGCCCACGAGCTCGAGCGCAGAGGGATCGAGATCGACCCGATGCTGCACGCCGACCCACGCTTCCATCCCGACGGCTCCCCGCGGCACGCGGCACAGCGGCTGTCGGAGCTCGCCCTCGAGCACGGGCCCGGGGCAGTCCTCTGCGTTTGCCACGAGCCGATCGTGCGCGGCATCGCCTCGCACCTCGCGCCACGCGCGGGCGGCGCGCCATTCCAGACGAGCGGCCTCGCCTGCATCGAGGACGGAGCGATCTCGTTCAGCCTCGACCCGAGGCTCCTCGCATGAGCACACCCGACGTGCGTGCGCTCCTCACGCGCGGCGAGCACGACGAGGCCGCACGGCTCCTGCGGGAGGCAGGAGCGCTTCGCGAGGCAGCCGAGGTGCTCGCGCAGGTGTGGCGACACCCAGAGGCAGTCGAGCTCTCGCTCGCCTCCGAACGACCCGAGGATGCGTACAAACACGCGATGGCCTCGGGCGATGCGCGCCTCGTCGAGCGCACCATCGACGCGCTCGCGAGCAAGCCCGACGCCGCGCGACGCGCTGCCGATCTCGCCGAGGTGCGCGGGAGGATCTCGGACGCGGCGTCGCTTCGTCGAGCCGCCGGTGATCTCGCCGAGGCCGCGACGCTCTACGAGCGCGCGGGAGAGCTCGCGCTCGCGGCGCGGATCCACGAGCACGCCAACGATCTCCGCAAGGCCGGCATGCTGTACGAACGTCGGCTCGTCGAAGCGCCCGACGACGCGGCGAGCGCCCTCGCGCTCGGCCGGATCCTCTTGGGGTTCGGCCGACCCGAGCACGCGGTGAGAGCGCTCCAGCGCGCGGCCAAGAACCCCGAGCTCGAGCGCGACGCGCTGCCGTGGCTCCTCCGCGCGCTCGTCGCGCTGGGGCTCTCCGACGCAGCGGGCGAGATCCTCGATCGGCTCCGCGCGAGCGCGCCCGATCTGCCCATCGATCCGCTCGCTGCGGCCAAGCTCCTCACGGAGCGCGAGGCGTTGCCCCAGACCGAGGTGAGCGAGCTCCTGCTGGGCCGCTACCGCGTGCTGCGCGCGCTCGGCGCAGGCGGATCGGGACGCGTGCTCGCGGCCGAGGACGCCTTCGCTGCGCGCGAGGTCGCGGTGAAAGTGCTGAGCACGGGCGGTGGTGTGCAGGGTCGCGATGCCCTCTCACGCTTCGCACGCGAGGCGCAGATCGCCGCCGCGATCGAGCACCCCAACGTCGTGCGCGTCTTCGAGTACGTGGGCGAAGGCCCGCTCCTCGTGATGGAGCTCATGAAGGGCGGCACCCTCGAGGATCGGCTCGAGAAGGCGGAGCCACTCTCGCCGCTGGTCGCGCAGCACGTCGCCCGCTCGGTGCTCCGCGCGCTCGAGGTCGTGCACCGTCGCGGTGTCATCCACCGTGATCTCAAGCCCGCCAACGTGTTCTTCGGATCGGCGGGCGAGGTGAAGGTCGGTGACTTCGGCGTCGCGCACCTCGTCGATGCACAGGCCACGCTGACGGGCGCGATGATGGGCACCCTCGCGTTCATGGCGCCCGAGCAGATCACGGGCGATGGTCAGCCCGACGCGAGCACCGATCTCTACGCGCTCGGCGTGATGCTCTTCCAGATGCTGACCGGCGCCCTGCCCTTCCCCGGACCGGACTTCGTCGCGCAGCACCTCGGCAGCCCCGTGCCGTCGGTCTCCGAGCGCACGAGCTGGCTCGACCCCGCGTTCGATCGGGCGCTCACCACGCTGATGGCCAAGACGAAGGAGGAGCGCCCACGAAGCGCCTCCGATGCCCTGTTCCTGATCGACGCGCTCCCCTTCGCTGCCGCCGAAGAGGCGTTCGTACGCGCCTCGGAGAAGGGCGCGGCCGCGCCGAGGCTCGAGCGCGCGAGCCAGACGCCGCGCAGCCAACCGCCCGCCTCGAGCGAGGGTCGCTATGTGCCGCGCGAGATCCTCGTGCGCGGAGAGGTCGAGTCACAGATCGCCGACGACACGATCCTCGGTCGACGCGTGCTGCTCGTGCCTGGCGACGACGTCGCGATCGCACACCACCGCGCGCTCGCGAAGGCCGTCTCCCCGTTCCTCCAGACCGTGCTCGCGATCGACGAGGACACGAAGCAGATCGTGCTCGACTGGCCGAGCGGCACGCGGAGCACACGCGACGTGATCGATCCTTCGCGCATGTCGGACGTGGCCGAGGCGCTCGACGTGCTCGAGGCGCACGGCTTGTCACACGGCGCGATCGATCGCGCGCACCTCGTGGTCTCGGACGCGCGCGCCGTGCTCTTGTTGCCCATCGCGAAGGCCGAGGGCTCGATCGACGACGATCGTCGTGCCGCCGCGCGTCTGTTCGGCGGCCGCTGATCAAGAAGGCGGCGGAATGCGCACGGGCGTCGAGCCGGCCGAGAGCTGGCCGAAGGTGTCGAGCGTGTGGAGCGTGATCGCGATGCCCTGCGGCGGAAAGCGTCCGTGCCCGCTGCAGCGAGCGCTCGACGCGAGCTCCACGCTCGCGTCGTGATCGACGATGCCCCAGGTGTCGCGCAGCACGCTGCCCTCGCTCCAGCGCGCGATCAACATCGTGCCCGCCACCACGCCCGGGACCTCGAGGCGGAGCGAGCCCGTCGTCATCGTTCGGCCGCGGCCCGTGTGGGTCGTGACGCGATGCTGGACCGCCGCGACACGCGGAGGCACGGGCGGCGTGAGCGTCGCCCCGGTGAGGTCGAGCGTGAGCGGTCGCTCGACGCGGAAGCCGCGTGTGGAAAAGCGGCCCGGAGGCACGAGGGCCTCCGGACGGAGGACGACGATGCCGTCGGCGATCGCCTGGCTCACCAGCGCGGTCTCCGTCCCGCTCGGGCTGATGAGGCGCAGCGTCGCGACGTCGTCGACGAGCACGGGGGAGCCGCCCTCGCTCTCGACGACGACGATGCCCGCGGACGCAGGTCGCGGTGCCGCGAGATCACCGTGCACCCACCGCTGGAAGTGCGGCGCGGCGCAGAGCGCATGCACCACGCTCGCGCGCGACGTCGCGGCCACCACAGACAGGATCGCAGCGCCGTGGATCCACTCGCGTCTCTTCATCGCATCTCCTTCATCGCGGCACGCGCGTGGCCCGCGACACCGGGCCGATCTGACCGAACGCGTCGACGTAACGGAAGGTGACGCTCGTGCCGGGCGGTGGAAAACGTCCATGCCCCGAGCAGCGGTCCACCGATGCGAGGCTCGCGTGGTAGCGCGCAGGCACGATGCTGGGCTGCGGGAGACCCTCCCGCTCGATCGATCCCCACGTGCTCGCGGGCGCTCCGTCCTCGGTCCACTCCGCGATGACGAGGCCATCGACTGGCACCGTCCCCGAGAGACGGAGCACGAGGCGCTCGGTGCCGGCGTCGACACCGCCGGGCCCGGCC
>JAFLCL010000293.1 GCA_017303575.1 Deltaproteobacteria bacterium
CTCGGATCCGGCAGATCGATCGGCGGCGGCGCATCGCGCAGCGCGGCGGGACGTGTGGGCGGGGCGAGCGGCGTGCTCGCAGGCAGCGCACCGAGCGTCGCGACGATGTCGTCGACGGCAGCGCCGGGATCCTGCGGAGGCTCCGACCGCAGCGGCTGCGCGGCGTCGGCTCGGCTGGGCACGTCGGGCAGGCCGTCGCGCAGCACCGCGGGGAGCTCGGGCTCGTCGTCGTCGCCGAAGAGCGCGGCAGGCAGACCATCGTCGCGTTCGACGGGCAGGGGTGCAGGAGACATCGCGGGCGTGGCGACGATCGGCGTGGCCTTGCTCGAGATCGGCGCCGCGAGCGCTTGCGGCGTGGGCTGTGTGGAGATCGCGGCCGGTGTCGCGAGCGGCGTGGGCCTCCCGCCGCGCGAGACCACACCGGGCAGATCGACGAGGTCCTCGGGATCGAGATCGAGCGCAGGCTTGGCGAGCTCGGCCTTCTCGCCCTGGATGCCCTGCACCGTGCGCGCGTGACGAGGAAAGCGCGCCGACGTGATCTCGGGCGCGGGCGCGGAGCTCGGCGCACCGAACGCGAGCGTCTTGTTGGCCGAGGGGCGCGAGCCACGCGCGCCGCCGACGGCAGGCATCGCGACGGGCGTGACGGCAGGCGGTCTCGTGACGTTCGCGCGCGGCACCGTCGGAAAGCCCGGCGAGGAGCGCGAGCCCGGGCTCGAGGCGGTGTTGCCGCTGAACGCGCCGCTCGGCACCGCGGTGCGCGAGGCGTGAGCGGTGTGCGCGTTGTCGCGCTGCGCAGGGTCTTGTGGCGTGTCGGTGAAGAGGCCGGACGCCCGACCACCGGGCCGCGAGGTCTCGAGCGGTCGCTTCACCTCACCGGGACGCGCCGTGGTGTCGGAGTGGGCAGCGTCGGTCTTCTGGGCGCCCTCGCCGTGAAGACCGTATTGGTGATCTTCGACGGTCGAGCTCTTGACCGTCGGTCGTTGCGCATTGGCACCTTGGGAACTGGCACCTTGGGAACTGGCACCTTGGGAACTGGCACCCTGCGGATTGGCACCCTTCAGCGTGGCACTCTGCACAGAAGGCCCGCGCGCGCTCGGGCTCACCGCAGGGAGCGCGGTGCCCGTGGTGCCCGTGCCCCACGAACTCTCGCTCGCGACCTTGGCAGCGTCCACGACGAGGCCGCGCGCAGGCGGGACGGCAGGCGTGGCGCGCGGCTCGCGGATCGTCGGCGCGGCGAACGCGCTCATGCGCGCCGAGGCAGCGGGCTTGATGGGCAGCGGCGCCATCACCGAGCCCTCGGTGACCACGTTCGCGATGCCTGCCGGCAGCGAGGTGCGGGCGACGCCTGGCGGCACCGAGGGGATCTCGATCTCCTTCGTGCGCTCTTCGGGCGCCACGGGGAACGTGGGCTCGGAGTCTTTCCAGCTGGAATCCATGCTCGAGTCCGTCCATCGAAGATCGCGCGCGGCGACGCGACCGGCTTGAGGCTGTGCCCGCGACGCCGGCGCGCCGAGGCTTCGGTAGGGCCCCGAGCGATCACTGCGACGATCCACCCGCGACACTGGCTCGGGCGGTCGGTTCGAAGGCGGCGGCAGCGAGTGCGGCACCGGAGAGGCCTCGCGATCGGCGAGCGCGAGGGCTTGGTCCACAGGCACCATCAGGTTCGCCGTCGCTGCGTGACTGCGCTGCTCGACGCGCGCGCGACCCGCACCGAGCGCGAGCAGCGCCGCGAGCGCACGCGCACCCTCGAGCCGCTCGCCCTTGGCTGTCGCTCCCGTCGCACCCACGACGAGCCCTTCGGCCACGTCGACCTCGACCAGCGCCTTGCTGCTCCGCACCGACACGTGGAACGGACCGACGAGGCCGGCCAGCGCGCGCACGAGGCGGCTCGGCCCCGTGGCCTCGAGGCGCGTCTCGAACGCCTTCTCCTTCTCGGCGCGATCCCGCAGCACACGGTCGGGCACGACGAGCGGCTGGATCTGCTCGGCCAGGCGGCCCACGTCCGGCGCACCCTCGGGGCTCGGCCACAGCTCGTCCCACGGCACGACGAGCAGCGAAGCCCAGCGCAGCCGGTGATCGGCGCGGATGCGGCGCACCACCTCGAAGCCCGGGCCTTCGATGCCTTGCGTGTCGACGAGCACGATGTCCGGATCGAGCGCACGTGCGCGCTCGAGGCCCGTGCCCTTCGCGTCGGCGACGGCGACCGTGGCCTTGCGTGCGCGGAGCTCCTGCGCGAGCGCGTCGGCGCGCGAGGGATCGCTGTCGATCACGAGCACGCGCAGGCCGTCGAAGATGCGAACGTCGACCTGGCTCTCGCCTTCACCATCGACGAGCGCGACAGCACCGCCTGGGCCTTGGTGGAGCTCGTAGACGAGCGGCTCGGCGCGCGAGACGAGCGGCGCGAGCTTGCGCACGAACTCCTCGACGGCTGCGGCCACGGGCCTGCCTGCGCCGAGCACGATGCGCAGCGGCTGCCCCTCGCGATCGATGCGCTGCGCGGGCTCGACGCTGAGGATGCCGTTGCGCAGCTCGCGGCCCACGAGCTGCACGAGGTCGTCGAGCGTGGCCTCGCCGAGCTCATCCGGTCGTGATCCACGATCGCCGAGATCGCCCACGAGGGCTGCGATCTGGGTGGCGATCGCGTCGGCGCTCGCGATCCGCGGGATCACCGCCACCGCGCCGTGTCGGAACGCGCGCACGCGCGCGTCGAAGGCCTCGGGCGGGCCGAGCACGGCGATCGGTACGGCAGCGGTCAGGCCATCGCTCGAGAGCAGATCGAGCGACGCACGCCCGCCGCCCGCGGCAGCGTCGCCGAGCAGGAGGATGAGATCGGGCGCCGTCATCTTCACGGCGTTCCGCAGCTCACCCACGGACTCCTCGACGAAGAGCCCATGTCGATCGAGGGCCACGCGGAGGGCCGCATCGAGCGGCTCGCCGCGCCCGACGAGCAGCACCGTCGGTCGATTCTCGGAAGCCGGTGGCACGGCCGATCATCGTCGCCGATCCAGGGCGAGGACGACAAGGAAGTCGGGACCGGCGTCCCCTCGCAGGCTCGTTGACCCTGCGGGGTCGGGCGTGTTGCGATCTCGTTCGCGCGGGCACTCTGCTCCGCGCCCATGGAGGAGCCGATGTCGCGCTCACCGCTTCGCTTCGTGCTCGCCCTCGCGAGCGTGCTGATCGGCCTCGTGCTCGCGTCCGGCGCCGCGCCCGCGAGGCGCCCCGAGACGACGCTCTCCAGGTCTCATGCTGCTAGCATCGCGCGATGCATCGCCCTTCCCGCGCTTCGCTCCTCTTCGCGTCTGCCTCGGCGAGCCTGATCGCTGGCTGCCCCGAGCCGACGCCTCCGCCCGATCCGTGCGCGATGGTGACGTGCGCGACTGGCAGCACGTGCGAGCTGGGCGAGTGCGTCGTCACGCCGGTGTGCAACCCCGCGCAGCCGCGCTGGACGCCGGGCACGCTCGCGTTCACCGAAGAGACCGCGGCGTGGAACCTCGAGGGCGTGCTCGGCACGCGCCTCTCGGCGATCGACTACGACGGCGACGGCTGGACCGATCTCTTCGTGCGCCTGGGCGCGGGCGCCGACGACTTCGGCGAGACGCGCACGCTCTTTCTCCTTCGCAACACGGGCGAAGGCACGTTCGAGGACGTGACGCAGAGCTCGGGCATCGTCGCGCGGCGCTCAGGAGAGCCGGGCGGTCGTCCCGTCGACGTGCACGCGTTCGCCGACGTCGACAACGACGGTGACCTCGACGTCTACCTCGGCGTGAGCACTGCCGACCTGACCGCGACGGGCAACGAGCGCAGCGAGATCATGCTGCAGAACCCCGATCACACCTTCTCGTTCGCCGACGAGTTCAGCGAGGTCCGCCTCGGGACGTTCACCGACACCGTCGCGGGCGCGAGCTTCGTCGACTTCGATCTCGACGGCGACGTCGACCTCTGGACGCCGCACCACGGCAACGGGACGGCGTCGGGCTTCACGTTCCGTCCCTCGCACTTCTTCGTCAACGAGGGCGGCGCGTACTTCGTCGATCGCACGATGGACCTCGGCCTCTCGACGCGCGGCTGGTCCGACATCGACACGATCAACATGGCGGCGGCGCACGCGCGCGCGTGGTCCGGCAACGCGTGCGACCTCAACGGCGATGGCCTGCCGGAGCTGCTCGCGGCGAGCTACGGACGCGCGCCCAACCACCTCTGGCGTGCGACGGGCGCCGCGGGCGCCGTCACGTTCGAGAACGCCTCGATGGCCTCGGGCTACGCCTACGACGACGATCAGGTGTGGCAGGACGATCAGTTCGCGCGCTGCTACTGCCGCGCGAACCCGATGGCGGAGGACTGCGCAGGCGTCGAAGCGCCGACGGTCAGCTGCTCGGACAACTGGGATCACGACACCGGCCGCGAGCCCTTCCGCCTCGGCGGCAACAGCGGCGCGACGATGTGCGGCGACGTCGACAACGACGGCGACATGGATCTGCTGACCAGCGAGATCGCGCACTGGTGGGCGGGTCAGGGCTCCGATCACGCCGAGCTCATGGTCAACACGGGCGTCGAGGACGTCGTGTTCGAGCGCCCGGGCCGCGAGGCGATGGGCATCGTGATCCCGCACGACGATCCGGGCGGCTGGAACGAAGGGATCATGAGCGGCGCGATCTTCGACTTCGACGCCGACGGCTGGCAGGACCTCTACTTCGGCATGAGCGACTACCCCGGCAACCACGGCGTCCTCTTCCACCAGGACAGCGCGCTCCAGTTCACCGAGGTGCCGCGCACCGAGGGCGTCGATCACAACCGCAGCCACGGCATCGCGGTGGCGGACTTCGATCGCGACGGTGATCTCGACGTCGTCGTCGGCCACTCGCGCGCGCGCTGCGGCGCGCCCGACGACTGCTACCCGACCATGCAGATCCGTCTCTTCGAGAACCAGCTCGGCGCGAACTTCGTGTCGCTGCACCTCGTCGGCACCACCGCGAACCGCAGCGCGATCGGCGCGCGCGTCGCCGTCACCGCGGGCGGCATCACGCAGACGCACGACGTCGAGGGCGGCCACGGCCACTACGGCGCGCAGGACGACTTCTTCCAGCACTTCGGGCTCGGCACCGCGTGCGAAGCCGACGTCACGATCCGGTGGCCGGACGTGACGCTCTCGACGCAGAGCTTCCATCTCGTCGCGGGCCACCGCTACCGCGTGGTGCAGGGCAGCGAGCCCGAGCTCGAGGACCCGCCGGCGCCCACCTCGCCCTGACCGATCGCTGCGACGGGCGCGAGCGCGGCGCGCATCCTGGCTGCGCTCGCTCGCTGAAGCGCTCACCAGCCCTGCGAGAATGTGCGTCAGGTCAGTCGCGCAGCGGCGTCGGTGCTGAAGGCGAGTCATCGACTCTCGCCCTGTGATGCGACGGGCGTCGCAGTCCGCTTGTCGAGCGGATGAGAGGGGTTCGAGTCCCCTACGGGGCGCTCGCGCGGATGTGGCGAAACAGGAAGACGCGCTGGTTCGAGAGGCCAGTGGTCCACGACCGTGAGGGTTCGACTCCCTCCTTCCGCAACACACGAACACACGCGCGCTGGGAGACGGGTCTCTCGAGCGCACGTCACAGACCGCCCGGGCACGGTGGCCGGGAAGGGGCACTCGTGTCCCGGGCGTGTCCCCTTTTCAGATTGGACACTTGGGGCGCCTTGCGGCGGGGGAGCGCAACTCCCCCTGGAGCAGGAGCGATGCGGAGGCGCGAAGCGCCGGAGTGAGCGACGGGGAGCTCGAGGGGCCAGAGGTCCCTCGACCCAGACAGACAGGGACGTCGAATCGGCCGAGGCGCCGAGCCCGTTTCGAACGCGGTGCGGACCCTTCGGGGTCTGGGGTGCGAGACCTCCGACTTCCGTCCCTCCGTGACGCGTGCTGACGACGCGTGGCCTTCGCGCGTACGCTCATCGCGTGCCGTGGCTGGTCGAGCTCGTCGTGCTTGCAGGCCCCGCGATGGCTTGGGCCCTGCCTTCGCTCGCGCTCGTCCTGGGCGTCTCGATCGCCACGCTCGTCGTCCTTCACTGGACACGCCGAAACACGCGCTCGCCCACCCACACGTCGATCAGCGCCCTCGACGAAGGTCGACGCGTCAGCCTGCGCGGGACGATCCACGCGGTCCCCGAGACCGACGATGCACGCGTGGGCGATGGGCCCGCGTGGCGCCTCGCGACCGCGCACGGCGACGTCCCGGTGGTGGGTCGGCTCGAGCGTGCGCTGGCGCCCGGCACCGACGTGGTCGTCGAAGGCTTCGTCGCACGCGTCATGCGGCCCGCGCTGCGCGAACAGGCGGGCGTGCTGGCGCTCCGCGATCGCCGCGACGAGCGGTTCTTCGAGCCCATACGCATGCGCAGGGCGGTGCCGCCTCGCGCGCTGCGCGCACTGCTCGCGCTCGTGGTGGCGGCGCTCTCGTTCGCGCTCGCGACGCCGCTCGCTTGGCCTTTTTCCTACCGCTTCGAGCGCGGTCACGCGCAGCGTTTCTGGGTCGACCTCGGGCTGACGGCGCGCCTCTCCTCGCTCACGCGTCGCGACGCGCTCGCGGTCGTGGCGCACGAGTGGACGGTGACGCAGCCGCTGTACGTGCGCGTCGCCGCGCAGCGCGAGCTCGATCCTTCGGTCGTCTCGACGGCGCCGATCGAGCAGCGTGCGAGCCGGATCCTCGCCCGTGTCAGCGCGGGACGAGACCGCGTGGTCGAGGCGCGCGAGCGACGGCGACGCGAGACGAGAGAGGCCGCCGCCCTCTGGGCGAGCAAGGGCGAGGCGACGTTCCCCCGACACTGCGCGCACTGGTCGCACCGCGAGCGACCACGCCCGGAGCTGCGTGGGTTCGTGTGCGGCACGTCGCTACGCGCAGCGATGATGGCGCCGACGTGCCTCGAGTGGAGCCACGACGAGACCGCGCCCGAGCCGACGTACGGGCGGACGCGCGACGTGAAGCGCGTCCGCGAGCTGACGCGACCGCCCGACGACATCGCCGACGGCGGCTCCCCGATCTTCTACGGAGCGCCCTGAACCGAAAGCTCCGGCGCGCGCGAAGCGCGCAGCAACTCAGCGGCCCGTGAGTCGCAGCCGCACGCTCGCGCGATCGTCGAGGCCCACGGGCGGCTCGGGCATGAGCTCGTTCGCGTCGACGAGGGCTTGGAGACCGCGACGCACCGACTCGTCGAAGATCGTGTTGCCGCTCTCGCTCACCACGCGGTAGCCCGTCACGCGGCGCGTGGTCTCGTCGATCAGGATCGAGATCGTCGAGGACAAGCCCGCCGCCTCTTGCGGTCCCAGCGTCGCGGGGATCAT
This sequence comes from Deltaproteobacteria bacterium, assembly GCA_017303575.1. Taxonomy (GTDB): domain Bacteria; phylum Myxococcota_A; class Polyangia; order Polyangiales; family Sandaracinaceae; genus JAFLCL01. Next base: position 7,307 of record JAFLCL010000293.1, read on the forward strand.
CCAGTGACGCCTGACGATCACCATCGTGCGGCGCGCGTACTCGACCAGATCCGCCGAGGGACCGTCGGCTGGTGCCTCCGGCGTCGTGGCGCTCGCACGACCGGCCGCCGCGTCTTCGCTCGGCTCGGACGTGGCGCGAGGCTCACCGCCGGAGCTCGAGCCCGTGCTCTCGCGCGGCGTCGTCTCGGACGTGCTCGTCGCGGTGCTCTCGCGCTGCGATCCGCCGCACGCCGCGAGCGCCACACACAGACCGACGAGGAACGTGCGCGTCACGATCGCTCCCGCAGCAGGCGCGTGATCGCGTCGGAGGTGCTCGCGAGGTTCGCGGTGATCTGTCGCGTCAAGTAGCTCTCCGCGGTGCGTACGAGCGGCCGAGCGACGAGCTCGGGAAGCGACGCGATCTTCTTGTACTCGATCGACAACGCCCCGTGCATCTCCACGCGCGTGCGCTCGGGGCCGAGGGAGACGATCACCGTCTGGCCGCTGCACTGGACGGCCTCGGGGAAGAGGTGCGTGCGGATGTCCCACTCCGATGCCCACGTCTTCTCGCTCCACACCGCGATGTCGTCCCAGCGCAGCACGCCCTCGGCGAGGAAGGTGCGGAGGCTCGCGGGGATGTCGCCGCCTGCCGTCCACACCTTGAAGTACTTGCGCACGCCGGGCTCGACCTCTTCCTCCGACTTCACGTCGATGGACGTGACGTTCGGCATGTAGGCCACCGCGCGGTGGAGATCGTCTCGGTACGCTCGGAACACCACGTCCTGCGGGAACGGGAGCACCGAGTCGGCATCGAACTTCACGGGCCGGTTGTCGCACCCTCAGCGTGCGACGCAAGGGCCGCGCGAGCGCGGAGGCCCGAGCGGCCCGTCGAACGAGGACGTCGTGCTCGGGTTTCTGCTAGGCTCGGCGCTCGGCGGGCGACCTCGATGACGAACCTGCGATCACCTTCGTCGGCCCGAGACGGCCGAGCCCCAGACGACGCGAACGCGTCGGGCGTCGTCGTCGTGCCTGCGGTGACCACGCACTCGATCGTCGGCTTCATCACCGTGCTCAAGGAGCGCGGGCGCTGGGACGAGGTGCGCGCGGACGTGCTGGCCCACGATCCCTTCGCGAGCCACTGGGTGGATCGTGTCGCGGACGGCACGTGGTGCCCGCTCGATCGAGGCGCGCGTCTCATCGAGAGCGCGCACCGAGTGCTCGGCGACGAGGGCGTGCGATCGATCGGCGTCGCCCGCTTCTCGCGCGCGATGGACACCGGCGTGCTCGCCCCGATGCTGCGCAGCTGGGCCCGCACCGTGGGCCCCGACACGATCACGATGGTGAAGCTCGCACCGCACCTCTGGCGCGCGGGCTCGCAGAGCCTGGGCGAGATCAAGGTGCTCGAGGTGCGACCGGGCCACGCGCGGCTGCACTTCACCACCGATCACCCGGTCTTCCTCGCGTGCCGCGCATGGCACGTGTTCCTCGAGGGCTTCGCGCTCGCGCTCATCGGTCTGTCCCGCAGCAAGGACGAAGGGCCCGCGGCGGGCGACGTCGCCTCGATGACGATCGTCGACGGCCGCGTCGAGCTCGTCCTCTCCTGGAGCTGATCAGCCGTCGTCGAAGGGGGCGGAGTGCTGGCCTTCGCCGCCCACCGCGTCGATCTCGCGGCGACGCCAGCGGAGCTCGCGCACCTTGGCGTGCGCTCGGAGCGCGCCGTCGATCGCGCGCAGCACCTTGCGTGTGCCCTCGCCGTCGACGGGCGGGCCGAGCATCGAGCTGCCGGTGCCCATGCCTTGCACGAAGAGCGAGGTCTCGCCGTACACGTAGAGATCCACCTGGAACCGCGCGGTGCCGTAGCTGCACTCGACGTAGCAACCCTCGCGATCCCAGCGCCACGGCGTCGTCTCGACGCTCGCCTCCTCGAGGCTCTTGGCGATCGCATCCATCAGGCTCGCCGGGTCGCCACCTTCGTAGGAGAAGCGCGCGACGGTGCGAAGGCCCACGGGATCGGGCTGCGGAGGAGGTCGCGGCGTGAGCCGCTTGGCCAGCGCGAGCATCGCGATCAGGGCCCCGAAGAAGAACAGCGGCGCGAGCAACGCGAACCACGTCATGCGAGCGATCGTTCGCGATCGGACCTCGGCTCGCAACGCGACACGTGTTCGTCGCCATCGCGGGGGCTGCCAGCCGTGCGCCTTCGTGGGAGCCTCGGAGGATGCTCGCTTCGCGCACGGTCGTGTCGTGCGTCCTCCTCGGACTCGTGCTGGCCGCGATCTCCAGCCCGGATCGTGCGCACGCGCAGCTCGGCGTCGGTTGCTACAGCTCCGGCGCGTGCCGCGAGGGCCTGCCGTTCGGCATGGTGCCGCGGCCCTGCTCGACGGGCCGCGACTGCGACGATCCGGGCGCGTGCGTCTTTGCATCGCCCGGCGACCTCACCGGCTCGTGTCTGCTGCCGACGAGCATGTGCGAGTACTGCCTCATGCCCGACACGATGTCGTGTCCGGAGGCCGCGATCGGGAGCCGCGGGCGACAGACGCCGGCACTCACGATCGATGGATGCGCCTACGCGATCTGCGGCGACAGCCGCTACGTCGTCGACGGCGACACGCCCGACTTCCCTTCCCTCGCGCCGTGCTTCACGGGGCCGTTCCTCAACTGGTGGGGCGGAGGTGACTGCGACGAGGACGGCATCGTCAACGACCTCGATCGCGGCGAGGCGCTCTGCTTCGAGAACCATCCGGTCACGCGGATCGAGGAAGGGCGCGTGACCTGCGATCGCGGCCACTTCGTGCTCGACCCGATGGCCACGGGCATGGCGGGCATGTGCAGCATCGTGTCCCCCGATCCGAGGGTGCAGGCGTGCGTCGACGAGGGCGTCTTGCCGTTCGGCATCTGCTGCACGCAGCTCGAGGAGTGTCCGACCGTGCCCGGTGTGGGCGTGCGCTGCGTGCGTCTCCCGAGCGCCGATGGCGAAGCCGGTGTGTGCACCTACGGGCGCGACGTCCCGCCGGTCGACACCTCGTGCTTGCGCGGGACGAGCGGCACCTTCTGCGAGGACACGACAGCGTCCACCGCCTACCTGCGCTGGGCGAACGGCGACTGCGACGCCGACTGCGACCCGCTGCGCACGACGAACGCGGACGCGGAGCTCGTGTGCGGCTGCCGACCCGACGCAGGCGTCGATGCGTCGTCCCCCGACGCGGCCCCAGCGCCCGACGCTGCCCGCGGTCCCGACGCGAGCGTGCCGACACAGCTCGATGCTTCCACCTCGATCGACGCAGGCGCCGATGCCGCGGGCCCCACGCCTCGGTTCGGC